>JBFZBL010000094.1:0-4350 GCA_041308485.1 Phycisphaerae bacterium | reverse complement strand
ACTGGAAAGCGGCGTTTCGGCAGGACTTTCGGCTGGGCGACGACGGCGGCAATTTTTATTATGAGCATTCGGATTTGATATTCACGTACAGCGGGTTTGCAAAGTGGCTGGACGTTGCCGGGGGATTTCGGCTCGTATATGAGAAGGATGATGAGAATGTGTGGCGTCGTGAGAATCGGCCCCTTCTGGACGTGATATTTAAAGGCAGTTTGTTTGACTGTCCGGTCAGCAGCAGGAACAGGATTGAGTACAGGGATTTTGAGGACGAGAAGGACGTTTGGCGATACAGTAACAAGTTTGTGCTGAAACTGCCGGTTGAGGTTACACCTCTGAAGCTCAAGCCATATACTGCTGATGAAGTGTTCATTACGCTCGACGACGACAATATTGACAAGAACCGGATTTACTTTGGGGTGATAATGCCGCTGCGAAAAGGTATCGACGCCGACATTTACTATATATGGCAGTCGAGCCGTTCGGGGAGTGAATGGGAGGATATTGGTGTGCTTGGGACGGGGCTGAAATTTGAGTTTTAGCCGATCAGGTTTTCATTGAGTCAATCTCATAAACGGCGATTGGCGCGAAGATAAGGACTGGTATCCATGCCCAGAGGTCGGGGATGATTCTTCCGAAGATGTCTTCAGTGGCTAAAATTCTGCATCCAAAGCCGACGACGAGTGAAGCGGCAGTGATGGCGAAGCTGATGGCGATGGCGGATTTCATTGATTTGGGGTCACGGCAAACGAGGACTGGCAGACAGACAAGAAGCATAACGAGGTTCATAATGGGGTCGGTGATTCTGAAATGTTTCTGGCTGTAGAGGTTCGCGAGGTCTTTGAGCTGTGTGCCCTGTGAGGCGAGTTGAGACAGCTGTCTCGAACTGAGAAGGGTTTTGTGCTCGGCTTTTCTCCGGACGGGAATATCATCCGGGGTCAGGTCCGTTTTGTAGGTTGAGATAGAGACTCTCGAGGAGGTGGAATTTTGTCTGCCCGACTTTTGCGAGGCGGGTTTGGAGATAGGGGTGAAAAAACCGTCGCTGAGCAGCCATGTTTTGCTTTTGGGATTGTATATTGCCTTTTGTGCCTCGATAAAGCCGGTGGGATCCCATAACAGGGTGTCGGGCTTTTTGGAGCGGGTAACCACGATGAGGTCGTCAAAGGTTGCGGATTTCACATCAAAATTTTTAGCCGATATGAGGGAGCCGCTCGCATCTGTTATGAACCAGATGTCGTAAGATTCTTTTCCGGGGATGGCGTCTTTGCCTCGGACGAGTTTTGAACTGAGAGTGGGAATAATCAATTCCTGGTCTATTATGAGAACGCCGGAAAAAACAATGGACAGGATGAGAATAGGCGTGATGACCCTTTTCAGGCTGACTCCTGAGGCCATCATGGCTATCAGTTCGTTGTACCGCACCATTTTGCCGAGTGAAAACGCCGCGGCCACGACGGTAATCATTCCTGCGAAGTCACGGAAATATAAAGTGCTTTGCAGGGTGTAATAAGTGAAGATATTCGCAATAACGGATATTGCGCTGAGGTCAGCGTGTTCGGTGAATTCATCGATATTGGCAAACAGGTCGATGGTTATTCGCATGCCGATGAGGACGCCGAAAGCAATGGCGTAGCCGATGAGAAAATTCTTCGCGACATATTTGTCTAATATCTTCATTTCAATTGCCAAAAATTTAATGACGCAGAAGTCGCCGATACAATTCCAGACCGAGCAGTGAAAGAATAATAAGACCTGCCCACATTATGGGGATACCTAAAGACATCGCCGTAGATGGGTTTTGGGCGACGTTTTTCCCCATCATAATGCAGGAAATCAGGACTAAAGCCGGGGCGGCGCTTGCGGCAAAGGCGGTAAGCAGATGTCCCCCTTTGAGGACGATTCCGAGGCCGATACCAATCATAATAAGTGTTATGCACCCGATGCCGAAGACGAGGCGTGAGTTAATTTCTGCGCCTATATAAATAAGTGTTCTTGCGATTTTTTTCTGAAGCTGGTTCTGTAAAGTGAGCAATTGCCTGTCCGGCCCCGCATACAGAGCGGCAGTTATGGCTTTGGGGCTTATTTCAGCAAGGATGTCGGAGGTTTTGAAGTAATCCGTAACGGATGCGGGCATAGTAAGTCCCCGGATGATTTGTCTTGCGAGGATATTTTCCTGTGCCTGCGGGTCGACTGAGAGCCATTTGGCGTTTTGAATATCGAGAGTAAGCGTGGGGGCTATATCTTCGCCTTCGATATTAAGAAAGGCCTTCTGGCATCGCAGGGTACGCGGCGGGGCATCTCCGCTGACGGGCCATTCGCGGATTACCACGTCGTCTGCGAGAATAAGGCGGCTTTCATCCTTCACTGTGCAGCTTTTAGCGGAAAATTCGACAACCTGTTTATCATTGAAAAGCTTGAACTGTTTTTTCTCAGGCGACGCGAAGGCCGTGTTAATATCCTGAGCAAGAAGCTCTGCGGTAAACTGGGCATAAACACGGCGGGCGAGCCGCGCAACCGGGTCGAAGAGCATGGGATTTTGACGGATTTGCTTCATTTCGTTGATTTTTTTGAACTGGATATTGTCGCCGAGCAGAGCGCCGAATTCGGTGACAATTGACAAATGCTCCGCGAAAAATCCGGCGTCTTCACTCGGGCCCATCTGGCAGGTGTTGTAGGCGTTAATACGGACCTCGTTAATATTTTGATGAGGGTCAAAGACGACTTTTGCTGTTTCGGCGGTAACGATTCTTTTGATTGAGCTGTCGCTGCCTATTTCGACTGCGACTACACCGGAGAGAATGTTGTTACGCATATCCGCGTTGTCTGCATAAATTCTGTATCGGCCGTCGGGGGGGAGTAAATAGTATCCCTTTCGCTGGATATTTCTGAAAAGGATTTGTCTGGCGTCGTTTTTGAGGGATTTTTCCGCCCGGTGTATAAAGGCGGGCATGACATAAAAGCTCAGCAGCAGATTTGCGGTGGCGACAATCACGGCGAGAATGAAACCAGGGTAAACGAGCGTGAGAATGGAGATTCCGCTTGCCCTGCAGGCGTCGAGTTCGTTGTCGTTGGCGAGCCGGCCATAGACAAGCGTGGTAGCGAAAAGCGCCGCCATAGGCAAAACAAAGGTGAGTGTAACAGGAAGGAAATAGACCATAAGGCGGACGACCTGCCCCGGGCCGACGCCGAATTCTTGGACCGGGCGCAGAATACTGCCAAGACTCATCATCAGCGTCAGAGCCACGGTTGCGAGGATAAATACCTTTATGACCTCGCGAAATATATATCTGTGAAGCGTGAAAACCATTTATAATTTTCGATTTATGATTTTTGATTTACGATTTATTATTGTCAGCCAATGGACAGAAATTTGCAACAGAAATCGCTATAATGAGGGTTTGTGCTTGAAAAAGAGGGGGTTATGGCGTAAAACAGGGGCAGGATTTATCGTTGATTGGCGGGTAATTTATGAGATATTACAGGACAATCGTATTAGCTGTTGTTTTTGCTGGTTTGTTTGCAGGATTTGCGAAAGCCGACATCGTAGTATTAAAGGGCGGGCAGAAGCTCGTGGGAGATATCGTAGCGGAAAGGCACGAGCAGATTTATGTGGATATTGGTGTTACGGTTATAGCGGTGCCTAAAGAGGACGTTCTCGAATATCACTATGACAAGGAGGCAGAAGCGAATACTTTGTCGATGGGGCCGGCGGCGGAGGCGAATGAGATAAAAGCGGAGCCGGCGGAAGGTCGGCTGTATCGCATAGGAAAATTACCCAAAAAGACCATGGAGCAGTGTGTTGCCGAAGTTGGCGAGGCGGTAGTCAAGGTGACCAGCCCGGGGGGAACCGGGTCAGGTTTTTTCATAAATGAGCAGGGGTATCTTATAACCAATTATCACGTAGTCGAGAAGGAAACAAAGATTGAGGTAACGGTATATAAAAAGGCAAAAGACGGCTTCAACAAGAAGGTTTTCAAAAGTGTGCAGATTGAGGCAATAAATCCATTTATTGACCTTGCACTTTTGAAGGTCGAGGATTTGGGTGATACGCTGGTGAAGTTCGTTTATCTGGGCGATGTAGGCGAAATAAGGGCGGGCGAGCAGGTGTTCGCGATTGGTAATCCGCTTGGTCTTGAGCGGACTGTGACCAATGGCGTTATAAGCACGACCAATAGGGCGTTCGAGGGGCTGATTTATTTGCAGACCGATGCCGCGATTAACCCCGGCAATTCCGGCGGGCCGTTGTTCAACCTGTCTGGCGAGGTCATCGGGGTTACGAATATGGGCTACATCTTTTTTGGAGGGTTGGGGTTTGCCATACCTGTTGATTACGTGAAACACTTCATAGATAACCGC
>JBFZBL010000093.1:0-10880 GCA_041308485.1 Phycisphaerae bacterium | reverse complement strand
CCCCCTGTCCCCGAGAGCTGCTAACGTGGCCCAGTATAGGGGATCCAAGAACTCTGAAAAGTGAATATCGACCGACGACTTAAATTCGTGCTTGCCCTCCGTAGCCTCGTGCGAAGGAGGGTTAATCTGCGTTATTTGTTCGGCTTAGTGATGAAGTCCTAAGGACTTTTACCCTCCGAAGCAAAAGCGAAGGACGGGTCGCGAACAAGGCAATGGCCTTTTGCAGAAGCTTGTTTCGAAAAATGGCCTTGCCGCTGAATGTTTACCCGCCGTGCTTTTTGGCGGGCAAGCCGAGCGAATACAGTGTCTAAAAAAAACAGTGTAATCTGTGAAATCTGTGGCTAAAACAATGTAAGCATTTGTTATTAATAAGGTTATCACCTTCTCGCCTTCGTGGTGAAATGACAAAAACCGCATTAAAAGGAAAAAAACCGGTCTCTTTTTCGAAAAATCGGGACTTTTTTCGACACTTTTTTTGCTTTTTCGTGGCAAAAACGATGATAAATTTTTCACTGTAAATTCGTGTTTTGTTGCGTATAATTACAATATGACTTACAGAAGAACAATACTTGCGATTTGTTTTGGTGCGGCCGTATTAACTATCGGTATAACGGCGGGCTGTAAAAAACAGCCCCAGCAGGCCCAGCCAAACGATTCGAATCAGGCCGCACAACAGCAGCCGGCAGAATCGAATACAACTGCGAAACCTCCCGTTTCCCCGGCGACTGCTTCGCCGAAACCCACCCTCAACGAAATAATAAGACTCGCGACCACCTGGGACACCGCTTACACCAGGTGGTACGGAAAAGAATCGCCTGATTTCACAGTTACTGATATCAAAGGCCAAAAGCATACCCTAAGTGCTTACAAGGGTAAAAATGTAATGCTTGTCTTCTGGGCGACATGGTGTCCGCCTTGCATCTCGGAAATACCGTCTATTATCAAGCTGAGAAAGCAAATCGGCGAAGACAAACTCGTGATACTGGGCATATCGTATATCGACCCGAGGAACACTCCCGAAGCGGTCGATTACTTCATAAAGTCAAACCCGGTTATAAACTACCCGGTCACCGCCACCAACCAGATGACTATGCCATCGCCATACAAACTTATAAGGGTCCTGCCGTCCAGTTTCTTCATCGCTCCGGACGGCAAAATCAAGCTGGCAACCGAAGGATTGATTCCGCTGGCGCAAATGCAGGCCATTATCGAAGCTGAACGGTAGTCATCTGCTACTTATTATTTTCTATTTTAAATTCAAAAAACCGCTGGACAAAACACCATAAGTACCGTATATTAGCGTGTTTAGTTTCGGTTAAAGTAAAATTATAAATCAGTATAATCTGTCCGCCTCGCCGTTATACGGCGGGCGAGACCTCGCCTAAAGTGGCGGGTGTTTAAACGAGGTAAGATTTATGGCACATAAAAAGGGACAAGGGTCAACAAGAAACGGCAGAGACAGCAATCCGAAATACAGAAGCGTTAAGCTGTATGCCGGTGAAATCGCCAAGGCGGGCAGTATTATCATCCGGCAATGCGGGACCAAATTTTTCGCAGGCAAAAACGTCCAGATGGGCAGGGATTTTACGCTTTTCGCTGTAAGCGACGGCAAGGTCCAGTTCGCAGGCCGAAAAGTCAACGTAGTCTAAGTAATACAAAATACCACTTAATAAAATAAAAGGATGGCATCCTTGCCATCCTTTTTTTACGCCGAAAGTTTCACAAAAATACTTATTTTATTTTTCCAAGTAATCTTAGCAACCCGTCAAGAATTGTCAGCGGATGGGGCGGGCAGCCGGGAATATATAAATCCACCGGCACTATTTTGTCCGCGCCGTTATTAACCTGCGGTAAATCCACATAAGGGCCGCCCGATATGGCACAGGCACCGACCGCAATAGTTATCTTGGGATCTGGCACGGCATCGTATGTTTTTTCCAAGGCAAGTTTCATATTCTCCGTAACCGGCCCCGTGATAAGCAAACCATCGGCGTGTCGTGGTGAAGCGACGAACTGAATACCGAACCTGCCGAGGTCATAAACGACAGTGCTCAATACATTCGTATCGGTCTCACAGGCGTTGCAGCCGCCAGCGGAAACCTGCCTCAATTTCAAAGACCTGCCGAATAACTTTTTCGTTCTCTTATCGAGAGCTTCGGCCAGTTTCATCTCCTCTCCTCGAAGAATCAAACCGTCCTGCGATCTTGCGGCAAGACGATATTCCCCGCCTAATTTTATTGCGCCGCAGGAGCAACTGCTTTCGCATTGAGCACAAAATAGGCATTTGCCAAGGTCGATACTCAAAGTGTTATTTTCTTTTTTAATTGCACCCGTGGGACAACTATCGACGCAAAGTTTGCAGCCGACGGCACATTTGGCGGAATCGACAACAGGCCTGCCCCGGAATCGTTCCGGAAGCACGGGTGTGCCTTTCGGAAACGAAACTGTCCTGTGTTTCTGCTGCAACCTTGCGAGCAATGCTTTTATCACTTTGTCACCTTATAAATCATGGCCACAATAAGACAGATTAAAACTTTTGTTGCAAAGCGGAAAATCCGATATCTGCTGATTCCTCAACGCCATCGCCAATCCCGTCCAGTTATGAAAAGACGGGTCAACGATTTTATAGTGAGATAAACGGCCATCCGGGCCGGTCAGGCCGACGTGGCATATCTCGCCTCGCCAACCCTCGACCAAACTTACGCAGAATTTGCCGGGCAAAGCCGGCTTTATGCTCGTTTTGATTTGCCCTTCCGGCAGCATATTAAGCTGGTCATTTATGAAATCGATTGACCTTTGTATTTCAAGCCATCGCACATACGCCCGCGCGAAGACATCGCTGGAATGCCAGCTTGAAATGGGTATCTGGGCAAAACAATAAATACCCGTCGGGAAATTAAACCTGCAATCAATCTCAACACCGGAGGCCCTTGCGGGAACACCAACCAAGCCAAGCTCTTTGCATATTTCCGGCTGAACGACGCCCGTCTCTTCAAAACGAGCGAGAACTGATGACGTATTCCACAGCAAATCAGCGGCAACGTTGACATCCTTGAGAGCACTCGCAAGTTTTCCCGCCAGCGCATCAGAATGTTGTTTGTTTATATCGAATCCGACGCCGCCGGGAGTGACCAGCCCCCTGCCGAATCTGCTGCCGCAAATCAGGGCTGTCATATTAAGAAAATCACCACGTATCCTGCCACAAAAGGACGACGTCGGCAGATAACCAATGTCCCCGGCAAGGGCACCGAGGTCACCGGTATGATTGGCAAGCCGTTCCAGCTCAAGAGCTATACCACGAAGCGATTGTGCCCTCGGCGACACATTGCTCCCCGACAACGACTCCATAAGCTGGCAGTAAGCCGTTGTGTGACCAATGGTGGTATCGCCCGCGAGGGTCTCCATATAATGAAGCGTTCTTTTGTCCGGGCCGCCAACCAGGGCACGTTCAACGCCGCGATGCTGATAGCCCAGCGATATTTCGAGATTCAAAACGTTCTCGCCAAAACACTGAAAGCGAAAATGTCCCGGCTCGATAATCCCAGCGTGGACAGGGCCAACGGCAACTTCGTGAATCTCCTCGCCCTCGACTTTGAAAAAATCCATAACTGAAGGAAGAATCGGCTCTTCCTTTTTAGTGCCCTTGTTTGCCATATACGATTGATGAAAACGAACGGGCTTGAGCCATGGATGTCCCTGCGGTATCACATTCCATTGTTCGGCTATTTCACGCTCGAACAAATGGGCCTGCGGACAATCGGGCGTCAGCGAAGGATACTTATCCGACACATCCGATGATAGCGCCAAAAGATTGCCGACATTATCATCGGCAATAACAGCAAAAAGACGAACCTGATAAGAACTCGACGGGACAGCAAAAAACGACGCGATTCTTTTACCTGACTTCACCGCCTCGATGGCAAAATTTCTGAAGCCGTTTATCCCGACAACGGGAATCTTCCCGGCATCGACCGCCTGGCAGTTATAGAGTGAAATTGCGTTTGAAGCAGACATCAATATCCTCCTATAGCCGAAGCGACACTGTGAAGCAGATTTTCAACAACAGGCGGAATATACAATCCGAGCATAAGCGCCATCGATCCTAACGCTATGGGCGGCAAAATAGTAAACGCCATGGCGGGTCTGTCTTTGGCTTGCAAATCATTATTCTTCGGCCCTTGCGCCATATTCAAAAACGCCGCCGACATCCCCACAAAAACCACCGCCAGTATGCCTAAAAAAGCGACCGCGATGCCGATTCTGCCCTGTTCAATCATCGATTTGACAATCGCAAACTCGCTGACAAAAATCCCAAAAGGCGGTATGCCCGAAATTGCCAGGAATCCTGCTATCCACAAAACGCCCGTAATTGGCGCAACTGACAAAACACCGCGAACATCCTTAGTCACCTTGGTTTTGTAAATAGCGATGATATTGCCCGCGGTCATAAACAGCATCGCCTTGGCAATTGAATGATTGACCGCGTGAAGCATAGCGCCAAAAGTTGCGCCTGCGCCAATACCAACACCAAGAGCCAGAATCCCCACGTGCTCGACGCTCGAATAGGCGAGCATCCTTTTGTAGTCGGCCTGACCCAATATGAAAATCGCTGCCCAGCCGATTGATATTAAGCCGAACAATACGAGCAACCCCCGACAGAATTGCGCCTCCCCCGCCGCGGAACAAACCTGGTAGCATCGCAATATCCCCAGGAAAGCACAATTCAAAAGAGCACCCGACAACAACGCTGAAATCACCGAAGGCGCCTCGCTATGCGCATCGGGAAGCCAGGTATGCAGCGGGGCTAACCCCATTTTGGTCCCGTAGCCGACAAGGAAAAATAAAAACGCGGCCTTTAACCACTGGATATTCAGGTCGTGCCCCTGTTCGATGAGGGCATTTAAGACAATAGCTGCCCCTTCGGACCCAGGTTTGGCGGCGGCAATTACCATAAAGAAATTACCAAGCAACGCAAGAGCGATACCGACCGAGCATATCAGCAGATATTTCCATGTGGCCTCGAGAGAACGATGATGGCGATGAAAATATATCAACGGCGCGCTTGCCAGGGTCGTCGCCTCCATTGCAACCCACAGCAAACCAAAATGCTGGCTCACCGTTACCAGCGTCATCGTCCCCAGAAATCCTTCGATGCAGGCGCAAAAAATCGCTTCCGGGGCATTTGTAAAAAACGTCTCTTCCTCAAAAACCTGCCTTTTACTCTTAGCTTCACCCGCGAGGTACCCGAATGCGTAAAATGAACAAGCTAAGAAAAGCACGCTGGTAATCGTCAAAAACAAAATCCCCGGCTTATCCAGCATGAGCCAGCCGTTCCATAACGCTTGTGGTTCTATAGCCCACGCCGTGATGGTTATCGCGGTATGACTCGCGGCTGTAACAATGAGGATGAGCCGGCGTAATATGTCGTTTCGCACTATAAGCGACAAAACCGCGGCTATGACCGGAATCAATAAAAGTGCAAGAATCATAACCTCAGCTTCTCAACCTCGACAGTTGGTCCGTATCGATGTGGTCGAATTCGCGATTGATGTGGAAAATCGCAATGCCCATCACAAAGACCGCCACGAATATATCCAGCAGTATCCCAAGCTCGACAAGCATCGGCTGTTTTCCAACCAGCGCAACGCCAAAGGCATATATCCCGTTTTCCAGAACCAAGTAACCGAGCACCTGCGTCAACGCCTTTTTCCTGCTTATGATAAGAAACAGGCCCGACATAATCGTAAAGAACGCCACGGGCACAATCAGCGGCGACATCAGCGGCTCGGGGAAAGGCAATCGCGAGCTAAGCCACATACACATTACAAGAGCGATTGTTCCCGCGATGATTGAAATTCCGTAACCGATAAACGGCTCAATTTCACGCTGTGTCGCCAATTCCCTCAACGTCCTGTTGAGCATCCAGGGAAACGCGATTCCTTTTAAGCTGATTATGACGATTGAGAACAGAACAAGATGCACTTCTATATCCCAGTGGTTCAATATAAGAGGCAAAAAGCCAAGCGCGATCCCCTGAAGGGCGACGATGCGAATACAAGCGCCCAGCCGGCTCAGGCCGAGCAGCATCATATTCGTCAGCACCAGAAATATCATTATGATATCAGCGGTATTATTCATCGAATCACCTTAGCACCAGTGCCAATACTGAAAGAGTTGTTGCACCAATCAAAAGCTGAGGAACGTGCAGAAGCCGTAAGCGGGCCATCGAGGATTCGATTATTCCCACGACCACCGCCAGCAGCAGCATCCCGACAATCGCCGCCGAAGTATCAAGCCAGATATTACCTGAGTGAATCGGGACTACGATGCCAATCAGTATCTGGCCCAGAAGCCACATCTTCAGCGCGGCCGAATATAGGATAAGCCCGAAATCCGGCCCGCCGTGGTCGAGCACCATAACTTCATGTATCATTGTAAGTTCGAGATGCGTATTCGGGTCATCGACAGGTATCCTGCAATTCTCCGCCAAAAAGACAATCAAAAGGGCAACGCCCGCCAGCACAAGGGCCGGGCCTGAGCGCAACCACAATTCGGGAACAACCGACGAAAACATCTGTGTCAGGGATATGTACCCCGTGCATTTAGCAATGGCGGCAAGACCTATCAGTAACGCCGGTTCGGAAAACGCGGAGAACGTTACTTCCCTGCTCGCCCCCATACCTTCAAAACTTGACCCGGTATCCATCGCGCTTATGACCGTAAAGAAACGCCATAATCCGAAAAGATAAACGAACAGAATCAAATCGCCCTTGAAGGAAATAGCCGCCGGCAGTCCGCCGAAAGGCATCAGCAGCATTGCCGTAAGCGCAACGGCCAGCCCCAGCACAGGCCCCGCGCGGAAAACCCACGAGGTCATCCTGCTGTAAACCGCGCCTTTACGCAAAAGCTTCCATATATCGTAATATGGCTGAAATAAGGGCTGACCTGTCCTGCCCGCGAAAACGGCTTTGGTCCTGTTTATGATGCCGAGCAAAAACGGCGCGATAACAAGTCCGAGAACCGGGTTAAAAAATTTTAATGGAGTCATCATCTTACATCAGCTTCCAAATCAGAAGTATCCACAGCGTCAGCGCGATATATAAAATGTATATCTGCAGCCGGCCTTGCTGAAGCCATCGCAACCGGGAAAACAACGAGCTGACCCAGCTAAACAGGGGCTGGTACATATATTTTTCACTGATATCAGACGTGTCCGTATGAAAAGCCGACTGCGCAGGAAAAATACCTTTTACTGGTGAAATCTTTTTCAAACTTCGCAGGAATATCTTGAACAAATCCGTCAACGGCTGAGCAAAAGACGCCGCAGTATATTGCATCCCCGCATCGGGCCTCGCATAGCCGCAGTCCCATGTCCCCACCTGCCTGATGCCACGGGTGCTAAGCATTAATTTACGCAAAACAGCAAAAGTGATTGTCAACCCCAGCAAAACCAGCGAGATAATAACAAAGTTTGCCAGCACGGCCGATGTAGCCGCAAGTTCGGCCTGAATTGTCTCAGGTGGGATTGAGGTTATCTCAAAAATAACGTTCTCAGCTGACTTTATTACAAGCGGAGAGCATACTCCCAGCAAAACGCAAAGGGTAGCCAGAATTACCATTGAAGATTTCATAAAGAAACCAACCTCGTGCGTCTGCTTTGCGTGATCGCTTCGCGGCTCACCAAGAAATATAACGCCGAACGCCTTTGTGAAACACGCCAGAGCCAATCCGCCAATCAATGCCAAACTGCCAATAATAAACAACGCAGGGATAATCGACTCGAATCCGCCCGCAAAACCGTTTTTGAAAACGCCGAGATAAATCAGGAATTCGCTGATAAAACCATTCAAAGGGGGCAGTCCCGAAATCGCTATCGAGCCGACTAAGAAGGTAAAGGCAGTTACCGGCATCCGCTTGATAAGTCCGCCTAACAAATCTATATGGCCCGTTCCGCTGCTGTGAAGAACCGCACCAGCGCCCAAAAAGAGTAATCCCTTGAAAACAGCGTGATTGATGACATGCAGCAACCCGCCTCCGAAGCCAAGAATGGCAAGCGTCGGCGAATTCATATTGATTCCCAGCAGGCCAACACCAAGTCCAATGGTGATGATGCCGATATT
The DNA here is from genome assembly GCA_041308485.1 of Phycisphaerae bacterium. Lineage (GTDB taxonomy): Bacteria > Planctomycetota > Phycisphaerae > Sedimentisphaerales > Anaerobacaceae > Fen-1362. The sequence goes on along the minus strand of JBFZBL010000093.1, from coordinate 2,760 downwards.
CTCAACGCTGTGATATGCGAGAAGTCGTTTCAAATCGTGCTGCGCCAGCGCAAATAGCACACCAAGAACACCAGACACTGCGCCGATCGCTATCAGCGTCCAGCACCACCAGACAGGAGGCATACCTAAAAGTGTCAAGGCCCTGACTAAGCCGTAGATGCCGGTCTTAATCATAACGCCGCTCATAACCGCTGAAACGTGGCTCGGAGCAGCCGGATGTGCGTAGGGAAGCCAGACGTGCAAAGGCATAAAGCCGGCCTTGGTGCCAAAACCAATTACCGCCAGAACAAACAATATGCTCGCCAATGAAGATGGTATTTCGGATATCTTGTCGAAATCCAGTGAGCCGGCCTGCCTGCCGAGAAGAATAAAAAACACGATTAAAAACGCCGTGCCTATATGCGTCGCTATAAGATATATCCAGCCCGCCTGGCGAACCATCGGCTTTTCATATTCGAAGGTAACAAGAAAGAAGGAGGCCAGTGACATTATCTCCCACGCCACCAAAAATAATAAGCCGTTTTTGGCGACGACAACCAGCATCATCCCCGCTAAAAGCAGGTTATAAAAAAACCACGGGACGCCGAGGTTTTTCTTTTCACGGTATGCCCAGAGATATTCAGCACCATAAATCGCCGCGATGGCAGTAAGACCAAGTATCGGGATTAAAAATAACGCGGATATGGGGTCTATCTGAATGAAAAACGAGCCGAATGGCACGTTCCACTGTAATCGTAACGATTCAGTGATACCGCTCAAAAGCGTTTTAAATGCAGGTATAACGGCAATGGCACTACCGACAACGGCACTGACACTTCCCAAAAAAGTTGCCAAGCCCGGTTTTCGCCCGCTAAACAACGAAGCCAAACCACCGAATATAATGATTGCAAGCCCCCAGAGGAAAAGCGGCATTTAGCTTACCTCTTTCGTCTCAACAGCGGTCGGCTCCTGTTTTATGCCGGCTTCAACACGCTTTATTCCAGCGTAGATCTCATCACGGGTTCCTTGCTTTTCAATGACCGCTCTAAAGCCCTCATCACGAAGGGCAAACGCCAGCCGGGAAAGCAGATACAGGTGAGCTTTGACAGTAGGACTGATAAGGGTAAAAAGGCATGTCACGGGTTTACCATCAAGAGAACCAAAATCAATGGGCTTTTCAAGGAAACACAGCGATACTATCGGCTCAGTAACATGCAAAACAATCGGGTTGCGAACGTGTGGAATCGCTATCCCATCGCCAACGGCAGTCGAGGCAATCGCCTCTCGCGCTAAAAGCACCTGCAAAAGAAAATCACGGTCAACCTCCTGAGGTAATCTCATCAATCCGACAACGCTCTTCAGCGCGGACTCCTTATTGTCGCCCTCAATGCGGTAATAAATCCCCCCCGAGGTCAGCGCCTGAAAAAGCCCGTTAACAGGCATCTGGGCATTATTTGGCTCTTGGAACAAATCCGCGGAAACCCCTATTTGCCTGGATGTTGCCCACTCGAGAAGTTCCGCTTTGTTGAAACGATACTGATTGCCCAGTTGGTAGGCAGGCAAACTGCCTTGCTTGAGCCATCTGTAAATCGTTTTCTCGTTTACATTTAAGAGCTTTGCTACATCTTTTACTGTAAGTTGCATTTTTCTCACCTAAAGAACAATTATGCCATCTCTCTGGACAATTGCGGACATATTAAATTATTGGTCAACAGTTGTCAAGAAGATAGCATCAAAAATAATCGCTCCAAAGTCGGCCACGGGCGGATAAATTGCTAGGGAATGTTGAGGGCAATAATACTGAGGCTGTTAATCACCGGAAATTTCGCTATAATGCGTCTTTCGGTATCCCTATAGTTATATGTGCGAAAGGCCAAATGTTTGTAGATGAAGCGAAAATCCGGGTAAAGGCTGGCGACGGAGGCAACGGCTGTGTGAGTTTCCGGCGGGAAAAATACGTTCCCAAAGGCGGTCCCGACGGAGGCGACGGCGGCAAAGGCGGCGACCTGATTTTCATAGCGGACCCGAACCTTGATACACTGCTGGACTTCGCGGGTAAACATGACTGGCTGGCAGAAGATGGAAAACCAGGCTCTGGAAAAAACAAAAGCGGACTCAATGGTGATGATTTGATAATCCGCGTCCCGCCCGGAACCCTCATTTACGACGCGGACTTCGACCTGCTGCTTAAAGACCTCGACGAAGCCGGCATGAAGGTGTGCATTTGCCAGGGAGGCAAAGGCGGCAAAGGCAACAGCCGATTCGCAACGTCGATTTACCAGGCACCACGGTTTGCTGAGCAAGGCGTTCCCGGCCAGGAACGAAATCTCCGGCTGGAATTGAAACTCATAGCGGACGTCGGCTTAGTCGGTATGCCCAACGCAGGTAAAAGCACGCTGATTTCCCGCTGCTCGGCGGCAAGACCCAAAATTGCCTCTTACCCGTTCACCACGCTTGAGCCAATCTTAGGCATCGTGAAACTGACAGGCGAACGTCGGTTGGTGATGGCGGATTTGCCGGGCCTTATCGAAGGCGCACACGAAGGAACGGGACTGGGTTTTGAGTTCCTGCGGCATATCGAAAGAACTCGCATCATCATCCACATCCTTGATATAATGCCTCCCGACGGCTCCGAGCCGGCTAAAAATTATCGTCAAATCCGCAAGGAACTTGAGCAATACAGCAAAACACTGGCGGACAAAAAAGAAGTCATCGTCGCCAATAAAATTGACCTCGACCCAAAAGGGGCAGTGGTAAAAAAACTGCGAAAAGCGTTAGGCC
>JBFZBL010000092.1:0-42316 GCA_041308485.1 Phycisphaerae bacterium | reverse complement strand
GCGGAAACGACCGTTGATTTGATGCTGGATTATGTTCTGAATACACCACCCGAAGCCGGCCGCTCTTATGCCTGCGTCCAGCAGCGACACAAGCTGATTTCCAAGAACCTGCCTATTATGAAATCAATGGGCATAAAATCCTGAAGACAGCGTACCCTTGGAAAATTATCCGGCGATGAACTGTCTGAGGAAATTACGGCTTTGGAGTATGGACGTCTTTCGCGTATCTAACGAACCTTCAAATGCGCGGTCCTCGACCTCTATTACCGCGCAGCCGGTGTAGCCGACGTCAGTAAGCGCAGAGAAAAATCCACCCCAGTTGACGTCCCCCAGCCCCGGAAGTTTTGGCGTATGAAATTGTAATGGCGTTGCGAGGATGCCTACCTCGTCGAGTTTGTCTCGCAGAATTTTGGCGTCCTTAAGATGGACGTGGAAAATGCGGTCTTTGAACTCATGAATCGCCTTGATCGGGTCCATAAACTGCCAGACAAAATGCGACGGGTCAAAGTTGAGGCCGAAATTCTTCGATGGAATCGCATCAAACATTCTTCTCCACATCGCAGGAGTGTTGGCAAGATTCTTTCCGCCCGGCCATTCGTCATTTGTGAAATACATCGGGCAATTTTCGATTGCCACCCTGACCCTCTTCTGCTCGGCGAATTTGATAATCGCAGGCCAGATCTCTTTGAACTTCGCAAAGTTGTCTTCGATATTTCTGTTCGAGTCCCTGCCGATAAAGGTATTTATCACCGGCACGCCGAGCATTGCTGCCGCGGTAATCACCTTCTTCAAATGGTCAATGTAAAATTGCGATTTGCTTTCATCCTGGTCGAGGGGATTTGGATAATAGCCCAGCCCCGAAATTGCCATACTTTTTTTCCTGAGGACTTTGTTGATTTCCGCAGCCCTTTTTTCAGTCAGTCCCGCAACATCGATGTGTGAAACGCCGGCATATTTCCGCTCGGCTTTGCCCGCAGGCCAGCAGGGTATCTCAACACAGGCCAAACCATTCTGGGCCGCGAATTCGATAACCTCTTCAAATGACAATTCGCCCAGTATCACGCTTAAAAATCCGAGTTTTATCATTGTCGGCCTCTCCTGAAATCAAACCTTAATCCACTTTTGCGTCTTGTCGCTTTCCAGTATTTTTTCGCACAAAACAAGCTCTCGCAGGCCGTCCTTAAACGTCGGGAACCGGGGGACGGCCTTCATATCGCCCGTCGCGATATACTCATAAATTTCTCTGAACATCTGCTTTGAGGTGTCGGGAAAGCCTTCGTTGTGTCCGCCGGGGAAACTGATAATATCGCGAACCTCAGGATAAACAAGCGACGGGTCCCGCATCAGCTCCTCGTTGCTGCCGTCGCGTCTGCCAATCCACAAATGATTCGGCTTCTCCGATTCCCACGCGGCCGCTTTCTTCGAGCCGTCGAGTTCAAAATACAGCCGATTCTTCCTGCCCGCGGCGACCTGACTGACCGTCAATACGCCTTTTGAATCATTGTCAAACCGCAGCAGCACACTTGCATAATCCTCCGTGCTGATTTTAACGTCCTTGTAGTCCTCGGGCTTTAAGATTTTGCCGGCGTATGTCTCAACTGGTTTTAGCGGTTTCTTTCTTGTCTTATGGAACGTGGCGAAATCCGCAAAGACCTCAACGATTCTCAACCCGGACACATACTCGATCAAATCAATCCAGTGCGAACCGACGTCGGCTATCGCCCGCGACCTGCCTGATAAACCAGGTTCGAGCCGCCAGTTGTAGTCGGTCGGGTAAAAAAGCCAATCCTGAAGGTATGAGCCGTGAATGGCGAAAATCTCGCCGAACTCGCCCTTCTCCACCATCATCCTGACCTGGCGCATCAGAGGATAATAACGGATATTAAAATGCACCGCATTGACAACTTTCTTCTTTGCCGCCAGTTTGACAAGCTCATTTCCCTCGGCAGCAGAAATCGCCAGCGGTTTTTCACAAACAACGTGCTTGCCCGCCTCAATCGCCTCTTTCGACATCTGATAGTGCAGATTATTCGGCGTGCAGATATGGACCGACCCGATGTCCCCATTGGCAAGCATTTTCTTGTAGTCGCCGTAGTATATCTCGATGCCGAGCGCAGCCGCCTTTGCCTTAGCCGTCTGTTCATCGACATCCGCCAGCGCAACGACATTTACAGTCCCAAGCCGCCTCAATGCTTCAATATGTGCCGGGCCGATAAATCCTGTCCCTATAACACCAACATTTATCTTGCTCATATTCCACCTTAAAACCGAGCACTCTTTTTTCTTCTGTTTTACCTTTTTACTTTTGCCTTTTTTTAAAGCATTCATCCATAATGGCTGCTGTCGCGGTTGCGCCGAAGCGAGTGCAGCCGACCTCGCGGACTTTTAAAGCCATATCAAGGTCTCGCACGCCCCCTGCCGCCTTGACCTGCACCTTTTTCGATACGGCCTTTCTCATTAGTTTCAAATCCTCTATCGTCGCCCCGCCGCCGGCAAAGCCCGTCGATGTCTTCACCCAGTCAGCGCCAGCTTCCTCGCAAAGCCGACACGCGGTTTTCTTCTGCTCATCGGTAAGGTAGAAATTTTCAAGTATGACCTTCACAAGTACCTTATTCTTGTGTGCGGTATCGACAACGGCTTTAATATCATTTTTTACATAATCGAAGTCGCCGCTTTTGAGTTTGCCGATATTGAGCACCATATCAAGCTCAAGTGCGCCGTCTTTAATCGCCTGTTCCGCCTCGAAGACCTTTGTTTCGGTCTTGTTGTACCCGTGCGGAAAACCAATCACCGTCGTCGGCTTTATATCAGTTCCTTTGAGCAGCATAGCCACCAAAGGCAGCGCCCAGGGCGAGCAGCAAACGGTCGCCACGTCGTATTTTTTCGCCACATCGCAGCCCTTCCTGATGTCATCAGCCGTCATCTCCGGCTTCAAAAGTGAGTGGTCTATCATTTTCGCTATGTCCCTGCACGTCCATTCCATCTGCTTTCTCCTCAAATCAAAAATGTGTCAGCTTCACATTTTTATTAGTATCTGGGCCTGCGTCGGCTTTTGGATGAAAAGCCCATTCGAAGCCGTTTAATAGCGTTTAAGTTCTGCTCAGCCGCCAGATGATATTCTTTCCTTGCGGATAATGACTCGAGAATTTTTGTGGCCTCAATAATACTGGCCTGCCGGATTAAACATACCGCAAGGTTCATTTCGGCTTCCCCGGCGAGTATGCGGGGGTCAAAGCCGACCGAGCGATCATAAGTGCGGTCTTTTCCCATTTGTATCAACTGACGAAGAATCATTTCGGCTTCCCCGAACCGGCTTTGCTCATAATCCTGCTTGGCGAGTATCCATAACAAAGGCGCCGACCGCGGAAACCACCTCGCAACAAGCTCCCGCAATTTAGCCTGGGTAAATCCCGCAGGCAATTCGTTTTGAGGCAATTGAAGCAATGTTTCAAATAATAAGGCGACCTGCGGCGTCGGCGGATTCTCCTCTTCGATATATTTTCGCAGATTTTCGACGGCCTCGGCAAAAACCGTCCGCCAGCGGTTATCGCCCATAAGCAGAAGCGTGCGATAAAGTTCGATTTGATAATATAACTGCCCGGGCCGCTCCTGCAACTCCAGTTCGAGCAATTTCACGTCCCGCGAAAATTTATCCGCCCTCTTAGGGCCCGCGAAACCATAATGTCGAATGCGTATCGCGCTGCCTTCAACAACCTGCCCCTGCTTTTCGGCCAATTCAACAAGAGACGGCTTAAACTGCTCATGATGCCTTCCGATAAGCAATATTTCCTTGTGCCGTCGAAACAAACGCGGCAGCCACATCTCGCTGTATAAATCAAGCCGGCCAAGGTCAGTCAAATCCTGCCGAAGGATAAGATACGCAAAGACATTATCCTGCGACAAACAGCGGCGAATCTCATCCGCCGACTCAGCCAGAAACTCCTCATCTGCGTCAATCCAAAATATCCAGTCGCCTGTCGCCTGCTTAAAACCGAAATTTCTTGCCGCACTAAGGTCGTCGCACCATGCGAAATGACTTATTTTAGCCCCGAATTTCTGGGCAATTTGAATTGTCGCGTCCGTTGAGCCCGTATCCGTTAAAATGATTTCATCCGCGACGGGCTTAATGGAAGTTAGAACCCGCTCGAGGTTCTTCTCTTCGTTTCGCGCAATTAAACAAAAACTTATGCTCATCGACGGAAACTTTACTGATTCCGGCGTCGCAAAGCAACTACTATCATCCCGCCTGTCCCGAACAAGACGATGCTTACCGGCTCAGGGATAATCTCAAGGGTAAACTCCATTTGACCATTTTTCACAGCCGTGGAAAAATCATATAAATCACTCGAAGCATTTAGAACCATATAAGCTGGTTCATCTATGTGCCAGCCTTGTTCCCAGTAATCCGAAATAGTCAGGTTTTCGGGCGTATTATTCAAAAGGCATGCAAAGGCAGTTGTTTCAGCGTCGACAATCGGTGTTCGAAAATCCCACGAATCCCCCACCGAAGCCAATATACCAAGCGTAACACCATTTGTGCCTGGGATATATTGACCGCTGCTTGTGTCACCATATAGTCCTGCTGTGAACCACCACACAAATTCAGCGTAATGAGCATCTCCAAGGGCAGAAAATGAAGTCACCTGTTCTTTTTCGAAACTCCCGAGATCTATGAAACCTAAAGGGAAATCTATTGTGCCGGATGATCCTGTCCCATAAATAAGAAACATATGAGACAAGCTATTCGTTGAAGGTGAAACCGTTCCGGTAAACTTAAAAGCAACCTCGTCCCCCCAACTGGGATAAGAAATCTCCGCATTTGCCGCCTGACCTACCTGCCAGCAGGTTGCCAATGCCGCCGTAAGACAGGCCGTCCTGAACTTCTTTCGAAACTTTCTCAGAAACTTGAGCACCTTTTTTCTCCTCTGCCAAAAAAAGCAATAATTGCTACCTCCGCCGGCGCAAGGCAGCAACTATCAATCCGCCTGTCCCGAACAAGATAATGCTTACCGGCTCAGGGACAATCCGGGATGTCATCTCCATCTGCCCGTTATTACTGGCCTGCGAAAAATCAAACAAGTCGCTCGATGTGCTGGTTTCAAGGCCGCAATACCACTCGATATGCGGCCAGCTAAGAAGGTTGCCATCGTTCGCCAATGCCGCTGTGTTGTCATTTAGAAGATGGCCAAACATTTCTTCTTCACTGACCCAATAAGAGTGATAAGCCCATGTGTCACCCACTGCGCCAACGACGCCTAATGTAACACCATTGGTGCCAGCTATATATTGACCGCCGCTGACATCACCATAAAGACCTGCGACAGCCCAAAATAAGCTTTCATGATAAAGCGCAGGCCCCTGCACTGAAAAAGAGCCATCTTGTCCGGCCGGAATGTCGCCGAGTTTTACGACCCAAGGTCCCCAAGTCAAACCGGAGTAACCCGTTCCATAGATAAGAAACAGGTGCGACAAGTCATTTGTCGAAGGTGAAACTGTCCCGGTAAATTTAAGAGTAACCTCATCTCCCCAGTTGGGCGTATCCGCCTTTGCTGCCTGACCTACCTGCCAGCAGGTTGCTAATGCTGCCGTAAGACAGGCCGTCCTGAATTTCTTTCGAAACTTTCTCAGAAACTTGAGCATCTTTTTTCTCCGCTCTCAAAAACAGCAAAATCACTATGTCCGCCGGCGCAAGCGAGTAACTATCAATCCGCCTGTCCCGAACAAGATTATGCTTACCGGCTCAGGAACAATTTCAGTTTGAATTTGGATTTGTCCGTTATAAGTCAGACCAGAGAAATTAAACAAATTACTTGTGTTGGTAAGCTCCAGGCCTACCTCTTCCCGCATTGCCGATATCAAAAAAGCGTTTCCCGGCGAATCATTTAAAAGGTAATCAAATGCATCCTGCTCTGTCAGTTTCCAGTCCCAGATCCAGCCATCGATGGTGGAACCAGGCTCCAACCCCAAAGTAACACCATTAACTCCTTCGATGTACCTGCCGCTGCTTATATCACCATAAAGACCCGCAACGATCCAAAACAAATCAGAATCGTAACTTGCCGGCCCCTGTACTGAGAAAGAAATGCTCTGCCCTGCGGGGAAATCACCGAGCTTTATATTCCATGGACCAAAATTAATGAAGGAATATCCTGTTCCGTAAACAAGAAATAAATGGGATATGTCTTTAACCGTCGGGGATACAGTTCCTGAAAATTTAATAGTAATATCATCCCCCCAGTTTGGCGTATCTGCCTTTGCCGCCTCGCCCACCTGCCAGCAGGTTGCCAGCGTTGCTGTAAGGCAAGCCGTCCTGAACTTCTTTCGAAACTTTCTCAGAAACTTGAGCACCTTTTTTCTCCTCTGTCAAAAAAAAGCAATAATTGCTACCTCCGCCGGCGGAAGGCAGCAACTATCAATCCGCCTGTCCCGAACAGAATAATTGTTACCGGCTCAGGTACAACCTCTAAATTTAACTGAACCTGCCCGTTGTAGCTGGCATTTGAAAAATCAAATAAGTTAATTGTAAGATTGAAAGAATGATATTGGAAATCAATGGGATACCAGGGATGAAAACCACTATCCCATTGATGAGAATCCTGGTTATCTATAAGCCGGCTGAATACCTCTCCTTCATCACGCCAAGTATGTGAACTCCATGGGTCACCTACAGCGGCATTTATCCCTAATGTCACACCATTTTTTTTGTCGTCGTACCCGCCGCTGATATCTCCATAAAGGCCTACAGCTTCCCAATACACATTTTTGTCATCACTATCAAAGATGCTTTCATCATATGGCACTGTCATATCTATGGATAAGTTACTAATGACCCCGGCTGGGAAATTTCCGAGACTTATATAAGAAAATTCTCGTACGTACGAATTATTCAAACCATAGAGAAGATACAAATTTGAGACATTGTGTTGAGTTGGTGTGACCGTTCCGGTTAGCCTAAAAGTAACCTCATTCCAGTCACCCCAGTCAGCTTTTGCCGGCTGCCCTACCTGCCAGCATGTTGCCAGAGCCGCGGTCAGGCATGCTGTTTTGAAACTTTTGCGAAATTTCCTCAAAAATCTGAGCATCTTTTTCTCCTATCGTATAAACGACAACCGTTATTGGTTAAAAGATCCCTGCTGCAAATACAAAGATACTTTCCACGAAAAGATGGCTCATTCCTTCCCCAAGTATTTCTAATATACCATATTTCGAGCTCTGTGTAAAGAGGTTTTTCTTGGATTTTTGGGGTTTTTTCGAGTTTTTTGAGGACTGGTCAGGTTATTCTGGGACTATTGCTCACTGCCCTTTTTGGCCCAGCAGCCGGTCAAAATATGCGATTGTTCGCTTCAGACCCTCACGAAGGCCGACAACGGGCTGCCAGCCGAGTTTGGCTTTGGCAAGGCTTATGTCCGGACATCGCTGCTTCGGGTCATCGCAGGGCAGTGCCTTATGGATTAATGAAGAGCTTGAACCTGTGAGGTCGATTATTGTCCGGGCCAGCTCAAGAATCGTGATTTCCTCTGGATTGCCGAGGTTAATGGGGCCGGTAAAATCATCCGCGGTGTTCATAAGGCCGATGAAGGCGTCAATCTGGTCGCTTACGTAACAAAACGAACGGGTCTGGGAGCCGTCGCCATAAATGGTGATAGGCTCATTCTTAAGGGCCTGAATGATAAAGTTCGAAACGACCCGCCCATCGTTAACATGCATTCGAGGACCATAAGTGTTGAAGATGCGGGCGACTTTTATGCGGAGTTTGTGCTGGCGATAATAATCGAAGAACAGTGTCTCAGCGCACCTTTTGCCTTCGTCGTAACAGGAACGCGGGCCTATTGGGTTGGAATGTCCCCAGTATGTCTCGGTCTGCGGATGGATTTGGGGGTCGCCGTAAATCTCGCTCGTGGATGCCTGGAAGATTTTCGCTTTTAACCTCTTGGCAAGTCCCAGCATATTGATTGCACCATGGACGCTTGTTTTTGTCGTCTGAACGGGGTCGAGCTGGTAATGAATCGGGGAAGCCGGACAGGCAAGGTTGTATATCTCGTCGGTCTCCACGTAAAGAGGAAACGTTACATCGTGACACATAACTTCAAAGCGCGGATTACAAATGAGTTCCGAGACGTTCTCTCTTCTGCCGGTGAAATAGTTATCAACACAAAGAACCTCGTTTCCATCTTTGAGCAGACGCTCACAGAGATGAGAACCAATAAAGCCCGCTCCCCCTGTTACCAGAATCCGTTTCATTTGGCTGCCCCTGATAATCCGGTTCCTTTTATGTTTACAAATATGGAAGCTGTGGCAATTCTACAAGTATAAGACGGTAAAATACAACAGTAAATTGACTGTTGCCGGGCTTAAATCCCCCCTTGGCAACTCGAATAGTCGCTGTCAACTTTTTTTCGCGGATGAATAAACTTTTCTTGCGCGATTTCGTGTCGAAGAAAATATCAAACCCTAATCCACTGCTTTTCCACAACAAGCACTTACGTTGTGCATAAGCTGTTAAATGTAAAAATTTTTCGGTCGCAACCCTATTGCCCGCCGGGACATCGAACAAGTTGAAAAGAAAATTAAAGAAACGCGATTGATTCAGTTTGCATACTACTAATAATTGCGGTTGTTCTGTTAGCGGTGAGTAAAATTGAACCGCGCAACGTAGTGCGATTTCCAGCGTATGGAGACGCGAGAAAAACTTAACAAGTGGCTGCTTAATCCGTTCTGTGCGGGAGTTTAGCCGCGAAGAACGGACACGGAGAAACGAAAATGCAGGGTATTGTCAAGGAGGACATCCGCACTTCGACTAAGTGCGTGGAAGTCCGCTCGGCGGAATCCGCGGTCAGCGCCATTAACGACGCTATCGCGGAAAAAATCGGGCAGCAAAAATTTCGAATATGGTTTAAGAACTCGACACGACTGACACTTTCGGATGGTCTCTTGAAAATTGGCGTTATAAATCCATTCATAGCAACCTGGCTCGAAAGCCATTTCAGCACACAAGTTACCGAGGCGGCCCGCGCCGTCGCGGGCAACGACTGCCAAGTATGCTTCGCCGTTGACTCGCAGCTTTGCGACAACCACAGACCCGCGGCATTCGACTGGCAGGCCAAACCGGCCGCTGCAGGGGCCGCCTTGCCCGCCACGGGCAGAATCGAAACGCCGATGATGCAAAGGCTTGCTCCCGCAGGCCAGCGTCTCAAGCTCTCCTTAGACACCTTCGTAGTCGGCCAATCCAATGAACTTGCCTTTAACGCCGCGAAAGCGGTTATCAACGATAAGCAAAGCCCTTTCAATCCGCTGTTCTTCCACGGAGGGTATGGCCTCGGCAAAACGCATCTGCTGCAAGGGATATGCATGGAACTGCGTCGAACCAGACCGGCAGCCAACTGGCTGTATATGTCGGCGGAAGACTTTGCTAATCAATTTGTGCTGGCCTTGAAGACGAGAAAGCTGGATGCTTTTCGCAGTCGCATCCGACAAACGGATTTGTTGGCTATTGACGACATTCACTTCCTGGCCAGCAAGCCCGCAACGCAGGAGGAATTCCTGCATTCTTATAACGCGCTGGATTTGGCCGGCAGGCAGGTGATACTTGCCTCCGACTCGCATCCGAAAATGATTACCCAGATTTCAGAAAAACTGATAAACCGGTTCGTGTCGGGGATGGTGGTAAAGATTGAACAGCCGGATTTCAGGACCCGCTGCGAGATTTGCAGACAGTACGCCAAAACGATGAAAAAACACGTCCCGGAAGAGGTAATCTGCTGTGTCGCCGAGCACCTCCGCAGCAACATACGCGAGCTGCAGGGGGCGATACTGAAACTGGTCGCCTTCGCGTCGCTGCAGAACACCAAAATCAGTCTGGGCATGGCGCAAGAAGTGCTGACCGAGCACATCGAACGCTGCGACCCGACCGTGCATTTATCGGATATCGAATCGGCAGTTGCCGCATTCTTCGGCATCACGTCCGCGGCAATCCACTCTTCGAAAAAGGACCGAACCGTCGCCCTGGCAAGACACTTCAGCATGTATCTTGCGAGAAAGCATACGCGAATGTCATCATCGGAGATTGGCCGGCTTTTAGGCAATAAGAACCACGCGACGGTCCTGGTGGCGTGCAAAAAAGTCGAGGAGCAAATAGCCGGCAATACCCAGCTTAACTGGCAGGGTCCAACCGGCAATCGCGTCGCCGGCGCCGCGACTATCCTCGAACAGCTTGAAAAAAGCATACAATAAACGTTTAACCCCGAAGTTTACTCACTAAAGTTTCGATGGAGGAGGACATACTTCGGGGTATTTTTTTATCATCAGCAGAAACAAAAAAAGCGACGCCATAACCACCGGCGTCGCCCCCCACGAGTATTGAGAAGAGAAGAAGACTTACTTTTCTATTATCTATACGCAGTCCCCTAATGGCTGGTTCCGAAATATTCAAACTTTTTTGACGGCATAAAAAAAGAGGAAGGCGTCTTCATTTCCCTTTACACTGCCTTCCCGTAATTTGAAAAGAGGAGGAAAATATCCGTATTCCTTTTCATTTTTTTATACGCCGATATTTGACGACTGTTCACCTGCGGCGGCAAAGGTTTTAGGGCGATTTTGATGGTATTGGCAAATACAAAACAAGGAAGAGCGGCTTAGTTTCGCTTTCGCCGCCCTTCCTCATATTTTTTTCTCAAGGAGGAGAGTGATGAATTTTATTTTTCTGAGATTTATACGAAGGGATATTTATAGAGTTCGAAAAATCCAAAAAAAATATTAAAAAATTAACCGCTGAAACCGCCGCCCAAAAACAACTATTATCTGAACAGGCTAAAAACAGGGCTTATTTTTTAATCGTCTTGATTCCGAAGTGCCTGTCAGCGAAATTCAGGAACTGCTCCCAGTCGTATTCGTTTAAGGCATGCTTGCCTTTGCGAATATGATAGCCAATTGTGTCGCCTACCGGTGTTTCAAGCGGAGGCATATCTTCCACGCCGAGACCTTTTTTGCCGAATAGCTGATAGACCGGCTCAGCGTATTTGCCGGAGAGGAAACAGCCTCTCGGGTCGCCCCATAAATCCTGCTCGGCTGCCGCGATATAAATAGGACGAGGAGCCATCAGGGCAACGAGCATGTGCCAGTCGACGGGGAGGTCATTTACGCGATCGCCGTAACTTTTGAAATTTCCGCAAAACCAGTGAGGAAACTTGATGTTGATTACCTTGACCGTTTCACCGAATCCGCGACGGACTAAAGCCGCCCCGCCGCAGCCCGCTTCACCGGCGAAAATAATCGCGAATCGCTGGTCCTGGGCGCCTGCCCACACCGCCGTCTTGCCGAAACGCGAAAAGCCCGAAACACAGACCTTGTTGGCGTCGATATCCTTATCGGTAACGATATAATCCATCGCCCGGCTCAAACCCCAAGCCCAGGCGCCTATTGCGCCCCATTCGTCCGGGCCGGGTTCATTCTGGTCGGGTTTGGCAAAAAATTTGCGGATGCTCTTTTGATAAGAACCATGTTGTATATCCGGCTCAATCTGCGCTGCACCGAACGTCGCCAGACCATAGCCGCGGTCGAGAAGCCACTGCTTTTGGGGAGCCCATTCTACGATAGCAACTAACGGCACCGGTTTTTTAGCGGCGCTGGCTGGCAAAACGATATTCACGTCCATCTTCGGGCCGTCATCCTTGCCCGTGAAATAAATTGTTACTGTTTTGGTTATAGCGAGGCCGTTCATATCGGAGCGGTTTTCCGCGATGACTTTCCAGGTCATACCATCAGGTCTGCCAATCATTGTGCGGCCGTAAACATTGGTTTCGAATAATTTGAGAATCTCGGGCCTACGCTTCTGCTTCCATGTATCAGCATCTTTGACCTTGTCCCCATTGAGCATAATAAGCGGGTCGGGCAACGTAAAACTGGGGACTTTCGCCTCATCATAATTCGCCGGCGGAAGCGCCGCCGCCGCGAAAATTGATTTGCACGAAAACGCTGAGAGCACAAATACGACAACTATAAGCAGAAGCCATAATTTCATAATCAATTTCCTTTCACCAAATCGTTCGCGGCGTTTACGAGAAATATATAACTGGCCGCCCCGCCGATGACATATTCGTTTTCCGCCCACAGAAAAGGCCAGTCCTCCTTGTTTTCGGGGAAATCCGGCTTGATGATAAGAACACCCGGAACAATGCCGCCCGCGATAAATGAAAAGTCGGCACGGTTGTTTCCGTATGCGATTCTTTTCGAATAAGTTCCAACGGCCGAAACAAATGAGATGTCGGAATCGGGATGACAGCCATAAATATAATTGAGGCCACTGAACGTGTATTCAGAGTCGATAATTTCGGGAAAGGCCTTGTGCAGAAGATAATTGGTAATTGCAAAACGAACGACCCAGCCGCTTCCCGCCCAGCCGGCTGTTGAAATGGGGACACCGAAAGGATTCTGCAGGTCGTACTTATCGAGTTCATCTTTGTAAGCCCTGACTAACGGCTCTAATTTTTTCGAGTACGACTCATCCATATATGGTATTACCTGCACGGCCAGGGCGGCGTAACGGCCGAATTGTTTTTCGATGGTCGGCCAAAATTCGTTTATTCTCTTCGCATACTCGGCGTCTTTGGTTGATATCAAAAGCTCGACCGCTGCCGTAAGCTCCTCGGCTTCCAGCGGGCCGCCGGTGGTGTTGCCCGAACGGAACAGGTTCGGTTCGTGACTATGCTCTTCCTGCCATACTTTTTTGGCGGTCTCCAGACATTCATCAGCAAGCTTGTCGTTGTACCCCCGCAAAGCCCGGCTCGCAGCCGCTAAAGCCGCTATGGAGCCATAGTTCAACGGCGTTGACTTACTTGTGAAAGCCCATCGGTCGTCAAAATTGCCGCTTGTGAAACCGTCGGATTCGTGGGGCTGCAGTTTGGGATTATAAATCAGGTTGTCGGTATCGGTCAAAGCGTCGCCGAGATGGGTATACTGCGAAAGATTGGAATCGATGATGCCGGGTATGGCGTGGCCGATAACCCTGTGCTGGGCAATCAGCGCCAGCGTGCCGTGTTCGATTTGCTGAAGCAAATCGGGAACGCCGTCCGGATGATGAATATCAACGTAACGGTACTGCTGGTCGATGGTGGTCTCGTCTCTTTTGGGGCTGAAGGTTTCCCATGTTTGAACCAGACCTAAAATCACGGCGTACTGCGTTTGGGTACGAATATCGAAATCACCAGCGTCGAACCAGCCGCCGACATTTAATCCCGGAATATGCTCTCCGGGCTGATACGGTGAATCAGTCGAGGGCCCCTGGGCATACAAATCAAAATGCTTGTGATTTACCGGCGCCTGCAGCGCATCATCGAGATGGGCTGCACCGTGCCAGACGCGATAAGCTTCATTAACAAACATATGGTCCATCTGGACGGGGAAGAACACATCCAGCGTCGGCTGCCAGGCATTCTCGTAAACATCCGGCGCAATTCTGAACGGCTTTGTTCGCACGCCGCCGTATTCAATTACATAAAGGCCGTTTTCTTTAACCGGCGTAAAATCAAAAGTTAAATAATTATATCTGAGATACCGGCCCCACTTTTTCGTCTGACCCTTATATTTTTCAACAAATCGGCCGTCTCCTGTAATTTGCAGCAAACGACAAGAGGGCAGAGGTTTATCATTTTTATCTAATTCTATAACCGCCGCTTTCTTCTGGTTAGGATGATAACCAACCTGCGAATGCGCAATCACCGGCGTGCGCGTCCAGTTGGGAATGGTATTGGCTGTAATGAACCAATCGACAACCGGGCCGGACGCATCTTGCGGAATAAGTGTGCGAACAACAAACCAGCCGTTTTGGGCCTTGTTGCGGCCGTCAAACAGCAAAAGCTTTCCCGTTCTGGCTATGATAGTAACCCGTCTTGCCGGATCTTCGGGGGCAAGAACCAGTAGCTTCCCAACAGCAATCGGTTTGGGCTCTGTTGTTCCTGACTTGTCCACTGCCATTGGCCCGCCGGGGTACAGCGGAAAAACGCCGGGTTTACCATCCATCAGATATGTTTTTTCAAAATAAGCGGCAGGAAGAAATTCGAGGTTAAATCCGGCACGGCCGACAAGTTCACTGGGTATATGTTTATCAAGATTGACATTAAGAAGTATTCCGCCGCCGCGTGCCTCGGCTCTTACTGTATAAACAAAGTTATAGTCAGGGTAAGCCATGACCGCTTCGATATTGTTTTCTTCCTTATTCACCTTGCGCTCGACCAATTTGGGAGTAGGATCCCACTGCGCGGGGGTCGGACTGAGCCGGACGTCGCCATTTGTCGCGGTGCGAACGCCGTGATGAATAATTTCAATCCCGCTCAATTTGGAATCATCAAAAAAGTTCACGTCATACCAGTTGCTGAACGCGAACACATTAAGCCCGCGGCTCTCAAAGTAGTCGAGGGTGTTAAGCTTTAGAGTGTTTCCGGCTTTCTCTTTAGTCGCAAAAGGAGCTGAACACCCGACTATGAACGAAAGAGCTAAAAGGAGTGCCGTGCTCAGTTTCATCTGAATATCCTTAATTTCAGTGCTGTTAACCTTATTTTTCAAATCGCCATTTTACCCGCCCAGGAGGCAAAGTGACAATAATTTTCACTTACCCGACGGTGCGGCAATAGAAAAACGAAGTTTATGGACTGGCGAAATTAAACAGCCGAGTATAATATATGGGTATTATGGAGCAGTGGCTGAGCGGCTGAAAGCGACGGTCTTGAAAACCGTTATACCCTTTGGGTATCGGGGGTTCGAATCCCTCCTGCTCCGGTGTGAGCTCTGCGAACAACGGAGCAGAGCAGCACAACTGCTTGTGCTGCGTGGGGATTCGAAGGGTTTGCGCTGTCCCTTGGACCGCAAACCCCTGGTCCGTAGGAGAATTTTACCCGCCGTAGCGCCAGCGTAGGCGGGCCCTCCTGCTCCGCTAGGTTGGATTTTCTCATTTTCAGCTGTCCGTTCAATTCGAAATAATCTTAACAGAATATCAGCGACTTCTACCGGACAAAGGCCTGCCATTGCACCTTGCCGTCTGGATCAAGCAGAACCAGGGAAGATTCGGGATATGTAACAACAACTCCATCCTTTGAAGTAACTTGGGCGGCCCCAAGACCGGCGCGTAGTCCTTTCTCGTCGCCCAGTTCCAACACAGGCCCCTCCTTTGACACGCGCAGATAGGCGCGGGGCTTTCCACTCGCGTCGAACAGGGCCAACCTCGGCCCGTCCTTTGGCACGCGCAGATAGGCGCAGGGCTTGCTGTTCTCGTCGCCAAATAGCAACACCGGCCCGTCATTTGACACACGCAGATAGGCGCGGAGTTTGCCATTCTCGTCGCTAAAGTCCAACCTCGGCCCATCCTTTGACACGGTCAATTCGGCACGATTCTTTCCATCCTCGTCGAAAAAAACTAACTTCGGCCCGTTCTGCATCCCCAGACGGGCGCGGACCTTGCCATTTTCGTCCAAAAGATTGAACTGCCTGGCATTGACAACGTCCTCGGTCATTGATGATCTCCTTTCCTCATACGCTTTTTCTTTGGCTTATTTTGCCTTACCTTTCATATCAATGTTCTTTTACTTTGCCGGTCATCGGAACAAATCTAACAGGCAGGACATTCTCTTTATGGATTGTGCCGTTAGGATCCTTGGTAACCAGAACCAGATATTGCAAACCACTCTCGTTTTCGTAAGGCAGAATCAATCGCCCTGTCGGCTTTAACTGCTCAAGCAGAGGAGGCGGTATTTTTTCGGCTGCGGCCGTGCCGATAATGGCGTCAAACGGGCCTTTTTCCTCCCAACCGAAGTAGCCGTCTCCGACTTTGACAGAAACGTTTTTATAGCCAAGCTCTTTAAGCCGGGCCTGGGCCGATTTGGCAAGGGCTTCGATAATCTCAATCGTCCAGACCTCCGCCGCGATTTCCGCGCATACGGCTGCCTGATAACCAGAGCCCGTCCCTATCTCTAAAACTTTCGAATCGGGCTTCAACTGCAGCGCCTCGGTCATAAATCCCACGATATATGGCTGGCTGATTGTCTGCTCCTGACCGATGGGTAAGGGGAAGTCGTTATAGGCAAATTGCTCTTTTGAGGGAGGCACGAAAAAATGCCTCGGCACTGTTCTCATCGCACGCAAGACATTCGCGTCTTCGATGCCCCTCGCCTTAATTTGTTCACTGACCATTGCGTAGCGCTCTTCCGTCCGCTCCCCGAACGCCTGATGCTTATGGTCGCACCGCAATGGCTTTTCATTCGGCTCCGCGCAAAATATCTGCCCAGGCCTTATTAAAGCAACCAAAGCAAACGTTAAATACGCCCTCTTTGTCATTTCTACCACCTGCGCCCTGATTTCGGGCTGAGATAACTGCTACAGGTTAATAGTAAACTCAAGTTAGATATTTGCAAGCCCCCAAAAAAATCACAATTGCCTATTTTTCAACAAGAAATACTAATGCTATTATAAGGAAGTTTTTAGTTGCCCCTACTTGACCCTACTTGCCCCTCGTTTTTGTGTGTGTCGAATGGAGGGCAAGTTACCCAAATTGACATAAAGCAGCGGACAGCGTGCAGCGTGTAGTTCAAAATCCTAAGCACTAAACCCTAAATCCTAAACAAATTCAAATTACCAAACCGCAAATTTCCAAACAAAAAATAAAAACTGGGGCCGGAGTTAATTTGAACGCCCCTCGATTGTACTCACTTCGATAAACTCAGTGCAGGCGGGACAGGCGAAAAGGCAGGCCATCCTTCACCGCCGCAGGGTCAAGAACGAAACAGGGACAGGATTCTGGGTATGAATGTTCCTTAAAGCCCTCTAAGCCCGCAAAAAAGCAGATAAACAAGAGGGTATTTTTAGCCGATAGCCATAGAAGCGAGACGGATTTTATCAGCCCTAATGCCATAGTTACAATTATATGAAAACGAAAATGAAACCAGGTGATAGAGTAAAATATATTGGCAAGAACAGTGTATATAAAAACGAGAACGGAATTGCTTTACACGAAAGGCCCAATGATAACAATTTGCCAATGTGGGAAGTAGATTTTGATAAAGGTCGTTGGCCACCAATACACAAAATTGGAAAACAGTTTTTCCTTGAAAAAAACTTGAAACTATTAAATTGTAACCAATTTACGTTTTATTTTCAGGAGTAGAATAAAATGCAAACCATAGGTTTTCTTTTAACGCTTCTTGGGCTGTGCAACATACAATCGCTTAAGATTTATTATAACCAAAAGCGAGCGGCTGTTCCGCCATGGGAAGAACCTGACAAGCTATTTATGTATTTTGTATGTATACTGATTGTAAGATTTATTATTATCCCCTTTCTTATTGGAGTTGGTCTATTTCTATCGTGTAGTTTATGGCTGATATTAGTGTTATCCCTAGTTTGGGTACTTTCTTTTGTGCCGCTTTTACCATTCTATCTCATTTCTTTGTACCCATTGCTTACTGTTTGCGGCTGGGTTTATGGGGGCCTTGTCTATTCTCGTTTCTTTTCTATTTCGGGAGAATGGTACTATATAAGTTCTGGTGTTGGCGTTCTTTGTATGTTCTTGGTTTATATCATCAGTAATGTAATTATAACTATGCCAAACCACCGAGCGAATTACTGATAGAAGATTCGGGTAGGTTTGGGCTATTTTCAGATTTTGTTTATAAGCTGGTTTGTAAGCGGCGGTTTGATACTGAAGAAAAGAAAAGCGTAGAACAGATTAGAACGGCAAATTTGGCATTTAGAGGCAAGCAAAGTGCGGGAAGGTCGGTTTTTTTGTTAAAAAACCGCTTGCAAGGAGTCGATAATAGTAATTATAATAGGAACCAGTTATATGCGGGTGTAGCTCAGTGGTAGAGCGTCACGTTGCCAACGTGGATGTCGTGAGTTCGAGCCTCATCACCCGCTTTGAATATATAGTGTCGGCGAGTTACCGGCTAAATGAGTAGTTTGGCGTTGGTCGCCGACGCGTTTGGGCAACGAAATATGAAAAAAATGTGGCTGCGGGAATCAGGTTTCCTAACGCCATTTTTATTTTGTATGAGAGTTGGCCCGGTACGATAGGAGAAAAACATGGCAGAGCAAACCGAAGAAACAACCCCGAAGAACACCGTAAAAATCGAACAGTCAGGCCCGTGCAAAAAGAAGGTCATCATCGAGGTCCCTCGAGAGACGATAACAAAGGCCTCCGACGCGCAGTATGAGACGCTGCGCAAAGAGGCGCTTGTGCCGGGTTTCAGGATAGGTCGCGCGCCGAGACGATTGCTGGAAAAACGGTTCGGCAAAGAAATCGGCGAGCAGACAAAGCTGAAAATATTAGCCGAGGCGAGCGACACAGCGATAAAGGAAAGCAAGCTGGATGTTTTGCGCGAGCCGGAGATTGATTACGAGAAGATAGAATTGCCCGCGGAAGGCGCACTGAAGTTCGAGTTTGAGGTTGAGGTGCGGCCCGAGTTCGAGCTGCCCAAACTCGAAGGCATAGCCGTCGAGAAGACAAAACACGAGGTAACCGAAGGAACCGTCGACAGGGAAATCGAGATGCTCTGCAAATACGCGGGGACGTGGACGCCGAAGGAAGGCGGAAAGGTCGAGAACGAAGACCAGGTCGTCGCGGACATTATGCTGAATATCGAGGGGCAGGAGCAGAAAGTCGATAACACCGAGATATACGCACGGGCCAACGGTTTTGTGGCGGACGTGCCCGTCGAAAAGTTAGACGAAATTCTGATTGGCGCTAAAACCGGAGACGTCAAGACCGCAGAAGTTGAAGTGCCGAAGACATTCTTCAGAGAGGAACTGCGAGGCAAGAAGGTCGATATCAAGATAACAATTAAGGACATCAAGTGGCTAAAGCCCGCCGAATTGAATCAGGAAACAATAAGCAAATGCGGCGTTGCCAATGAGGAAGAGCTACGAAAGGCTATTCGGGAGAAGCTGCAGGGCCGGCTCGAAGGTCAGGCGAAACAAGAGATGGCCGAGCAGATTTACAAATACCTGCTCGACAGTATCAGTTTCGAGCTGCCAGTTGGCATTATCGCCGACCAGGCCGTCACGATGCTGCGCCGTCAGTATATCAACCTCATGATGCAGGGTATCGACAGAGAGCAGATTGACAAAAACATCGAGCAGTTGAAGGCAAACACCGAGCAGCAGGCAAAGGAACAGCTCAAGGCGTTCTTCATAATGGACAAGGTGGCAGAGAAGCTCGAAATCAAAACAACTGATGAGGAGGTCAACGGGCATATCGCCCAGTTGGCCATCCAGAAACACGTCCGCCCCGAGCGAATGAAAGAGGAAATGCAGCGGGACGGGTCACTGGAACAGTTCAGGCTTCAGGTCCGCGAACAAAAGTGCATAGACAAACTGCTCGAGTCAGCAAAGATTACCGAGGTCGAGCCGAAAGCGGAAAAACACAAGATCGAGGCGCCAAAGCACAAGAAAACGGCCGAAAAAACACACGATAAACCGGCTAAAAAGGCCGAAATCCCGGCAAAACACCTGCCGGCCAAAACAGCCAAAGCCCACACAGAGAAAAAACCGGCGAAAAAGGCGGCACCACCGACCCGAAAAAAGAAAACCTGAACGTAAGAATATCCGATAAACACCTTAATCGGCGGGATTTACCCCGCCCTACTAATTAAGGAAAAACTTGATGTTCAGCAAGGGACCAGAAAAACGTATGATAGTCGAACCAAAAGGGGCATATCAGGACCAGTATGGGCCGCCGGGCGGACATTACCAGCAATATCGCCAGATGAGCCTGGATGATATGCTGCTCGAAAACCGCATCGTCTTTCTCATCGGCGAAATCAACTACGCCAGGGCAACCGAGGTAATAATGAAAATCCTTTACCTCGACAACCAGAAGCGCAACACCGAAATCAGCTTGTACGTCAACTCACCGGGCGGCTCAGTTGATGACACGATGGCGATTTACGACACGATGCAGTTTGTCAGCTCGCCCATCGCGACTTACTGCATCGGCCGGGCGCAGTCTGGCGGTGCTATTGTTCTCGCCGCCGGCACAAAAGGAAAACGGTTCGCGCTGCCGCACGCCAAAATTATGCTTCATCAGCCATGGGGCGAGGTTTACGGCCAGGCATCGGACATAAAGATTCAGGCGGAAGAAATCCTCAAGGCAAAGAAAATGCTCAATGAGCTGCTTGCCAAACTCTCAGGTCAGCCGGTCGAAAAAATCATCGCCGAAACCGAAAGAGACAGGTACATGACCGCCGACGAGGCCCTTAAATACGGCCTCATCGACGAAGTCCTCCAGCTTGACGAATCAGATAAGAAAAAATCTGTCGACAAAAAATAATAACCACTAAAGAAAGCGAAACTATGATAGTTGACCAGAATTTGGTGCCCATAGTAATCGAGAAGACCGGCCGCGGCGAACGGGCATACGACATTTACTCGCGGCTGCTTAAAGACAGAATCATCTTTATCAGCGGGCCGATTGATGATTCAGCCGCAAACCTCGTGATAGCACAATTGCTGTTTTTGAGCAACGAGGACACAAAAACGGACATTCATCTTTACATCAACTCGCCGGGCGGCTCAATAACGGCCGGACTCGCGATATACGACACGATGCAGTTCCTTCGCTGCGACGTCGCGACATACTGCGTCGGTCAGGCGGCGAGTATGGCCGCCGTATTGCTCGCCGGCGGCAAAACGGGAAAACGATTCCTGCTGGCCAACAACAGGGTCCTCATTCATCAGCCGTTAATTTCGGGGGAACTGATTGCGCCTGCCACCGACCTCGAAATTGAGGCCAAGGAAATACTTCGTCTGCGAGCCAGGCTCTACAGCATTCTCGCCAAACACACCGGGCAAACCGCTGAAAAAATCGAGAAGGACTGCGACAGAAACCTGTGGTTGGACGCCGATGAGGCAATCAGCTACGGGCTTGCGGACAGAATAATCCAAAAGGCGCCGGAAATCGCCAAGGCGTCGAACAAAGAAAGTTAATTTGAGAATTGAGAATTATGATGTTCTTGGTTCGTAGCTCATTGTTCGTTGGTGTATTCATATCTCTGGCATTCGCGCCTGGATGCGAGACCCGGATAGGTGGAAAGCCGGCAGCCTCAAAGCAGACTCAGCAGCTTACCTCGCAAAAAACTGACCTTCAAAACCAGCTCGAACAAATCAAAGCGGAAAACGACCGGCTCAAAAAACAGGCGGAATCGCTTTCGACACTGCCCCCCGACAAGAGGGCCGACGCGATATACCACATCAAAACAGTCAAAATCGGCAGGTTCACAAGCTTTTATGAAGAGGACAAGACCCCGACTGCAGCCGGAAAGAAAAAGCTGGTCGTTTACGTCGAGCCGATAGACGAAACTGGCGATGCCGTAAAGGCGGGAGGAGCCATTGAGGTTCAACTGTGGGACCTGAACAAAAAGGAAAATGAAGCCCGCTTGGCGCAGTGGCAGCTTGAGCCGAATGAGATTAAGAAGCTATGGCTTGGCGGGATGTTTTCGAGCAGCTACCGGCTGAGTTTTGACGCGGCCGGGATCGTTGACAAGTTCGATAAACCTCTGACCGTTAAGGTCACTTTCACCGATTACCTGTCGGGCATGATATTCACCGAGCAATTCATCATTCGCCCGCCGCAGCCCGCAGGCAAAAAGTAATCACCGCACTAATTCAGAATTTCAGATTTTGATTACTCTTCTGGTTTATAATCGTGCCACCCGGCGGGAGCGGGGACATATTTGCCGCCGAACCATATATCACCGGGGAGAATTCCTTCGAGCAATCGCTTGTCAAGATAATACTTCTTGAGATAACCGTTGGCGTTGATCTGGCCAACAATACCCCTGACGCACTCGGAAAGCGAGCCCCTGAGAACCAGGAAATCATTATTGCCAGGGCCCGTTGTTTTTCTGCCGGTGCTGTTACTATTGACGTTTTCCGCGCCCCATCCGCCTCCGCCGACGGTAACGGCAGCTTCAACAATCATATTATGAGGCAGTTTGCGGTTGTTCACCACGGCGCCATCCGCGTTGGCTACCGGCTTATAGTAATGCTTTTTAGCGGGGTCAGAGGGATACAATCGGTCATCAACAGAGTTGGGACAACCAGCCGACAGACCCGGGTCCGCAATTTTGACAACTCCCTGCGCAATAAGACCAAGTACATTGGGATTGCCCTCGGCGGGCAAAGCCGTCGCCGCGTCTCTTGCGCCGTGAACTGTTATGGCATCGGCTATCCAGATATTGCCCGTGGCTACAACCGTCATCTTTCCCATTACGACCATATTGATGTCGGTAACACTGTCGCCGCCGATTATGACGTTGCCGTTAACAAAGATTTGGCCGCCGGGGTCGCTTTCTTTGCTGCCGAAATGCTGAGTGACGTAAGTAGCCGTAACCGGGTAAACAAGCGCAGGCGCACTCGGCGCATAATGGCAGGCGTAGATGCCGTATTTCTGATAAATACCTGCGCCTTCGCTGGAAATCATATTATAGTCATAGGTGTTGCCCGGAGACGTTTTAACTGTGCAGTTATTGGTGATTCTCACCATTCCAACCTCGCTGCCGCTGTTGGTGTCAATATAGAATTCGAGCTGGACGGCATTTCGTCTCGTGGCAGCGGTGCCTATATTGGCGGTGCCTACAGGTGTTAACCTGAAGAGCGCATCAGTGCTGTCGCGGAAGCGATTGACCTTGCTCTGGACGGCGGCGGCACTGGTGATTCGCACGTTGGGCTGGTCAAAATAAATTCCATCCTTGAAAAGCCCCATTACCGAAGCGTATTTATCAGCGCCTCCTGATGTTTCCCTCGATTCGCCCATTTCGACTTTCTGCCTGAATTCCGGGCTGCCGACTATGTATATATCTCGCTCATCGGGGCTGTCTTTAAGATTATTAATGTGAATCGGTATATCGAGTATCTCGCCGTTGGCAAAATTGACAGGACCGGTGGAAGTCGGGCCTGTGGGAATACGGCACTTACCCATAACCCAGCCGGTTACCTCCTGGACAACCTGAACATCGACGACTCGCGTAACAACTCCGCTTGTCCCGGTTGAGGTAATCCTGAAGACGGGTTTTGCGCCGATGTAATCATCGAAGTCAACCTGATAACTGCAATCGCCGCTCTCGAATTCAATAGTCCCCGACGCGCCGGAATGGGCGTCCTGCAGTGCGCCGAGGATATCGGGCTGCTCACTCATCCAGAAGATTCCTTGTTCGTAGCCGGCCTCCGCGGCAAGCAGGGCGGCGGTTTGGCATTTGGCCCTGACGGCCTGCATCCGGACGCCGTATCCGACCATTATGAGGCCCGTCGCCAGAATCCCCAATATAATTACGGCCACAATTATAAGAGGAAGGACAAAACCATTCTGTGCCCGACGAACACAGAAACGTACCCCGGCAATAGCATTTGATTTGTTTGTGTATTCCATTCTAAAATTCCCAAATTCTCAATTCTTAATACGATATCAGGGCCAGGTGTTTCGCATCAGGGTGGCAGCGGTCACGGTTGTCGGCGTATTGCTGTCAGCGCCCTCGATAGTCATATTCATACGAATGCATCCTTTTCCGTCGCCTTCCATGTTGCGAGTGGTGTGGCTGAACTCAAGGTCGGTGACATTTTCGGCAAGCGTAATAGTGCTTATATTGTCGCCCACAAGGCGGTGGCCGGCAGCGTCAACTCCCCCCGGCGGGAACGGCCCCGTGTCGAGCATTAGTTTGTCGCCATCGAGATAGAAAAACGCATACGCCGTGCCTGTTATAGATGTCTTCATAACAGAAGCGTCAAGGTCTTCGTCCCAGTAATGAAACTCAATTGCCTCCCCGGTTACGACCTCCTCCGGATTAACCTGCGGCACAGCAACAACAAACTCGTTGCCAACTATTTTATAGAGCTTGTAATCCATCCTGTTGGCTTTTCTGCCGAAGGTACCTAATGTTATAGTGCTCGCAAGGGCGTCAATCTGGGGCTTGGCGTATGAGTAACTGAAGGCCCTCGCCCAGCTTCGCTGACCGCTGACAAGCAGAGTACCAACGACGAGAACAAGAATCAGCGAAGCGGTTGTCGCAACGATAAGTTCGATGAGGCTAAAGCCGGCTCTCATCTTATGCTCGTAGTTTGTTGTCTGTCGCTCGTTGTTCATAATTTGTTGTCTCACTGGTCACGCCTGACATAAGTAGTAAGAACTACCCGCGGGTCATCACCCTCCGGTGCGCCGTTTCCGAAATACCTTTTCCAACTGACAACAACGCTTATCTCGCTGAGCTTGACGCCCGTAAATGCGTCGGCGTCAACATCAGAATGAGTCATACTGATGTGCAGAGGCAGACCATCAACGACCGTAACACAATTCGTGGGCAAATCATCAGGCAGCTCGAAACCCATATGCAGATCTTCGGGATTGTAATCGAGAGTGCCGCCTTCGCTTTTCCAGTCCTCAAGGAGAAGCTGGCCGATGCGGGTCGCAGTCAACTCAGCCCGTGCGACTCGGACGTGGTCTATGCAAAGATACTCATAACACAGCGTGCCTAATGCGGCGACGATGACAACCGCGACGGCAATCATCACCTCCACCAGCGTCATCCCGGCCTTCGATTTTGAGCTGCGACTCGACTTAAATATGGCGAGTAAAGTTTTATGCTTTGAGTTGCTGCGAAACATATTGTCCCCTCATATAAATTATAAACTAAAATGGCCAATTCCAAAATTCTAACGACGTTTTTTCACGATTTTCCCGGCCTTACTTCACAAATTTTCATCTGAGGCCGATAATGTCATAAGTTTTTAGCTTTTAGTTTTAAGTTTTAAGCTTAAAATATGCCGGTATGCAGGAATTATTGAATAAGATAATTTGCGGCGACTGTATCGAAACACTGGGCAAAATCGCCCAGCCCTTCGTGGACTTGATATTCGCAGACCCCCCCTTCAATATCGGGTACAAATACGATAAATACCACGATAAAGTCGAACGAAATAACTACATCGCGTGGACAAAAGACTGGATTGCCGCCTGCAAAAAAGTGCTCAAGCCCGCCGGTTCGTTTTACATCGCCATAGGAGATGATTACGCCGCGAATGTAAAGGTTATCGCAGATGAACTGGGTTTGGTGATGCGCAACTGGATAATATGGCACTATACCTTTGGCCAGCAGACAAAAGACAAGTTCGCCCGTTCACACACGCATATATTTTACTTTGTCAATGACAGTAAAAATTTCGCTTTCAACGATTTCGCAGTGCGAGTTCCATCGGACCGGCAGTTGATTTATGCGGATAAACGCGCCAACCCCGCGGGCAAGATTCCCGACGACGTATGGGAGGACCCGCGGGTGTGCGGAACATTCAAAGAACGCACCGGCTGGCACCCCTGCCAGATGCCTGAACAATTGCTTATGAGAATCATCGCGGCAAGCTCAAATGCGGGAGACTGTGTTCTTGACCCATTCGTCGGCTCAGGTACAACGGCAGCAGCGGCAAAAAAACTGCACAGAAACTACGTCGGTATAGAAATCTCCGCGGATTATGTTAAAAAAGCAAATCAGCGTCTCGCTCAGCTCGATACTCAAGCGAGAATGGAAAAAGAACACAAACTGAATATCGTCGAAATACGTGAATTAAAACGGCTCATACCGGACATCGGATATTCACCCAAACAGCTCCTGTCGAACAAAGACCTTCTGGAACTGTTCACGGGCCAGTTTGCCATCCGAATGAACAATCAAAAACAGTATATCTCCGCGGAGATAGCGACCGCTTTGAAGGGCATAACGGATTGAGTATTCAAAACACGAAAGGGATTTTGCGTCTTTTAGCTGCTTTTGCCGCGACGGCGGTTATGCTGACACTGGCGCAGCAGCCGATTGGATGGTGGCCGCTGGCGTGGGTGGCGTATGTGCCTTTTATTCTTGTCTGCTTATCCGAATCACGAGAATCGAGTATCAAGCATCGAGTATCGAGATTATATCTTACCGCATTTGCCGTCTCGACCTGCTACTGGCTCGGCAATATATACTGGATGAGCTTCGTAACGGTTATTGGCTGGCTCGCATTTTGCCTTTATACCGCCCTCCTCTGGCCTATACTGGTGTTATCTTTGCGGTGGTGCAAAAACAAAAAGATACCGCTTTTTATCGCCGTCCCCATCTCAGTCGTAGGCATCGAGCAGATGCAGGGGCTTTTCCTGGGCGGCTTTTACTGGAACTATCTCGCTCACAGCCAATTCACCAACACCACCTTAATCCAGATAGCCGACATATTCGGCGCGGCGGGCGTCTCGTTTGTGGTGGGAATGGTAAATGGGTTAATTGCACAATTAATAATTTGTGCCAAAAATTTAGAATTGAAAACTGAGAATTCAGAAAAGAAACAAATGAGCCTTCGGCTGCCTTTCTTAATTCTTAATTCTAAATTCTCAATTATCGTAACAGTCGCAGTAGTTGTTGGCACACTCGTGTATGGACACTGGCGAATAAATCAGTCCGATACGACAGTCACGCCCGGGCCTATGATTGCAGCGGTTCAGACGAACATACCCATATCCGTCAAAAAATCCTTTGCCGCGGAAAAACAAATTTTCGATGAGCTGCTGGTGCAAAGCGACCAGTGTATCACTGCGGGGGCCAAACTTGTCGTCTGGCCCGAAACGATGGTGCAGGCAATACTGAACCGGCAGGTCTTGCGCCTCCTGGTTGATGACCATTATTATAAAACCTTCGATGAAACCATCCGCGGGCACGCCAAAAAAGGTGCGCATGTTCTTGTCGGGGCATACGATGGCACGCCTCGATACGACGCAGGCAACATTCGCATGGCGCAAAAATTCAACTCCGCTTTTTTGTATAAGCCCGACGGCAATCAGTCGCCTCAAAAATACTCCAAAATATATCTCGTGCCCTTCGGCGAAATGCTGCCCTTCTCCAATATCCCGCTGATTCACAAGCTGTTCCTGAAAATGTCGCCTTACGATTTCGATTATACGATTGACCCGGGCACGGAATATACGGCCTTTGAAATGCAGCCGCAGGATGCCAACCGCACATACAAATTCAGCGTGATGATTTGCTACGAGGATGCGGTGCCTTTTATGGCGAGAAAATTTGCGCTGGATGAAAAAGGCAGCAGGCGAATCGACTGGCTCGTGAATATAAGCAATGACGGGTGGTTTGTGCGATTCGAAGACGGCAAAGTCCTGCCCGCAACCGAGCTTTCACAGCACGCGGCGATTTGCGCATTTCGGGCGGTAGAGAACAGATTAGCCGTGCTGCGAAGCGTCAACACGGGAATCAGTTGTATGATTGACACGCTTGGCCAGATTAAGGACGGCTACGCCGCGGGAAACCTGCCGCGAAAGGCATTCGACCGCAAGGGCGTTGAGGGCTGGTTTGCGGACACCGTACCCATCGACACGAGGACTACTTTTTTCAGCAAACACGGCCAGTTGCTGGATTTCGCTTGTCAGTTGAGTGTAGTTGTAATCATAATAGCGCAAATTGCTGAGCGATTCTTCCTTAAACGACGAACCCAAGGCGAAAAAGGGAGTAAAATAAATGATGATAAAAAATAGAATCGTTTTCACCTGTTTCATATTCTCGCTGATTGCTCTTTGCGGCTGCCAAACCGGTCCCGTAAAGCAGAACGCAGCCGGCGGCCCCGTAAGCAGCGAACTTGAAGCTCAGGCGACACAGATAATCCAGCAGGCCCTTGCTAATAGCAGCCCGCAGGTCAGAACCAATGCCATCGAAATGGCTGCCGCCGTTCCGACAAGCCAGGCAGACAAGTTTATGCCGGCAGTACAGCAGCTGCTCAAAGACGAGTCTGTGCCGGTTAAGTTTGCAGCCGCAGTCGCGACAGGTGACACCGGATACTCTAAGGCACGCGGCGACATCACCCGATTGCTCAAAGACGATAACGAAAACGTCAAAATCGCCGCCGCCTATGCTGCTTATAAACTTGGTTACAAAAGCGGGCTTGCGACTATCTACACATCCATAAAAAGTAACGACCAAAGTGTCAGAGCAAACGCCGCCTTCCTGTTAGGTAAATCAGGCGAATCGCCCAGGCGGGCTTTGCCCATACTCTACGAGACCATGAGAGATAACACCTCCGATGAAAAAGTCATATTAAGCTCGATTGAGGCCATTGCCCGGCTTGGCGACAACAAAATCTATCAAAAACTCTGGGCAATGCTGATAAGCGCATACGCCGATGACCGGGTTTGCGGCATCCGGGCAATGGGGGCGCTGGGAACACCCCAGGCAAAAGACTCTATTGCAACAATGCTCAAAGACGACCTGACGGAGGTACGTCTCGTGGCGGCAGAACAGCTTGGCAACCTGGGCGATACCGCGGGCGAAAAAGTCATCATCAATGCCCTTACAAAAGATATAGCCAGCGCACAGGACAATGAAACAAGGGCACGCATACAGACGCTGGCGGCCCTTGCAATAGGCCAAATCAGGACGCCAACCCTTAAAAACTTCCTCCCGGAATTACTAAAAAGCGAGTTTCAGTTTACCAGGCTTGCCGCAGCTAAGGCGACCTTACAATATACTTCTGCCAATAATATAGGACGGTGAGCAAAGTGGTTGGGCTACAAATACCCCATTTTAACAAAATTAACTTGACCTAAACGTGCTAAAATCGTAAAATAAGGGTGTTGCTAAGATATCGGGGGACAGGGTATAATCCCCTCCACATTATAATAGTAAATTGGTGAAAGGAGCTAATCTTGAGCAATCTTACTAAGATACTCATAGTCCTGCTGACCATATCCGTAATTTTTCTGTGCGGTATCGTCGTAACATATGTGGCCAACGCGGACAACTACAAACAAAAATATGCCCAGCTTAATTCAGAGCGTGACTCACTCGAACAAGAAAAGGAAAGCCTCAGTAATCAGCTCAAGGAAAAGATTCAGCAGAAAGACGACCTTGAGAAGGCGCTGAACAGCCAGCTCGCAACACTGAAAACCAGGGCTGACGAACTCCAGACGAAGATTAACAACATCGAAAGAGAAAGGGCAGAGCTTCTCGAAAGAGTCAATGGCTGGGCAAGCATCACTAAGGACTTCCAGGCAACCACTGAAAAACAGATACAGCTGCTCACCACCGCACAGGAAGACGTCAAGCAGTTGAAGGCCGAGCAGATAAAGCTAAACAAGGAGCTTGAGCAGACCAGTGCCGCACTCGTCGAAAAGACGGCGGTAATAGAAGCGGCTGAGGCGGAGAAACGCCGGCTCATTGAAGAAAAGGCGGATTTGCAGAACCAGTTGCTGATGAAGACAGGCGGCAAGGTTGCCGCGGCAGCCGCCCCGGTCACACAGGAAAAGGGATATGCGCTCCCCGCCCAGACCTCCACCGCGGCGTTAGACCTCAAGGCGTTGATTTCCGAGGTTGACATAAAGAACTCGCTGGCCACGATATCAATCGGCTCGGCGGACGGCGTAAGAGAAGGAATGAAATTCCACGTTACACGAGGCAGCGAGTTTGTCTGCGACGTTCTCATTGTTGATGTGGATACCGACAAGGCCGTAGGCGTTCTTGAACTGGTACAGTCCGCCACGGGCGGGCCGAAAGTCGGCGATAGCGCCGTGACTAACCTGTAGGCCCAAGCACCGGATTTAAGATAAGTTTATCGAGGATGAAATATGAGTCCTGAAGCACAAATACGCAGCCCAAAACCAGCGGCTATGAGCAATCTTTATACCGCCCTGCTGGCGGTAGCGTTCGGCGTTGTACTGGCCACTGCCGCCTTTGTCGCCGTTAAGTGCTATTTCATCTACGAAACATTGTTTAAAATTCCATAAAATTTCCTTGTTGAGTACGCCCGCAGGATGCGATAGAATATGCCCGGGCAACCGGGTATTTTTATATGTAGAGAACGGAATCGATGAAGCTTCTGGACACGATATTAGGCAGGTTCAGCATGGATATGGGTATCGACCTCGGTACCTGTAATACGCTGGTTTGTGTCCGAGGCAAGGGTATAGTTCTCAATGAGCCCTCGGTCGTCGCGGTCCGAAAAGGAACCAACCAGGTCCTCAACAACGGCGAAGCTGTCGGACTTGTCGCTCGCGAAATGTTAGGCAAAACCCCCGGATCAATCAGCGCAATTCGTCCCCTCAAAGATGGCGTAATCAGCGACTTCGAAATCACCGAAGCGATGCTGAGCTACTTTATCCACAAGGTTCATGGCAGAAGAGGTTTCGTAAATCCTCGCGTCGTTATCGCCGTCCCCAGCGGAATTACTGCCGTCGAGCGAAGAGCCGTTATCGACAGCGCAGAGCGCGCCGGCGCGCGAAAAGTGTATCTTGTTGACGAGCCAATGGCAGCTGGAATAGGCGCGGGGCTTCCGATTACCGACCCGACCGCCTCGATGATTGTCGATGTCGGCGGCGGCACTACCGAAATCGCAATAATGAGTCTGGCCGATATCGCCACCTGTGAATCAATTCGCGTAGGCGGCGATGATATGGATGAGGCCGTCATCAATCACCTCAAACGAACATACAACCTGCTCGTCGGCGAACCCAGAGCGGAAAAAGTAAAAATACAAATCGGCTCAGCCGTCCCACTTGAAGAAGAGCTGACTATGGAGGTTTCAGGACGAGACACCATTTCAGGACTTCCGAGGAAAATTGTCATCACAAGCGAAGAAATCCGCGAGGCCTTGAAAGAGCCGGTGGCGTCCATTATTGACGCCGTAACGAGGACCCTCGAAAAAGCAGACCCAGAACTGGCCGCAGACCTTATAGATAACGGAATTCACATCTGCGGCGGCGGCTCGCTTTTGCGGGGAATGGACACGGTGCTGGCAAACGCGACGGGCCTTAAAGTTATCCGCGTCGATGACCCGCTGACTGCGGTGGCGCGAGGCACGAGCGTTTACCTCGAGAATCTGGAGTTGTGGAAGGACACAATGGAGCATTCCGACTCCGGCTGGTAACGGCACAGGATGCCGAGGTAACCAGAATTTTACATTGCGGTTATGGCACGGAAGCGAATCAGAATTACCAGTAGGATGTTGTTCGCCTGGTTTATGCTGGCCGGACTTATCCTGCTTTTCTCCCCTCTTGCTGTTACAAGCAGACTCCAGTTTGCCTTCGCCCGCTTTTTTCATCGGCCTCTCAGTGCGGCAAGACACGTGCCCCTTTCAGCCAAAACCGAGCTTCCGCTCAAGGATGATTTCAGCAGAAAAGAATCGCAGTATCAAAACTACATCGCAAACCTCGAAGAGGAACTCCGCCAGAAGAATCAGGCTATTCAGCAGTTGTCGGGCGTTAGGACAAGATTGCGCGGTCTTGAGGGGGCTAAATTAGTGCCCGCGGATATTATCATCTCCCCGGCTTCGGGGCAGCGAAGCGAGTTTATCATAAATCGTGGAAAAGACGACGGCGTCTGCAAGGATATGTTTGTCATAGGCGACAACAGCGTCATCGGGACTATATCCGACCTCTATCCCCGCACGGCCAAAGTCCGGCTCTTCACTGATTCGGCGTCGGTGGCCCAGGTAAACATGCCCGATGTTGAAATAAATATGCTGATGCAGGGCAATGGAAATAATACGGCAAAAATAAAAATGGTCCCCGCCAAACACCAGATAAAAATCGGCTCGCCGGTCATGCTCCGCAAAAAACCGGGATACATGGACTCGGCTATGATTGTCGGCGAGGTGCAGCAGTGCAAAAGAGACAGCAAAAACCCGGCTCTGTGGGATATCACCGTCAAGCCGAGCTGTGATATTACAAAACTGAACAACGTGGCGGTCATAATAATGAACCCGCAGAGCTCAGGCAATTTGAATCGGGCCGAGAACACCAAAACATCCGGCGGGAAATAAATATGCAGCTCACCTCACCGCCAGCTATTTGTTCCCTTTATATCGCCACGGAGGAGTAAAATGAATTGGCCGCGATTTGCGGTACTGCTTCTGATTGCCGCCTTTTTACAGGCACGCTGGATTGACACAATCGCGGTAACAAACCTGCGTGTCACGCCTGACCTGCTCCTGATTGCCATGGTTTTTTTCGCGGTACGATGCAACGAATTCGAGGCGATTATCACCT
Organism: Phycisphaerae bacterium; assembly: GCA_041308485.1. Classification (GTDB taxonomy): domain Bacteria; phylum Planctomycetota; class Phycisphaerae; order Sedimentisphaerales; family Anaerobacaceae; genus Fen-1362. Next base: position 10,284 of record JBFZBL010000092.1, on the reverse strand, counting down.
CGTTTGTCCTTGGTTTCGCGGCCGATATTGCCGCCAGCGGTTTCTCTATGGGGCCGTTTATAATCAGTTTCGGACTGTTTGGAACCGCCCTGTCGTATCTGCACCGGATTGTAAGTATTAAAAAAGTGCCGCACGAGGCGATTACCATATTTGTCGTCGCGCTGGCCGCAGGATATCTCGCCTGGCTGCTGGCACGAATAGCGGGCCAATCCAGGCCGGCAGGCTTTGGCGCATTATTGGGAACATCGATTTATTCAGCGGTGCTGGGCCCTGTTTTGTTCTTGCTTTTGGACTGGCTGATGCGTATAAAAACTCGGCGCCGCGGACGAAGATAATTAGCCGGTAAATCTCTCGACGCGCTTTAAACATCAGCTATGTATAAAAAAAGAATCACCATTCTGGTAATCGCAGGGGCCGTTTTGCTCGGCCTATGCGTCTTTCGACTCGCGGATATGCAGCTGCTCTCGACCTCCTTTTACAGGGAACAGGTCGCGCAATTGCGCATTCAGGCGGGCTCCCTCCAGCAGGTCAGAACAATGCGGGGGAGAATTCTCGATAGAAAAGGACAGGTCCTCGCCGCCGACGAGCCGAGGTTCTGGCTGGCGATAAACTATGAACTAAGCCGATTTCTCGACGAACGCGTCCTCCAGGCACTGTCTCTTCGGGTCAAATCGAAAGACCCCGACGCCAACATATCGCCCCTGCAGCAGGAATTCGCCGACCGGCAGGAAGACCTTGACCTGCTAATCAGCAAATGCGTGCAATTCGGCATGTCACGCGAGGAAGTAGTGCTTCGGCTTCAAAAAATAAACGACAAAATCTGGAACCTCAGAACGTTTTTCGCCTGGGCCAGAAACACCCCCGGCGCCGATATATTGAAAAAATATGACCGCAATCTCAGTAACGTCCCCCTCTCCGAGGCGATTGCCGATTTTGAAAAAAAATTCCCTGACCCGTGCGACCGCCTTCTGCTGATAAACAAAGTGGACGACCTCGCCGAGCTTAAAAAAACACAGCCCGTCGTAGAATTGAAATCGGAGGACGCCGTGTTCGCCGCCAGAGTTGAATTCCTCAACGTCACCGGCGTCGAGGTCATAGCGAAGGGCCAGCGCGTATATCCCTTCGGCTCTGCGGCCTCACAGACAATCGGCTGGGTAGGCCCGCCAAGCCGGCAGGATAAAGACCTCTTCGCCGACGACAGTTTAGTCAGTTACCTTGATGATGAGCTTTGTGGACGGGAAGACGGCGTCGAATACGTCTGCGAGCAGATTCTCCGCGGTAAACGTGGCGAGGTCGTCTTCGACATAGACAAAAACCTCGTCCGGCAAACAGATGCGCAGTTCGGCCAGGACATCCGCCTGACAATCGATATCGAGCTGCAAAAGAAAATTGAGCAGCGCATAACCGACTGCTCCCTGAATCACATCTGCAAGTCCCCTTCCGCCGCCGTGGTTATCGACGTCGGCTCAGGCGATATCCTCGCCCTCGTCTCGCTGCCCGATTACGATTTGAACCTTGTCAGGCAGACCTACGGCGCGCTCGTCAGCGACCCCTGCGAGCCGCTGCGCAATCGTGCCATAAATATGCATTACCCGCCCGGCTCAGTTATAAAACCCCTGATACTGACCGCTGGAATGGAATCCGGCAAAATTAACGCCGGCGAAGTGATAAACTGCCCTTCGCACAGGGCGCCGCAGGGCTGGCCTAATTGCCTCATATTTTTAAGAAGCCACGTGGGACATGATACTTTATGGTCGAACACCGCCCGCAACGCCATAAAGGGAAGCTGCAACATATATTTTTCACACCTGGCCGACCGTCTCGACCCCCTCGTCCTGCAAAGCTGGCTTTTTAGATTCGGCTACGGCCGACTCGCCCTTCCTTCGATAATCGATAACAATGACGAACACACATCGAGCATCGAAAATCGAGTATCGAGTATCGAGCATCAAGCATCGAGAAATTTCAGACAGGTACAGGGACAAATCGCCAACACTCCCGCAAAAGACACGATTACAAGTTTTGAGCAATTGCCCGCACTTCTGCCAGGCGAAGAACGGTGGTTCGGAATTGGACAGGGCAACCTCAGGGCAACACCTTTACAGGTGGCGAACGCGATGGCCTGCTTAGCCAGAGGCGGCATTTATCTCCCGCCCCGACTTATAGCCGACCCCTGTGCGCCAAAACCGGCGCCGGTCAACCTGAATATCTCCCCTGTAACACTGGCAACCGTTTATGAGGGAATGCACGCCGTCGTGGAAGAATCGGGCGGAACCGCCAACAGGGAATTTGCGCAGGCGTTAGGAAATTTCTCTTCGCGGGGAATACGGCTATACGGCAAGACCGGCTCAACAACACAGCCCGAACACGCCTGGTTTGGCGGCTTTGCCAAAGACAGTAAAGGAAGAATAATCGCGGTCGCCGTCCTCGTCGAGGGAGGCCAGGCGGGTTCATCCGACGCCGCACCATTGGGAAGGGACATCCTGCTGTTCTGCGCCGAAGCAGGTTACGTAGGAAGGTGAACATAAAATAACAAAAGGATAATTTTATGTTTTGTCCGAAATGCGGAGTGGAAAATACCGAGGGGGCACAAGCGTGCCGAAACTGCAATTTAATTCTGGCAGGCTCGGCAAAAGTAATTGCCATGTCTGACGCAAAAACAAGTGGCATGGCAATAGCTTCACTGGTATTGGGCATTTTTGGGGTTTGCACTCTTTTTATAACCGCCCCATTGGCGATACTATTCGGCCTTTCCGCCCTATCCACAATCAATTATAGCCAAGGCAAACTAAAAGGAAAAGGCCTCGCGATAACGGGAATATCTATCTCGGCGATAGAACTGATGCTGGCTATATTAATTTTGATGCCAGCAATAGCAAGAGCTCCCTTTGTAATACCACGAATTACATGCATGATTAATTTAAAACAGCTCGGCGCCGCAACAAGAATGTATGCGGATAATAACAAGGGGCAATATCCTGCGTCAGATAAATGGTGCGATTTACTTATCAAATACAACCCCAAACTTAATCAAAAAAATTTCCGCTGTAAGCGTGACCAAAAGGGACCTTCGAGTTACGCTATGAACAAGAATATTGAGAAGTTGGGCGCCAACGCACCGCCCGATATGGTTTTGCTGTTCGAATCTAAACCGGGATGGAACCAATCGGGAGGACCGGAACTGTTGACGACAGAAAATCATCGGGGGGATGGATGTAACATTTTATTCTGCGACGGTCATACTGACTTTGTCCCAACCGAAGACGTCAATAAATTGCGATGGACCGCAGGCCCATAAATAGGAAAATTATTTAGCCGCCAGAAGGGCCTTCTGCGAATCCGGCCGGCGGCTGTTTTCAAGGTATGTGAGCGTTTTCTCGATGATTTTTCCTGCGACCGGCGCTGAGATTGCTCCGCCCGTGTAGCCCTTGCCTAATGTCATATCAGGCCTGCGAACCGAGACAAGAACGAGAATCTGCGGGTCTTCAGCCGGCGCACCCGCGATAAATGACGCGATATACTGGTGCTCGGCGTAGCCCCTTTCGCCGGCCTTGGCGATATTGGCGGTGCCCGACTTGCCGAACACCTGCCATTTTTTCAGCTTCGCTCTTTTGCCCGTCCCCTCGTTGACCACGCCCACCATAGCATCCGTAACAAGCCATTTGGCGACCCCGGGGTCAATACAATACGCCAGCGGCGGCGGCGCCTGTGTCAGCTTCACGATAGTGCCCTCGTTGTCAACAACAGCTTTAACCACGTGCATATTAACCGGATGCCCGCCGTTGGCAATTATGCAGAAGGCCCGAACAAGCTGTATTGCCGTAACGGTTATCTCCTGTCCGAAAGGTATTCGCGTAACGCTGTAGCCGGTCCACTTCTGCGGAGGCCAGAGTAATCCCGAAACCTCACCCGGCAAATCAATCCCCGTCTCTTTGCCGAAACCGAAATTCCTGAGTGCCTGGTAAATCTTCTCCTTGCCCATTTTCTGGCCGACCTTCGCCATTCCTATATTGCTCGAATTGACCAGAATCTCCCGCGGCGTCAGGTAGCCGAAACCGTTTTTATATTCGCTGATGCAGCCGAACCCCTTGCCACAGTAGTTGCCGTTTTCGCAGAATATCTTTTCCTTCAAGCTTACGATTCCGTCCTCGACGGCGGCCCCCATAACCATCGGCTTTATCAAACTGCCCGGCTCAAACTGGTCGGTTATCACGCGGTTGCGAAGCGAGTTGGCATCGGCTGTATTGAAATTGGCAGGGTCATAATCGGGCAGAGACACCATAGCCAGAATAGCGCCCGATTTCGGCTCAGCCACTATGGCTATCGCCGATTCGGCGTGGTAATTTTTATACTGCTCTAAAAGTGCCTCACGTGTAAACTGCTGTATCGTCGCGTCGATGGTCAGGATGATTCCGACTCCGTCTGTAACATCGGCTTCGTGTTCTCTCAGCCGGATTGGTCTGCGGAACGCGTCGGCGATAAAAATATTGCGCCCCGCCGAACCTGCGAGGTCCTTGTTGTACGCAAGCTCCACGCCCTCAAGACCCCGGTTGTCTGCGCTTGTGAATCCAACAATATGAGTCGCAAGCGGCCCCATTGGATAGCGACGTTCCCAGTCGGATTGTATCCCGACGCCGTGAATCTTGCGGGCCGCAATCGCCTGGTTGGTATCAACACCAACTTCGATTTTGGCAAAACCGGGATTTGCGCTGTCAGTAATACTCTTACAGATAATATGAGCGCCAATATTCAGAACATCCGCCAGCTTACTGGCGGTTTCCTTCGGGTCATCAAGAACTCTCGGCTCGGCGAAAACCGTCTGGGTTTCCTCGCTGGCGGCCAGCACCCTTCCCCGGCAATCAAGAATCGCGCCACGCTGAGGTGATATAGTGGCGACAGTTTGCTGCTGCCTTGATGATAAGCCGGTATAGTGTTCGTTTCTGAAATACTGCAGATAAAAACATCGAGATGCCAGTGCAGCAAAAGCAGCTATCAAAGCCGCAAACAGCCAGATAGTGACACGACCGCTCGATAACCGAAGCTTGATACCCATTGAACGAAACACCCTGTATTCGAAAAATCCCGTTTACTTCTTAACCGGCTTAACCTGCTGATTTACCTGCTGATTAACCTGCTGAGAAACGCTTGCCGGGTTAATCAGACCTTCCAGCCGCAATTGTTTGGCCGCAAGCTGCTGTTTGAGCCGGCTCTGGGACACACGCGCGGCGCAGATTTTGTAAAATACCCTGTCATTGGCGTTACGAAGTGAAGCGGCGAACAGCATCACCGAAGTGAAGTAGAACGCAACAAAAACAAGACGAAACCCCAACCGCATAAACCGTGTAGTAACCACAAAGCAGCCGGCCCGGACTATTTGGCCGGCATCTTCAACTGCATTCCAACCGCGATATCATCCTCACTGGACAAAACATCGCTGTTCAGTTTGACTATATCCTTATAACGATTGCCGTCGCCGAGCTGCGTGGCCGCAATCTTCCATAAACTGTCGCCTTCTTTCACAACATAAACGCTTCCGGCCTTTGCCGCTGGCTTCTCGGTCTTTGGCGCTGATGCCGGCTTACTGGTATTGGCCGTAGAATGCTGCCCAGCGGTCGATTCCACCTTTGTGAAATTCTTGTCCGTAAGAACCTCGGCAGGCGTTGCCGGCGCGGCGGTTGAGCCCGGCAGCAGTGGTATTGTCAGTTTCTGGCCGACCTGAAGTGAATCAATCGAGGCAAGCGTTTTGCGATTGGCAGCGAATATAGCTTCTATATTTTTTTGCTTCATGCCTTCCTTGACCCCGTAAACTTTCTTGGCGATTCCGCTGATGCTGTCGCCCGATTGAACCACATACACCTTCGCCGGCTCAGGCGCCGCCGTTGGCTGCGCATTAACCGCGGGGGCATCCTGCGCCGGGGCGGAAACAGTCAGGTCTATCGATACGGCCGGAGTCATTTCCGCAGGCGCAACTCCAACGCTGCCCGGAGTCGGCTGAGCAGGCGAAAGACCATACTGCTCGGATTCCGCAGCGGCCGGTGTTACCTCAGGTGATTGCACACCACCCACAGCACCAGCGGCGGGCTGCTCGAGAACCATCTGCACCTTTCGCTCGTTGGCCCCTATTCCGGACGGATTGCTTTCCAGCCCGACCATATTGGTCGTAAGCTTATTGCTGTCATCTTTCTGATGAAGGCCAGGCAGGCCGTTAATTATGAATGCGATAACAAATATGAATACCAGTCCCAGCAACAACCCAATTTTCGCGTCCGATGTCATGTTCAGCTTCCCTTCAACTATTCCGTTATTCCATTAAATTTTCTGCGCTATTCTCAGCTTCGCGCTCCTTGCACGTCGATTACTCAAAACTTCAGAACGTAAAGGTGTTATCGGTCTTTTTGTGACAATTTGATAAATCTCCTTGCCCTCGTTTTCCTTAAAATTCGTTTTCACTATCCGGTCTTCCAGACTGTGAAAACTTATGACCGCTATGTAGCCATTTTGTCCAAGCAGAGCCGGCGCCGAACCGAGCAGCGTTTCGAGGTTTTCCAGCTCATTGTTGACCGCTATTCGCAGCGCCTGAAAGGTCCTGGTCGAGGGATGAATCTTAGACCATTGTCCGCCTTTTCCCATAGCGCTCGATACTATCGCGGCAAGCTGACCCGTCGTTGTAATCGGCTCACGATGACGTCGCTCGACTATAAACCTCGCTATCCGCCTCGATGCCCTTTCTTCACCGAACCTGTATATCAAATCCGCGAGCGTTTTCTCATTTGCTCCGTTGATTATATCGGCAGCAGTCGTTTTCAATCTTTTATCCAAACGCATGTCCAGCGGCATATTCCGCTGAAAACTCAAACCCATCCTGTCATCCTCCAGCTGCGCCGAACAAACACCCAAATCCGCCAGTATGAAATCGACTTTTTCAATCCCCTGTCCGTGCACCGCGTCCGCTATTTCGGAAAAATTGGAATTTATCAGAATCACCCTGCATTGAAGCCCCTCTAAAATAGATTGGGCCCTTCGGATAGCGTTTGTATCAACATCCAGGCCGATTATAGCTCCCTTGGGGCCCAATCTTTTGCCGAACAGTAAGCTATGACCTCCTTGTCCTATGGTCGCATCGACCACCACCGCATCCTGCGGCAGCTTTATCTGCTCAACAAGCACTTCAGCAAGAACCGGTATATGTTCCGTCGCCGAACCATCCACTTTTAAACGCCACAATTCAAACCGCTAATTTGCTGGATAGCTTCCTTAGATGCTCTGCCGCGGGCGAAAAGGCAACGCTTGCGAATCTGCCGCCGAGCTTTTTCACCCTCTCCAGCCGGTCATTAAGCACTTCCACTGAGGCAAACGTCTGCTCGTCGATTGCCCTTGTGCTATTCAAGCTGTTTGTTACGACTTCACAATGATCCGGATACAATTCTAACATAGCGACTCCTTTCACCCCTCTAAATCCTGACTCTGCTTTTGCAAAACCTCCTGCCGGGCCTGGGCCACGCGCTTCTGGTACTGGGCCATATTGTCCGAAAGATACTGTTCCCAGTCCTGCGTGTTCCAAAGCTCGATGTGGTCTCGCACCCCTACTAATGTCACGTTATCTTTTAAACCTGCTCTCTTGCGCAGTTTTTCATTTAATAAAAGCCGTCCCTGGCTATCTAACTCGACCTTCCCTGCCAAAGCGAAGTTCATTCGCTCGAACGCAATGATTTCATCCGGGGCGGTGTTTTTCTGTGCCATCGCAAGCGTCATAAGCTGAAAGCACTTTTCCGGATACAAGGACAATATGCCGTTTGCCCCAACGACGAGATAAAAATCGCTGCCGTGCTCTTTGGTGTCGATTTGATTGCGGAGCTTGTTGGAGACCAGCACTCTGCCCTTCTCGTCAATGGTATGTTCGTACTCTCCTGTTAACAAAAGCATTCACTTGTCTCCACTTGTCTTACACTTGTCGCCACCTGACAACCACTTATTGGGAATTATCGCCACTTCTTACCACTTCGTCAATAGTAAACTCCACTTTTTAACAAATATTCTCAAAATATTTATGGGACTTGCCCCCTTCAAACCTTAACTCAAACAAAGACAGCCGTTTAGAAGAGTCTTGCGATTTTAGCGGACGTGAAAAATTTTTGATATTTTAAACTTTTTCCCCGTTGACCGGCAACTTGCGGTTTGCCTTTTCGCATTTGTACAGAGAGCAGAAGAGAACCATAACCGTCATCTGTCTTCTGTCATCCGTCCTCTGGAAAAGCGGGTGATGGGAATCGGACCCACATAACCAGCTTGGAAGGCTGGAGCTTTACCACTAAGCTACACCCGCAGTTGTTATTTTCTATTTATTATTTTCTATTTTCGATTTATAATTTTACCAAGAATACACTAAAAGGTAAAACTAAAAAAACAGTGAAATCTGTGTAATCTGTGGCTTGATTTTATGGGTATAGCGGAAAAAGCTAAAAAAGCGAAATCGGCAGCGATACTGTTATCGGCTGTAAAAACCGATATCAAAAATTCTGCGCTTAAACAAATCGCCGAGGCACTGAAAAATCGAAAAGATGAAATCATCGCTGCCAATCAAAAAGATTTGAGAATTGCAGAGAAAAACAAATTAGCGAGTCCCCTTCTCAAGCGATTGAAATTCGACGAGGGCAAAATCGCGGATGTCTGCGCCGGCATCGAAAGCTTAATCGCTCTCGTTGACCCCGTAGGCAAAACACTTTCTGCAACCGAACTCGACGAAGGTCTCAACCTCTACAAAGTCAGTTGCCCCATCGGCGTCATCGGCGTCGTATTCGAATCAAGACCCGATGCCCTTGTCCAGATTTCAACGCTGTGCCTCAAAAGCGGCAACGCAGTCCTCCTCAAAGGAGGCAGCGAAGCAGCCAATACAAATAAAATTCTGGCAAAGATAATTGCTGAAGCGACGTGCCAGCGTTCAGCGGACAGCGGACAGCGTTCAGAAGGAATACCTGATGGGTGGATTCAACTTTTAGAAACCCGACAGCACGTTGCTGAGATGCTCAAGCAGGATGATTATATTGCCCTGGTCATTCCCCGCGGCTCGAATGAATTCGTCCGCTACATAATGAACCATACTAATATACCCGTCCTTGGTCACGCGGAAGGTATCTGCCACGTCTATGTCGATGGTCAGGCAAATATCGATATGGCGGTCAAAATCGCCGTCGATTCTAAGTGCCAGTATGTAGCTGTCTGCAATGCCACCGAGACACTTCTTGTTGACAGTAAAATCGCGAAAGAGTTTTTGCCAAAGGTAAAAGCCGTTTTCGACGCAAAGAATGTTGAGCTTCGCGGCTGTAAGAAAACAAGGGCAATAATCAAAATCAAACCCGCCACCGAAAAGGACTGGTCAACCGAATATCTCGATTACATTCTGTCGATAAAAATCGTCGATGGTGTCGATGAGGCCATCGAACACATAAACCATTATGGCTCGCATCATACCGATGCGATTGTTACACAGGATAAGGCGACCGCTGAAAAGTTCCTCGACTTGGTTGATTCCGCAGGTGTGTTCTGGAATTGCAGCACGCGTTTCAGCGATGGCTACAGATATGGCTTAGGCGCGGAAGTCGGCATCAGCACAACAAAAATCCACGCCCGCGGCCCCGTAGGCCTCGAAGGACTTCTGATTTACAAATGGAAACTCCTTGGCTCAGGCCAAATCGTCGCCGACTACGCAGAAGGCAAAAAAAAATTCACGCACAAAACACTTAGCCGCTGATTACACGGATTTCACTGAACCTGATGTTTGTTTTTCAGGTTCTTTTCGAAGAACTCTTTTGTCAACCTCGGCACATTCGGGTCTCTGAAGCCGCCGTGGCCGCCGCCTTTTACAGTATATAATGTTACAGGGACACCTGCTTTTTTCAAAGCGGCCTCTAAGATTTCACTTTGATGATGCGGCACGAGCGGGTCCTTATCTCCGTGAATAATCAAAAAAGGCGGGTCATCTTTTGTGATGTAAGTAATCGGATTTGCCTTGGCAGCCTTTTCTCTGTTTTCTTGAACAGGGCCGCCGATCAGCTTTGACTCCGGCGAATCAGCAGTATTATGAACCATTCCATCGGGAAGACGATGCTCATCCATTTGAAGTAAATCAGTCGGCCCAAAATAATCCACCACCGCCTGCACCCTGCTGGATACCGTCAGATTTTCCCCAACATCAAATTCATTCACATCGCCGGTTGTGCCAAGAAGTGCAACGAGGTGACCACCCGCCGACGGCCCCCAGGCTGCGAAACGGTTCGGGTCCAGATT
>JBFZBL010000091.1:0-2883 GCA_041308485.1 Phycisphaerae bacterium | reverse complement strand
GTTGGCGCCGATTTTCTTCAATACTTCAGGTGCGATACCTTCATCATCGCTGACAATCGCGCTCAATAAATGCAATGGTGACAATACCGTATTCGACTTGGCCATCGCGTTCTGCTGAGCTGTGGCCAATGCCTCCTGCGTTTTTAACGTGAATTTATCAAATTTCATTTCTTATACCCTTTCGCACTTCTGTCATTCCCGCGCATGCCGTTTGGCATCCCTTACGGGAAGCGGGAATCCACAACCTGCGCAAATTATATGCAAACCATGTGCCCAAAACCGCAGGATACGCAACCACTTATAACAGCAGGGGTTACAGTCGCCACATCTCCAGCCTCCTATGCCACTTTGGCAGATAAAATATTACCTGTGCACAAATTCTAAAATCTTTTCACAACATGCCATTGTAACTGCTAAAGTGCTTTTTGTCCTTCAAACAAGGACTTAACCGAATCTTTCATCAGCAGCACAATTGTGAAAACTCCCAGTACGGTTCCGAATGGCATAACAATACACTCAATACCAGCGATTACCAGACAGAAAATACGAGATACACGTCGTTTCAGTTTAACACCTGCCGCGACCATAAAGCCCGCGAGAGTCCAGCCTGCGATTATCAGCAGTAATGGAAATATAATGAAAATCAATCCCACGAATCTTGGCGGCGCGTCTTTCCCTTCAAACGCTCCACAGAGCATGGCAATTCCTATGGCCACATGTATGAGGAAAAAACATGAAAACAGCGCCGTAAGGCCGCCAACCACATAATGAAAAATAGAAAGCAGATTAAGGTATTGCTCGTCCTGCGTCATAATGTTTTCCTTCATTCTAACAACTCTTAGATTCGGATTGACGTTCTGAAATATTAATTGTTCTATTCGCCCTTCGGCGTGCCGATAATTCCAAGCGTTTCCTTAATCACAGGCAAAGGCATCGTCGTAATCTGCGGGTCGCTTATTTTGCCTTTTACTTCAATCCGCACAACCGCCCTGCCAAGTCCCTCCGTTAGTGACTGCCATATCGACGGGTTCGTAGGTGCAAGCCGACGGCCGCGCGCCGTAAGAATCATCTTTATATCATTGGTCTTCAGGTCAAGCCAGCCCGACCCGTAAAAGGCCACCGACTTGCCCGATAAATCAAGCTGCCGGATAAACATCCTGTTGTCCTGGATATACGCATCGACCGTCATCTGGTCGAATGCGTAATCGCTCGTCTCGGTCAGATTCAGAACCGACAGCAAATTCGCCAGCGGCGACCTCTTGCCTACCTGCATATCCGTTATCTTCACCCTGCATCGCCCAAGCCGGATATCGTCGTCAACTAATGAGCCGACAATACTAAGTGACCCGTTTATAGAGCCGGCCGAGTAATGCTCATCAGGCCCGACCTCTTTCTCTGTGTCCATAAGAAACTTTTTCAGATCCGCCCCGTCAACGCTCGTCTCCAGAAGATAATCAAGCCCCACTTTGTCTGACCTGGTAAGCTGCAGTTTGCCTATCATTTTGCCGTCATAAAAATTCGCGACAAAATTCTTTGACAGCCACTGCCCAGTCTCCGCATCATAAGCCATAAGGGCATTCATCTTCGCCATCGATTTCTTTTTGAATCTGACATTCTCCCCGTAAAAATTAACCTCCCCGCCTGCAACGTGAATCTCATTCGCGGTCACGTTCGCCTCACTCAGTGTCATGCCGCCCGTCAGTCTCATCACCGACTCAATCGGCGAGCCCTGCACTATATGCGTCCCTTTCGCGGTAATATTATCAATTATCACTTTCGACTGCGTTATCGCTATTCTGCCCGTAATATCATGCAGAGGAGATGGAAGCACATTGCAATCTATCGTGTTATCTAAGCACTCTATAACAAATTGATTAGTCCCGCAGTTGGCGTCGGCGTTTTTGCTCACATCAGCCGTCAGGTTTACTGCACCGCCAGGCCGCAATTGCCCTATCATTTTCCCCAATGACCCCGGCAGCACATCCGCCAAATCCTCGCTCACACCGACCTTCTCCGCCCGCATCGACAGGCAATAACCCGCCTCACTCTGGTTCACCGCCGACCATACCTTTCCCGAAAACTTGACCTTCCCGCCTTTATAACGCCCCTCAAGCCCCCCGATATCAATCATATCAGGCGTGAAAACAATCCTGCCCGTAACATCATCCACCGGTAGGGGCAGCGCCTTCGCCTTCAGCGAGTTGTTTTTCGGAAATACCTCCGCCGTAAACGTACCACCTTTATCATCGCCCGCGACACTTATTGTTACATCAAATAGCCCGTGCGACTCGAACTGATTATAAAATTCCTTCTGCGCAGGCGGAAGCGCCTCCTCTAACGTAGCGTCTAAAGGAATGTCCTCCCCTTTGGCCACAATATTATACAAAGGCCGCCCACTATGCCTCAGACCAACCATGCCGTTAATCGTTATCTTGCGCTGTCCCCACTGCGATGTAACGCCTTCAAGAATCATATTCCCATCGGCAAAAACCATCTTACCAGTCGTGTTCTTCAGCGGGTAACCAAACCCGGCGTACTTACCTTCCACATCAAGCAATTGCACCGTAAGAGTATTTTTATTCCCGGCCGGCGGCTGCCTGCTCCGCGAATAATTTGTCGCCACCAAACCGCTCGGCGAAAACTCCTGCCAGAACTTCTGCTCCTCGCGGTTAATCGCATTATAAAGGTCTTTATCCAGCAGCATATTTTTGCTGCTTATCTGCAAACTGCATTTGTAGCCAGGCCCGAAATCCTTCACCCACCCGTCAATCGCAAGCTCAACCGCCCCGTGATGCGCGATTATATTATTCAGCTTTACGCTGTTCTCGGTCAGCTCTACCTGCCCCCTCAGGTGTTCGACGGTATAAGGAAAATTACGGTCGC
>JBFZBL010000090.1:0-16082 GCA_041308485.1 Phycisphaerae bacterium | reverse complement strand
CTTCGGCGGAGAAATGTTCAATAACCAATGTCCAATATCGAATGTCCAAGTTTTCCCGGCTGTACGAAACGGTATATGTTGCGGCAGTCAGGATGTCTGTGTTATGATGTTTTTTGCATGGTAAGGAAACCGGATTTCGAAAATCTGCTTAAGGTATTGAGACGGGAGAGGCCGGAGCGGCCGACGCTGTTTGAGTTTTTCCTTAACGGGCCATTTTACGAAAAACTTGCGGGCAGGCCGTTAGGCGTGCAGGACAAGGACTGGATTTGGGGCTCCTTAAATCCAATAGTAACGGAGGCATTCAGAATAGCCGGCTATGATTACGTTACCGTTCTCGGCTCAGCAATGAAGTTCGAGACGGGCGAAATCGAGAAAAAGGCAACCTATTCCCTCAATGCGGGCAGCGTAATCACCGACAGGGCAAGTTTTGAGTTATATCAATGGCCAGACCCTGATTCCTTTGATTATACCGATTTGGAGCGTGCCCTTCGACCTCGCTCTCCTCGACAGGGCTCGGGGCAGGCAGGACAGGCCCTTCGACTAGGCTCAGGACAGGCGAAAAAAATGCTCCCAGCAGGGATGAAGCTGATAGTTTACGGCCCCTGCGGCGTGTTGGAAAATGTGATTGCGATTGTCGGGTTTGAACGGCTGTGTATGCTGCTGGCTGATGATGCGGATTTGGTGAAAGATGTATTCGACGCGGTGGGCAGCCGCCTGGTGCGCTATTACGAAATATGCTCAGTGTTCGACTCTGTGGGCGCTTTGATAGTGAACGACGACTGGGGGTTCAAGACAGCGACGATGCTTTCGCCTGCGGATATGAGGCGGTATGTCTTCGGCTGGACCAAAAAAATCGTCGAGGTTATCCACAAGGCGGGCAAATCTGCGATACTTCATTCATGCGGCAATCTCGAAAGGGTTATGGATGACATAATCGACGATATGAAGTTCGACGCCAAGCACTCTTTTGAGGATGTTATTATGCCTGTTGAGGAGGCATACGAAAAATGGGGGGGCAGAATCGCGATACTTGGCGGCATAGATATGGACTTTATGTGCCGGTCAACGCCTGAGCAGATAAGACAGCGATGCGAGGCGATGCTGGCGAAGGCCGAGGCGAGGGGCGGCTATGCTCTTGGAACAGGCAACAGCGTCCCAGAATATGTGCCTTATCAGAATTATCTTGCGATGATTGACTGCGTTAGGCAGGCGGCTGAATAACCGTGAACTATGGGGGGATTTAGGCGTATATTTCAAGCGTTGAAGGACAGTTTTTTAATAATCGAGCCACTAAAGCTATCCTCTTGATACGCCGAAACTTATGTTATGAATCAGGGGGCAATTTTGCATTTGGCGGAAGTGCTGCCGATTGCTATAATTGTCCGCTTATCAAAATGTTGACCGTTTAGCATTTTCAGTAGTCCCTCGCAGGGATGCGAAGGATGTCTTTTTGCGCATCCGAAGGGGACAGAGTCTAGACGGAATTCCCGGGTTTTACAGTTTTCTTCGGCCTGTTTTGAGAGAGGATTAATGAAGGCATTGGTTACAGGCGGGGCCGGCTTCATAGGCTCCCATTTGGCGCAGCGGCTGGCCGCGGACGGCAATGAAGTGATTGTCGTCGACGACCTCAGCACGGGCAGTTTGAATAATATCAAGACCCTCATCGGCAAGCCGGGATTTGAATTTGTAAAAGGGGATATTGGCGACTCAGCGATAATGGAGTCGGCTGCTAGGAAGTGCGACAGGATATTCCATCTGGCGGCGGCGGTCGGAGTTCAGTTAATAGCCGACAGCCCGGTGCATACCATTGAGACGAACATTGCCGGGACACAGGTCGTTCTCGAATCCGCGAATAAGTACCATCGTCCGATTTTCATCGCATCGACCAGCGAGATTTACGGCAAGAGCGAGTCAGTGCCTTTTCGTGAAGATGACGACATAGTTCTGGGCAGCACGAGTATGCCGAGATGGGCTTACGCGTGCAGCAAGGCGGTTGATGAATTCCTGGGTTTCGCTTTTCATCAGCAATACCACCTTGATGTTGTTATCGGGAGGTTCTTTAACACAATAGGCCCCCGGCAGACGGGCAGGTATGGGATGGTCGTGCCGAGGTTTATCGAGTCGGCCCTCAAAAACGAACCGATACGCATATATGGCACCGGCAAACAAAGCCGGTGTTTTTGTTATGTAGGGGACATCGTGGACGCCGTCATTGGGCTGATGGATTGCAGCGGGGCGATTGGGAAAGCGTTCAATATCGGCTCGGATGAAGAAATTACCATTGAGGCCCTTTCCGACGAGATAATTAAAATAACGAAGAGTAAAAGCAAAAAGGAATTCGTCCCTTATGAAATAGCTTATGGCAGACCGATTGAGGATATGATGCGCCGTGTCCCCTGTCTTGAGCGCATTAAAAAAGAAATCGGCTGGCAGCCCAAAACAGGACTTAAGGAAACGCTGTTAAAGATTGCGGATAATTTCAAAAATCAGGTAAATTGAGCGAGAAGTCAAAAGATATGATAAAAATTATTTGTGTGTGCGGTGCGCGTCCCAACTTTATGAAGATTGCTCCTTTGATGAGGGCGTTCAAAGGAAACGGGCATTTTGAGCCGTTCCTGGTTCATACGGGCCAGCACTATGATGAAAAGATGAGCAAGCTTTTCTTCGATGAGCTTGGCATTCCGCAGCCGGACATCAACCTTGAGGTGGGTTCAGGCAGCCACGCGCAGCAGACCGCCGAGATTATGAAGCGGTTCGAGCCGGTTGTTCTGGAGAAAAAACCCGATTACGTTCTGGTTGTGGGAGATGTCAACAGCACAATTGCCTGCGGCCTTGTCGCGGTAAAACTGGGGGTTAAGCTGATACATGTTGAGGCGGGCCTGCGAAGCTTCGACCATGATATGCCCGAGGAAATCAATCGTATCCTGACGGACAGGATAAGCGATTTGCTTTTTGTGACCGAACAATCAGGTGTCGATAACCTCCGCAATGAGGGAGTGGATTCGAATAAGGTTCATCTGGTCGGCAACGTAATGATTGACACTCTGCTTGCCAACAAGGAAAAGGCCGAAAAATCCGACGTGCTGAAACGTCTCGGTCTTGTAAAAGGCAAATACGCGGCCATCACGCTTCATCGGCCGAGCAACGTCGATGATATGACCAGGTTCGAAGAGATTGTCACTGCTTTCGAGGCCATCGAAAAGGAGATGAAACTGGTTTTCCCGATTCATCCTCGCACGAGAAACAATCTCAAGGGAACAAATCTTGAAAAACGAGTTATGGCGATGAGCAACCTTTTATTGCTTGAGCCGGTCGGCTATCTGGATTTTCTGTGCCTGATGAGCAATGCCGCGCTTGTAATGACGGATTCGGGCGGTATTCAGGAAGAAACAACGATACTCGGCGTTCCGTGCATGACGCTGCGAGAAAATACGGAAAGGCCGGTTACTATTACAGAGGGGACAAACCGTCTGGTGCGAATCACCAGCGAAGATATCTTGAAGAATTATCGTGAGATAATGGCCAGCAGAGATAGTTTCAAGTCGAAAGTGCCTAAATTCTGGGATGGCAAAGCGGCCAGCCGGATACTGACCTGTTGTATGGAAAACAAGAAAAACATATGAGCGTCAAATCGATAGTATCTATTTGTTGCCCACTCTTCTTAAGACCGGTATTAAGCCGCATCGAGAACTCGCCTATGGGCTACCGTCTGGCAAGGGGGGTGTTCTGGTCGATGGCTGGCGCAGTGATTTCTCGTGGCCTGATGCTTGCCGCCTGGATTTTAGTTGCCAGAATATTAGGAAAAATAGGATATGGCGAGTTAGGGATAATTCAGTCCACTGTTGGCATGTTCGGGGTCTTCGCCGGGTTCGGCCTGGGGCTAACCGCCACCAAGCATGTCGCCGAGTTTCGCCGCAACGATCCCGAGCGTGCCGGACGCATCATTGCTCTTTCCGGGCTGGTCGCCATGGCCACCGGCGGTTTGATGGCATTGGGGTTATTCATCTTTGCCCCATGGCTTGCCAAGCATACCCTCAATGCCCCGCACCTGTCCGGTGTCCTGCGGATCGGGGCGCCAATCCTTTTTATCAGCGCGCTCAACGGCGCGCAGACCGGGGCAATGTCCGGGTTCGAAGCATTCAAGACCATTGCCCGTGTCAATATTTTTATTGGTTTGGTATCCTTCCCTATACTTGTATTGGGGACATATTTCGGCGGACTCACCGGTGCGGTTTGGGCACTGATGATCAATCTCTGCTTCAACTGGTTCCTCAACCATCTGGCTTTGCGTAAAGAAGCCAAGCTATACAAGGTACCTTTCACCTTCAAGAATTGCAGCCGTGAAATGTCCGTTCTGTGGAGGTTTAGTCTGCCGGCAGTGTTGGCTGGTTCAGTGACTGGTCCCGCCAATTGGGCATGCAACTCGCTATTGGTCAATCAGCCCAATGGCTACGGCGAAATGGGAATCTTCAGCGCGGCAAATCAATGGTATGCCATGCTCTGGTTTATTCCGGGATTACTGGGCCAGGTTATGTTACCGGTTCTTTCTGAACGGCTTGGCCAAAAAGAAACAAATCAGTCGATTAAAACACTCGTTTTCGCGATAAAAGCGAACATAGCTTTAGTGTTACCACTTGTGCTATTGGCTAGTATTGCCAGCCCTTACATAATGGGCCTTTATGGCGAGGGTTTCAGGGGCGGCTGGCCTACCCTTGTTGTTGTTCTCTTAACGACTGGGCTCGTAGCTGCGCAAGCACCTGTTGGACAAATTATTACAGCGTCAGGAAAAATGTGGATCGCGTTCGCTATGAATATAGGGTGGGCTCTCATATTTATCCTGGGTACGCTATTACTTGTTGACAAAGGCGCTCTCGGTTTGGCTACCGCAAGAGCAGTAGGTTACATTTTCCACACAGTATGGGTGTTTGGCTTTGCCTACTATTTTCTGGCTGTGGCTACTAAGACATCTTCACGCAAAGACCGTAGTCTGTTTGTAAATCTATGAAGATCATGAACATTAATACCAAACACGATTGGGAAAACAGATTCGCATCGGGAGATTGGGATGAAAAACGTGGGCTATTTCAGCAGAGGTCAGCGTATCGCTGTGCTGGCGGCAATAGCGGGTCAGGCAGTTATGCCCCTTTTATTCAGCCGGTGGGTCGCATTCTCCCAGAAAAACCTTGCAACGCATGTTGAAAAAGTACTGCGTTTCGCCAGCACTCTATGTGCAGTTAGCCTTTTGGGGATTTTGTTAAGTGGCAAATGGCTTGTTCTGATACTTTACGGACAACAATTCTTACCCGCAACGCAGCCTGTGATGATTTTAGTACCACGGGCGGTACTCTATTTACTAAACATGATTTTAATAGAATTGTTGAATAGCCGGGGGCATCCGGAAATTGCGGTAATGTCGCTTGTTATAGGAGTGGTCATTAATGCCGTGCTCTGCTGGATTTTCGTACCAGTCAGTGGTATAGTTGGAGCAGCATGGGCTTTAACTACGGGGAACATAGTATTGCTGTTCTTGTTAATGTCCATAGTGATAAAGAAGTATGGAATAAGGATCGCTAATTGTATTTGGGTGAGCAGAAGCGATATTAATGGTGTTATGTGTAACCTGCTGCACAGGAAATCTTGAAAAATTCCTCTTTGCGGGTTAATGGCAAGTGTATCGGGAACCAAGCCGCGTGGTGAAATTAATTTTAGATAAGACCAAACGATACTACGGGAAATACGGCATATTAAGGCTGATAAAGAAAATTATATTAAATATCTGTCCGCTTTTATTTTATTCTAAGCTGTTTAATTTTTACAGCATTTCGGGAACTCCGCCAAGACAAGTCCAAGCCCGCTGTCCACTGCATATCCGAAGAGGTAGTGCAGATGACCTTGTTTGGGTTGAGAACATCCTGATTGAGATTGATGAAGTAGCTGTCCGATATCGAGTTAAACACCTGCTTGATAATGGAGGTCAAATGTTTTTAGGTTTGAGCAAAGGCGAACCGGTACATATAGCTTGGCTGTTTTACTATCCTGGGATTAGCGAAACACCCCTTCATGTAGAGCTGGAGCCAGATGAGGCTTACATAAGCAGTTGTCACACGCACCCGGAATTTCGTGGAAATAATATTTACCCGGTGGTTCTCCAGCACATATTGAGACATGCTGCCAAGGAAAACAGAAAGAGGTGCTTTATCAGTTCCAACGCTGCAAACTCTGCTTCGATTAGAGGAATAGAAAAAGCAGGATTTTCCTTCGTGGGGAGAATTCGGGTATTCAGGCTATTTGGCAAGGCCTTTAATAATCGGTGGATGTCATCTAAGATAGTTAACCTTGACCAGGAGGAGTGAATATGCTTAAGGCTGTCAAGTATGAATTATCAGAGGTACCGCAGAGTTATTGGGATTTTGTCCGCAAGTATGGAACGCTTTATCAATCCAAACCGTATCTCGAATATTATGCCGCCAGCGGAAATCCGTCATTTGTTATTGTGGTGCATGATAATGATACCATTGTGGGAGGCAGTGGAATTACCGTGAGGCGACAAGCGCTTGGTTTTCCCCTCACCGCACAAACATATTTTGGCCCGGTAACGGCCGACAAGCTACTTTTCACTGCTGTAATCAAAAGCATCGCTGAATTCATGAAGAAGCGAACGATGGTCTTCTCAATCGTAGTCCATCCTGACTTTACTAATTTTATCGAAGAAGATGATGAGCTATCTCGCTGGGCAAGAATACCGCAGACATTTCTTTTCTGGGATATTTCGGGTTCTCCTGAATCGTTGTGGAAACAACTTCCAAAGGGTAAACAGGCCGCTATTAACAGGGCGCGACGGGAAGGGGTTATTCTTCAAGAAATCGATACCATAGAGCACGTACGGCAATTTCAAACGGTTTATGCCAAGAGCCAAATTCGCGGGGGCCGAACTCCAACACCTCAGAGATATTTTGAAAATATGATTACTATTATGAAACCACAAGGATTGGCTACGGGGTTTATTGCGCTGCATCCCCAGACCCGACAGCCTATTGCCGGAGTTATGATGCAGTTAAGCTGGTACGGCACAGCCAGTTATTTTTCAGTAGGTTATGATTATGAATTTCGGCAACTTGGAGTTACAGATTTTCTTATGTGGTCGTGCCTGGAGTATTTAAAAACTCGCGGATTTAGCACATTTGACTTAATGGGGCTTCCACAGGGAGATTCGGAGCGAGCCAAGGGCATTCGTCACTTCAAAACCGCATGGGCAGGCGACAACGGACAGATTAAAAATACTTATACAATTTCACGTGGAGTGTTCGGTTTAAATCCGTTATATCTTAAAAATATAGTAAACGGACTCAAAAAACCATTGGCTTTACTTCGAAAAAAGCATGGCGAATGAGACAATTCTGGCCGTCCTACCGTATAGTAGCGCAAAGAGGATATTGGACTTATGCAAGAATCAGGCGTAGATTTTTTGGGCCGACTGCGTAGTTTCGTAGAAATCTTCGGCTTAGGCGGTCTTTTGGTAATTATTATTGCCGTTCTCATTATTGCCGCAATAGCGATGTGGCGAGGCACTGGATTTTTGTTTCTGATTCTTTTTATTTCGTTCTCATTGGGAGCGATCAATCAAGGAGGAGTGGTGTTTATGGCCACCCTTACCCGCTGGGGTTGTTTGTTCCTGTTAGGGGTCGGATTATTTAAAAGACCACAGTTTCATGGTAAGGGATTGTTATTTTTTGCTTTTTACGTTCTGTTATGCATTATGTTTATATTTCTATCGCCAATTTTTACATTTTCCGCCCAACAAACAGTATTGCTGGTAATGACTGTTATAGGGGTTTCATTGGCAATTAACAGTTATATCACATCCCCCGAAAATATCGGCACTTTATTTAAGATGGGCATTATAGCCGCTACCATATGGACAGCCACAAGCATAACATTTCTAAGCCAATATCGTTACGCTTCCGCTTTGCGGTTTTCTACAAGTACGGAAATGGGAGGCGTTGCTGCCGCTTATGCTGGAGCATTCTTTGCTCCTATGGTCATGTGGGGAATAATTCAGAACAGATATTTCCTATGGCGTATTTATTCTATTCTTCTTTTTATTCCTTATTCCTTGATGATTATTGCAGGCGGGGTTCGTTCTGCCATAATTGGGATGTTGGTGATAGCTTCGTTCCCTATATTGTTATCCAAGGTCAAGCTGATCAGAATCATAATCATAGCTTGCGTGTTGTGGGCATTAGTCGCAATCATGATGAAAATGCTGTATCTGCTCAATCCTGTCAAAGCTCAATACATAGTTGGAAGGATTTTTTCCACTTCGACTACCGGCAGATTTGAAATGTGGGTAATGGCGTTGAAACTGTGTATTCATTCGGGACTATTGGGGCACGGGGTCGCTGCTTCCAGCGTTGCTATTCCTGGTATAATTTTCCATAACTCATATTTGATAATATGGTATGATGCAAGTTTGCTTGGTTTGATTTTGGTGTTGTTGTTCCTTGCTAATTATGTATGGAAAAGCTTACGCCTTATTTTTGGTACTCAAACGCAGGAAATAACCGAGTATTCGCTGGTTTCACTGGGATACATGCTTGGTATGACAGCTATGGGTTTTTTTGAAGGTGTTCTTGCAACTGCAGGCGGAGTCGGACTGGTGATGCTTATGGTATTCAGCAACATAATTGACCATTTGAAATACTTTAAGGATGTCGAATTATCTTACTATTCGTTTCCTGAGAGCGATGAAGGAACGCACGAAATTGATGACACAGAACATCCTATCACCAGCTATTGATTTATGCAGACAGTGCATATGCGACGCTGCGTATTCAGCAATGTCGGTTAAAGGCAAAATGCTGCGGCTGGTTTTTTCGACTTTTCTTTTCGTTGTTGTGTCTGGTCATTTATGCCTTGCTTCCGAGACCTTCTCAGATGCCGCTGTCTACAACAAACTGATTAAATTGAAACCACTGCCCAAACCCCACTACTCATGGGGATTGGATCCTGAATTCTTGGATGATCCAAATAATAATGAAAAACTATATGAGCTGGCGAGAATAACACACACGATATGTATTAAAGGGGAGTGGGTCACTCAAGCCCAAATTGACAAATGCGTATATGCCTGCGCCAAAGTCAATATGTTAAAGCCGTCAATCCCTTCTACGATAGGGATAAATTACAGCCCATGGGGTAGAAAATTTGGCAAAAACCTGCCACCGACCGACAGAGGAGCAACTTATTTTGATGAAATATCATTTTTTGTTGAGCGCCTAAATCTTATTAAAAGCTGGGTCAAGGCGAAAAACGCTTATTATAAATCAAATGTAGAAGTGGGCGCAATATTGCTGGATTGCGAAAGATTTTATGAAAAAACAAATGATGTTGCATGGAACAAAGGAATGCAGGAAGCATTAGATGCTATTCATAAGGCAGGGCAAGAAATTTTCCCAGAAGCGAGAATAGAATGGTATGGGCGTGGAGTGGCAAAAATCGCTTCGACAGGTGACGGATGGGCAAAAGCTCCTGTATTTACAGGAAATGAAATCAAACCCAGTCTTTCCTGTGGATTTTATTCAATTCCTGAACTGGATAAAATGCGAGAAGGTTACCGAAGGACTGCTCGACTTGCTCAGCAAATGGGCGTAAATGATGTTACTCCCTGGGTAGCTCTTGCTTCAGGGTACAGAAGAGGCTTGACAAAACCATATTACTGGGATAATAGTTGGGATTATGATTTAATTTATTCCCATCAAGTGGGCGCAGAGATGAACATTGGGTGGTACGCAACCCTTCCAGAGATATACGCTCCTTACGATAGAGCTAAGGTAATAGTATTTTATCCGTCACCGTTTCACAAAAAGTATCTCTACTGGACTAAGCATTTCATTGCCTATGTTCGTGGGGCTACGGGTGTAAAAGAATTATCTGATCTTGGATATAGAGAGGAAAATGGAAAATAATAAAAAAATACAAGTGGCATTATTTCAGTGGTGCATCAGCGATTACCGCCTTGGGATATTTAAGGCCCTGCAACGACGAGGTGATATGGTCTTCACTATTTGCGCCCCCGATAATCCTTCAAGCAAATGTTTTTTAAATGTGCAGCATAAAGAAAAAGAGTTTCCTTTTATAGACATTAAGTGCTATCGCTTTAAAGTGCCCTTAATCAACAAGATTATCACTTTCCAACCGTTTGCTGTGAGCAGCGTGATACGTAGAAGGTTTGACGTTATTATAATGCCAAACGATTTTTCGGATATCTGCGTCTGGATAAACTTACTAATTTGTCGGCTGTTCGGGTGCAAAATATGCTTGTGGGGACAGGGAGAGAGCAGAAGATATCGGATACCGAGTCAATTTTTTCGCGCACTACTTATGCGGCTGGCGCACGCCGTGATTTTTTATACTGAAGGCGTGCGGGATAAATGGATAGAACGCGGTTTCCGAAAGGATAAGCTTTTCGTAGCGTATAATGCGCTCGATACTGAGACAGCATCGGCCATAAGGGAACGAATGACAGAAAAGGCATTAGAGAGTTTTAGAAAAGAACGCGGTTTGAAGACAAAAAACGTTGTTTTGTACAGCGGCAGACTTCTGCCTAACAAGAAACCCGATCTCCTGGTGCGAGCATTAAAGAAGGCAGCAAGCCAAATACCTGACTTACAAGCCGTTATTATCGGAGAAGGTCCCATGCGAAAACAACTTGAACAATTAATCGAAGAATTGGGGGTCGGCGATATTGTAACGTTAACGGGTGCGATTTATGATGAAGAGACAATGGCGAAGTTCTTTTTGTCCAGCAGAGCTATGGTGATACCGGCGGGAGTCGGATTGGCGGTGATGCACGCTTTTAGCTACGGCTTACCCGTCATTACCGGAGACAATATGAGAACTCATAACCCCGAAGCGGAGATACTGGTAGACGGTGTAACGGGTATTTATTGCAAAGACGGAGACGAAGAGAGTTTTGCTGATGCGATTTGCTGTTTGTTGACCGATGAGCATCTGTATGAGCGGCTTTCGAAAAACGCCTTTGAAGTAATCGAGAAGAAGCACAATATGGCAAACATGGCTGCCGGCTTCTTTGATGCAGTATCTTATTGTATGAGATGATATAAGGGTGCTGCAAATATAACACGTTATCATAAATATGGGGGAAAATCTTATGCAATCAACCGAGATTTCAAAAAAGAACGTTATTCTTGTTGACGCTGTTTCTTGTGTTATAGGAGGCGGTATAACATTCAATGTATGCTTGATTAACGCTATGGCAAAAATGAGACCGGATTATCAGTTCCGAGTCATAGCTGGCTGTAAGACTTTCGTGAACCAACTTGCTCGCGAACCCAATATTTCTGCATATCTAATACCTGGCTATAGCAATTTTCTATGGCGATTTTTATGGCGTCAACTTGTTCTGCCATGGCAAGCGATTTTTTGTAAAGCAGATGTGGTAGTTGCCCAATTTCCTGGTATATTCTTAAGCTTTAAACCTCAGATAATGCTTGTCCTCAACAGCCACTATTTAATGGAGCCTCCTATTGTAAAGACTGCGTTGAAAGTTTTTAAAGTTCGCATAATGCGTTATTTGTATATTCTTGGTTATCGGCATGTGGATAAAGCAGCGTTTCTCTCTCATCAAATGGCGGCACTCACTCTTCGATGGACAGGGCCAGACAATAATAAGAATAAAGTGATTTACGAAGCTGCCGACCCTGCTATTTTGGCATGGAATCAAAAACAGCAGGTTTCAAATAGTATCGGTGAACCGTATTTTATGGCTGTTGGGACTGTTAGTTATCACAAAAATTATGAAACGATGCTGGAAGCTTTTGCTCAATTGGTCAAAGAATTTCCGAATCCGATTCGTTTGAAAATTGCCGGTTACTTTAGAAAGTTGAATGATTACAAGGCAGGTAGAGGCAGTATCCCTGATTTAGTAACTCTAACACAAAAATTGGGAATAGAAGACAGGGTTGACTGGCTCGGGGAGATATTTGGCCAGGACCTTTACAAGCTCCTTCATGATTCTATAGCTTTTGTAAGCACGTCTCTTTTGGAAGCATATCCTCTTACCGCAATAGAAGCTATGGCAGCCGGTACTCCTGTTATTGTACCCAACACCAGTAGCTATCCGGAAGTTGTTGGAGAAGCAGGGCTTTATCATAACCCAGAGGCACCTTCGTCTGTGTGCGAACAAATGCTTAAATTGGTGCGACAGCCGGAGGTACGAAGAAAATATCTTGAATTGGCGCGGCAAAAGACGATGCTTTTTAGCTGGGAGAATTCTGCCATTGAGTGTTTTGCTTTAGTAGATGATATTATTGGCAGATGAAACAACTGATTTAAACAGATTATATCCTTGAGGGGTATCAATGAAACAAATTCTGCAGAATCTAAAGACAGGCGTGTTTGAGGTTGCGGAAGTTCCGTAGCTAATGGCGGGACCGGGACAATTGCTGATTCAAACCTGGCGCACTTTAATATCAGCAGGGACTGAACGTTCAAAAGAGTTGGCTTGGGAAAGGTCGACGGCAAGACTTATCGATATTTTTAATAGGTTGGTAGCTTGATGGAAAACGATATCGCGACAATCATTTTTTTAGGCGACATTTATCTTGGTCCTGATGCAGGCATTAATTTAGGGTGCGAAGTGCTAAGGAATCTGTCGTTGGCAGACTTAATTGTAGCAAACCAAGAGGGGCCTATATGCAATACTGAAAATTCAATAAAAGGAAAATGTTGTTTAAAATCTGCCCCTGAGACGGCCGATATTCTAAAAAAGTGGGGTGTGAATGTTGTATCATTGGCAAATAACCATATGTTTGATTATGGCTGGGATGGTTTCAAACAAACCTGTGAACTTCTTGAGAAAGCACAGATAGCTCATCTTGGCGCAGGCAAGGACATTAATGAGGCGAAAAAACCTCTCATACTTAAAGTCAAAGATTTGAAGATTGGCCTGCTCGCCTATTCATGGAAATTTGTACAGACGACTTGCGCAACGGAAACTTCTTTTGGTTGTGCGCCACTTGATACTGAATTAATGGTCGAGCAAATAGGCAAATTAAAGAATCAAGTTGATGCCGTTATTGTTATGCCGCACTGGGGCTATTGTGAGTACTTATTCCCGACCCCGGAGCAGGTGGAAATGGGAAAACTTCTGGTCAAAGCGGGTGCCATGGCTGTTATTGGTTATCATAGTCATATAGTTCAAGGTCTGGTTAAAGAAAACAATTCTTTGATTGCATACAGTTTAGGTAATTTTGCCTTTGCGGGATTCAAAGACCGTGGTCGTCCTTCAAAGTTAACGAAGGATAACATGAGAGGGGTTATATTAAAGATGGAATTTGCTCATGAGAAAATAATCTCTCATGATATTATCTTTACGAGACAGAAAGGCGATACCGTAGAATTGGACCGTTTATCCGAATGCTCAAAATATTTTAATTACCGTAGCAAAGTTTTAGAATCAGAAAATTATGGCGACTATTGGAAACGTTATACGCAAAAGAGATTATTTAAGCGCCTTCTGTATTGGTGCAATGTGCTTAATTGGAGATACGTGCATGTTGAAACTTTAGTTGGCTTCTGGTTGATGCTTAAAGGCGTATTTCGAAGGAGTAAAGTCGGCCACTGAGGTTTAAAGATGAGTTGGTTCTTAGCTAAATAAACGACGATATTACCAAACAGCTTAACTTGAGGTATTACACAGTGGGTATAGAAGATTATTTGCACCCTTTTAAAAACACTTATCGTGTCAGCCCCGTTTGGTTTAAGCGGTGTGTTGGTCAAGTGTACGCATTTCTCCCCATGAGCATTCGGTATGGTCGTATTCTTGGGCAAGCCAGAGAATTCCTGGATAAAAGTCAATGGTGGTCCTTAGAGGAGCATCAAAACTATCAATGGCAACAAATGAAAAATCTTATATGCCACACCTATGCCAACGTTCCTTATTATAAAAGAATCATGAAACAGGCAAAACTTACGCCCGATGATTTTAACTCATTTTCGGATTGGGCAAAACTTCCATTGTTGACAAAAAATATGGTTCGCAGTCATCAGAAAGAATTAGTTGCTGATAATATGCGTAACAAGCTTCTTGCAACCAATACGGGAGGCAGTACCGGTGAGCCATTAGAACTTTATTGGGAACGAGGCCGAACACGCTCTTTGGAGCGAGCCTTTATGTGGCGACAATGGGCATGGGGAGGATTCGAATATGGCCAGCGTACAGTGATTCTTCGAGGCCAGACAGTAAAAGAAGGCTTGTGGCATTATGACCCTATTGACAAGCACCTCTTCGTCAATATGTATAATCTTTCCGAGAAAAGTTTCCCCCGTATAATCAAAAAATTGCGTGAATTCAAACCTGTTTCCATCCAGGCATACCCTTCTACCTTGACGCTTCTGGCGGGTTGGATGCAAAGTCGGAATGAAGCGCCAATCGCGAGCGTCAAAACGCTTCTATGTGGATCAGAAAATATGTATGCTGCCCAAAAAGAACTTTTCAAGCAGGTATTTCAGGCGAGGGTGTATAGCTGGTATGGTCACGGGGAATCCTGCTGCTTGGCTGGGTATTGTGATAGCAATGATTATTACCATGTGTATAGCGAATACGGATATATGGAATTAGTCGATGCTGAGGGAAACGTTTTGCCTTGGGAGCCAGGGCAAAGGGGTGAAATTGTGGGCACCTCGCTAATAAATAATGCTATGCCTTTAATAAGGTATCGCACCGGAGACATTGGTATAGTTGGACCACCAAAATGCAGTTGTGGTAGAAATTATAAGTTATTAGCAAAGGTTGAAGGACGCAAGCAAGAGTATGTTATAACCTCAGACGGCAGAGCAATAGCGCTAACTGGAATGATATTCGGTCAGCACTGGCATGCTTTTGCAAAAATAAAACAAATACAATTGGTGCAGAATGATCCTGGGAAAATAGTGGTTAAAGTTGCTAAAGGGGCCAACTATGGATCCGAGGATGAGCAGGAGATTAAGCAAAAGATGCTTGATTGCGCCAAAACGGGCTTAAACGTTGAATTCGATTATGTTGATAATATACCTTTAACGAGGAGAGGGAAGCACATTTTTATTAAACAATCATTGGACATTCCCTCTGCTTGGTCAGGATCTTGCGAAGATAACCAACCAGAATCGCATGAACAATAACAACTACTATAGGACATAGCATGAAACAAATACTGCAGAATTTGAAGACAGGCGTGCTTGAGGTTGCGGAAGTTCCGCGGCCGATGGTTGGGCCGGGACAATTGCTGATTCAGAGCCGATGCACTTTAATATCAGCCGGCACTGAACGAATGCTTGTTTCGTTTGCCCAAAGCTCACTTTTGGGCAAGGCAAAACAACAACCAGACAAAGTGAAGCAGGTTATTGATAAAATAAAGACAGACGGTCTTTTGCCGACGCTTCACAGTGTTTTCGCTCGCCTGGACGAACCGCTCCCTCTCGGATATTGCAACTGTGGAACTGTGCTGGAAGTGGGGCAGGGCGTAGAGGGCTTCAAGGTCGGCGACAGAGTAGCAAGTAACGGCGCACATGCTGAGATTGTATGCGTGCCTAAGAACCTTTGTGCCAAGGTTCCCGACAACGTCAGTGATGAAGATGCGGCATTCACGGTGCTTGCTTCCATAGGGCTGCAGGGGATACGGCTCTTAAGTCCTACGTTTGGCGAGACAATGGTGGTATCAGGATTGGGGTTGATTGGTTTAGTTTGTGTACAAATACTGCGGAATTCCGGCTGCAGGGTCATAGGGATTGACGTCAATGCCGACCGGCTCAAATTGGCCGAGACATTTGGCGCTGAAGTGATTAATGCTGCGGCTGGCGCAGATGTTATTGCCAGCGCATTGGCCAAAACAAACGGCAAAGGTGTGGATGGTGTTCTTATTACCGCCTCGGCCAAAGAGGACTCGATTGTTCATCAGTCGGCGCAAATGTGCCGAAAGCGGGGCCGGGTTGTTCTTGTCGGTGTGGTGAATCTCAACCTCAACCGTGCGGATTTCTACGAGAAAGAATTAACATTCCAGGTTTCCTGCTCTTATGGGCCGGGT
>JBFZBL010000089.1:0-24157 GCA_041308485.1 Phycisphaerae bacterium | reverse complement strand
GATATGCTCCGGCAGGTCTGGCCAGCGTTCGACCAACCGGGCTAAATCGGGGTATTTTTGGGATAAAAACGCCAAGAAACGCGCCAAGTCGTTTTGGCTGTTTTCTGTAAGTGGTTGCTCTTGTAAGTGGTTATGGTTTTTTGTCTCCGGTTTTGTAAACCGGAGGTTATCGGTTCGAATCCGATCGTTGGCTTTCACTCCCCCGCCTCACAAAACGAAACTCCGCGGCTTATAACTCAAGAGCAAAACTCGTCCATCATAAAGTGCCTGTTCTCCATAGAATCAGCAAAAGCGGCCGGGGATGTTGCTGTGGAATTCGGCGACTCGGTATGCTATAATCGTGCCTTAACATATTACAGGAAAGGGTATAAAATGCAAAAGACGACGTTTGGGGTAATCACAGGAAACAGGGGATTTTTCCCGGATATACTGGCAAAGCAGGGACGCAAAGATATTCTCGAAGTGCTCAAAACAAACGGTTTCGGCGCTATCGCCCTGTCGATGACAGATACCAAATACGGCTCTGTTGAGACATACACGGACGCCAAAAAGTGCGCGGAACTCTTCGCGAAAAACGGGGACAAAATCGACGGCATCATAGTCACGCTGCCGAACTTCGGCGACGAGAAAGGTGTAGCGGAATCGGTAAAACGCGCAGGCCTTGATGTGCCGATTCTCATTCACGCCGAACCTGATGCGCCGGGCAAAATGACTATTGCCAACAGGCGGGATTCGTTCTGCGGCAAAATCAGCGTATGTGATAACCTCAGACAAGCCGGCATTCAATATACCCTTACAAAAATACACACTGTCCCCGTGGCTTCGGAGGAATTCAAACGGGAGTTGGAAGACTTCGCCTCGGTTTGCAGGATTGTCAAAGGGCTGAAAAACGTCCGTTTCGGCGCAATCGGCGCAAGGACAGGCGCGTTCAACACTGTTCGCTACAGCGAGAAAATTCTTGAGTTAGCGGGCATAGCGGTCGAGACAATTGACCTTTCGGAAATCCTCGGAAAAGTCGGCCGTCTGGCTGACAACGACAGAAACGTAAAACGCAAACTCAGTGAAATTCAGCAATACACATCAACCAAATCAATTCCAGCCGAATCACTTTTGAAAATGGCAAAGTTCGGATACGTGATTGACCAATGGGTGAAAGACAACGAACTTGACGGTACGGCAATTCAATGCTGGACGTCACTTGAGGAATTTTTCGGGATAGTGCCGTGTACGCTTATGAGTATGATGAGCGAGTCGCTGATGCCAAGCGCATGCGAGGTCGATATCACAGGTCTGCTGGGAATGTATATCCTGCAGCTGGCTTCTGGGACGCCGAGCGCATTACTGGACTGGAACAATAACTACGCAGATGAGCCGGATAAATGCGTTTTGTTCCATTGCAGCAACCTGCCCAAGAGCTTTTTCAAATCCGCGAATATGGATTACCAGGAAATAATCGCCGGTGCCGTCGGTAAGGACAACACATACGGGACAATGGTCGGCAGAATCGCGCCGGGTATCGCAACTTTCTGCAGGACTTCCACAGACGACGCAGCGGGCGTTATCAGCGCATATGTCGGCGAGGGCGAATTCACAAACGACCGGCTCGATACATTCGGGGGCTACGGCGTAATGAAGATTCCGAACCTGCAGAACCTTTTGCAATATATATGCAGGATGGGCTTTGAGCACCACGTGGCGATGAATATGTCGCAAAAAGCAGACGCCATCGCCGAGGCAACAGGCAATTACATGGGCTGGGAACTTTACCGCCACAAATAATTTCCGCAGAGATACCGAAATGACAGACAAGCAATGGGCGGCACTGCTTAATGTAATCAATGGCAACGTCAGCAAGGCGTTGCCTGTCGGATTTATAATAGACAGCCCCTGGCTGCCGGGGTGGGCCGGTATATCGATAATGGATTATTTTTCCAGTGAGCAGATGTGGCTCGACGCCAATCTAAAGGCCATCAAAACTTTCCCCCAAGCTATGTTTTTGCCCGGCTTCTGGTCAGAGTTCGGGATGTGCACCGAGCCGTCGGCATTCGGTTCCAAATGCTCCTGGCAAACAAATGATCTGCCATTTGCGAGTCCGATTATCACGTCGTTTGAGCAGGTCGATTCCTTAAGCAGGCCCGATCCTTCTAAAGACGGCTTGCTGCCTTTTACTCTGAATCGGCTGAAACTGACGCAAAAACAAATTGAGCAGGAAGGCCACGCCATAAAATTAGCCGTTTCGCGCGGGCCGCTGAATATCGCCTCGTTTCTTGCCGGCACAACCGAGTTTCTTATGGGGATTCGTGCAAATCCGGACGAGGTCGGCCAGCTGCTCGATATGATTACGAATTTAATCGTTGACTGGATTAGCCTGCAAATGGAAACGTTCCCGACAATCGAAGGAATTTTCGTTCTCGACGATATTGTCGGCTTCCTCGGCGAGCAGGACTTCATCAAATTCGCCAAACCACGCCTGCAGAAGATTTTCACCTGCCGGGATGTTAAAGTAAGATTCTTTCACAACGACGCGCCCGGCCTTATTTGTGCGCCGCACTTAGCGGAAATCGGAATTAACCTCTTTAATTTCAGCAGCGACCACGGATTGGCACAAATGAAGAAACTAACCGGGAATAAGGTTACGCTGTTAGGGAATATCCCCCCGAGAGATATCTTGGCCGCGGGGACACCCGCTGAGGTGACACAAGCCGTGGAAACAATGCTCATCGGCCTTGAAGACCGAAGCAGGATTATCGCGTCATGCGGCGGAGGCGTGCCGCCAAATGTTCCAACTGAAAATATTAATGCCTTTATCGCGGCCGTTGAGAAGTATCGGTAAGGCGTGCGCTGCTAATTACAATGGCTGCGGCCAGTTTTCCGCCTGAACAGCGAATTCGTGAAAATTGACAATGCAATCTCCGTCCACATCCACGCCGGCGATTTTATTACAATCGTTTACCGGCCAGAATTTTACAAATATGGAAAGGTCATTCAAATCCACAACGCCG
This sequence comes from Phycisphaerae bacterium, assembly GCA_041308485.1. Lineage (GTDB taxonomy): Bacteria > Planctomycetota > Phycisphaerae > Sedimentisphaerales > Anaerobacaceae > Fen-1362. The sequence goes on along the minus strand of JBFZBL010000089.1, from coordinate 21,155 downwards.
TTACCGGTAAAATCGCCATAGATGCCTTTCGAGAGCAAAACATCACCGCCATCCGGCACAGCGTCAAACATTACATATGCGGCTGAATTAACCGCCACGATAGAAGAAGCTACCGGAAGACCATTCTGCGTAACATTAGCGGAACCCCAGCCGGCGGGTAGAGACCTGCGTATAGTGACCGGATAATTGTAAATCGTGTTGGCGAGGCCGTCTGTCACCTGCACTGTTATAGTCTCGCCGGTGTTCGATACTTCTATAACATTTACATCATTGCGTTCTTTTATATACCGAACGACATTCGAGAAACTCGAAACCCAGAATTTGCTCGGGTTAGCATAAAGATAATTCAGGGTTGTCCTGAGGATTGTAGAAGAAAGCGGTGAATATCCTCCGTCACTGTCGATGCCGTGTATGAGATACACGCACCATCCGCCTGAGCTGGCGGCTAAATCAGCTTTTGCGGTGATGCCTGCTGCTGTATTTATACCGCTGCTGCCCAGACCGATCGAGCTTATCTGATAGAAATTCAATGGAGTGGCAGGCACAATCGCGCCCGAACATGTCCTGCCTGCTATATAGTATGTCGCGATAACTGACTCGGTGCTTTGTACGCAAAATGGATATGCGACCGTTACACAATTCACCCCTGGTGCATTCACTTCAATGGCAATCTTGGAATTTGACAGTTCCGCTACCTCGTTTGATGTAGTCAAAGTAGGATGTGTTACGGTATGGCTGCCGATTTCATGCCCAACGGCGGCGGCGGCTTGTAACTGGTCCCAGTGAGTTGGCAAATACCAGCTCTTGCCGGTAACGGTATACATAGTCAGCTTATAACCGAATTCATTAAACATAGGTATTGCTACGGTATATTGATATGGGCAGCCGTCATCAAAAGTATAGCTTATCGCCGCCGTCCGAAATCCCTGCCAGGTGCCGACCGCGTAATTAGGGTCAATGGTTCGGGAATAGCCCGTGCTGCCCGCCATAAGAAAAACAGCAATTAACAGAATCGTGTTTACTCTTTTCATTTTCCCGCCTCTAAACAGTTTTAACTAATTATCTCAATATTTTATTCACCGGTTCCAAATGGTGATGCCGGCAAACCTTCTTTGTTATATAAATTCGCTCCTTCAGGATTATCTGCCCAAGCATATCGAACAGCCACAGGATTGGCCAGCTGGTCATTCCAAACCAGGACTTTATTGTACTCTATTTTCGCTTTTGCCCAGATGAATTTTTTGTCGGCTCCGGCGATGGCAAAATACTTAAGTTCGACGCCGCCTTTGGCTATCAGGCCGCCGCCTGTATTTGTAAATGACAGAACGATTTTATTGCCTTCAATTTTCATTGACTGGTAAATCGGGCCTGAATAAACCACCTGTTCGTCGCCATAGGCCACCTTTTGAGCTGCGAGCGCAAGCCGTCTGCCGACGTCTTGCTTATTCAGGGGATGAATATCATTCCATTCTCCGAGGTCAATAGTTACGGCCATCGCCGTATTGGGAACTGCGAGTGTTTTAAGCTGTTCTTCTCTCAACTCGGCCCAGCCGCTTTCAGAAGGCTGCTTTTTAGTTTCCATAAAATTGGCCAATTGAACATACAAGAAGGGAAAATATCCCTGGTTCCATTTCGCTCTCCAGTCAGCTATCAGCGATGTTAATAGTTTCTGATATTCACGTGGTTTCGAAGTATTGGATTCGCCCTGATACCAAATCACCCCTTTAATTTTATAGTTTAATAATGGGGCTATCATCCCGTTATATAATCCTTCCGGCTGCCACTCGATAAAAGCTTTACCGGGTAACGGGGACATCGTGGCTCCTAATTTGCATTGCCATTTTCCCTTCAAGTCGATTGTCTTCCCCCCTGCCGAGAGCTGATACGGCTTATCCGAAACAAAGCCGCCCCGGCCTGAGTTATTAATAACTCTTACAACAATGATGTTTTTACCCTCTTTCAGCAGGCCTGAAGGAACGTCATAAATTCTTGGCGGATACTGATACGAAACCGAACCGACCTGCTTTCCATTAACATAAGTAAAATCGCCATCGACAATTCTGCCCAGCAAGAGTTTTGCCGGCTGACCGGTCATAGAAACCGGGACATCAATTTCTTTTCTGAACCAGACAACACCGTTGACGTTTCCCATGGAGCCATCCGCCCAGTAGCCGGGGACATTCATCGTCGGCCATTGAGAAGCATCATAATTCATATCAAACCACTGCGTTTGGCCTTTTTCCAGTCCTTTATCAAGCTGCTGGATACGAGCATACCAAGCATCACTGACGGCTTTTTCTTTTTCCGTGATTTGACCAATGTAATTGCTGTCCTTGAATTTTTTCGCTGTTTCCATATATTCAGGAAACGCCTTTAACGCATCTTCGCTGAGCCATGCCTGTGCAGGCGAACCGCCCAGGCTCGCGTTTATTAAACCTATTGGAACGCGGTACTTCTCATATAATTCTTTCGCGAAAAAATAACCTACAGCTGTAAACTCAAGCACGCTTTTGGGGTTGGCCGATACCCATTTTCCTGATTTTAAATCGTCCTTTGGCTCCTTGAAATCATATATGTGCGGCACCACAAATTGCCTTATGTTCGGATTGTCGGCATTGGCGATTACATCCGGATAACGGGTTTTTACTCTGTTCATAGGCAGTTCCATATTCGACTGCCCCGAACATACCCATACATCACCTATCAGGATGTTTGTCAGAGTTATATGATTGCTCGCGTTGATATCCATACCATACGGGCCGCCTGCTTTTAAATCTGAAAGCATTACCGCCCATTCGCCGTCCGCGCCGGCTGCAGTTTCATATGTTTTGCCGTTGAAGTTTATCGCTATTTTCTCATTTGCGTCGGCCCAGCCCCAGATTTTGATATCGGCATCTCTTTGCAAAACCATACCATCACTTATCAAAACGGGAAGTTTGACTTTGCAAAAGGCCGCCTGAGAAATCAGCAAAACAAAAGTGCATATTGCCAAACTGAGTATTTTCACCCTAAACTTCATTATTATATCCTTTCAGTGTTTTTCAGAACTAATCGGATACGTATTCAAACCAGTCAAAATCGGCCGGGGTGGAAGATTTTTTTCCATTGCCGGTTGCGTACAAGCCGAAATAATCGCCGGTAAAACACATTCCATCTTCAAAGCCAATCGCCTCAACGGACAAATCCTTCGTCAGAGTTGTGCCTAATACTTGTATGTCACCATTGGCTGATTTGCAGGAAAATTCATAAGTCAACGGAGTCGCCTTGACCGATAGGACGACCGCCCCCTCACTGATATCAACATATTTAACCGGCTCGATTATTTTACCCTTGAGGACTTTCCTGAATAAAATCTGACGTTTACCGTCCTTCAATGTGATTCCGATTTCATAATGATGTTTGTCATTGCTTCTAACGACAAGTCCTGCTTCCTCATTTTTGCTTTTAGGTTCAAACTCGAGCAGGGCTGAAGCAACACAGTTGAAATCGGTCTGGCGACGGCCAACGAATGCAGGCGAATCCTTGCTGCTCATATTTACATCAGAACCATTGAGACGCAGAAAACCAGGTCTATCGGTAAGAGAATAATTTTCCGGATAAGGATTTCTAAGGTAGTTCCACTGCAGCGCAAGAGTTTTACTGTCGAAGTTATCCCTAGCCGGTTCTTTCGGCCAGACATGCTGCGGCAGTTTCGGCGATGGTATAACGGGCTGAATCGTACCGTTGCCGTTAACCACGGGCCAGCCGTTGCTGTCAAAGACAACCGGAGCGAGGAAAGTTTCACGACCGATGTGATGAAAACGACCACCCTGCGGCCTGACTCCAAGACATACCAGCCACCACCCATCGGGCGTATCTACCAAATCAGCGTGCCCGACAACCTGGATCGGCAGTTTTGGATTTTTCCTGTGCGTCAGGATTGGGTTTTTCGGATTGGATTCAAATGGGCCCCACGGCGAATCACTTCGGGCGATGGTTACACTGTGGTCATAACTCGTCCCGCCCTCTGAAATCATCAGGTAATATTTGCCTCTGATTTTGTACAAATGCGGCCCTTCCGCCCATACGCCGCCTGTGCCGCCCCATATCTTCTTCAGGAGGCCTTCCAGCTTGCCTGTATCGAGATTTAGCGTTCTCTGGGCAATATAGCCGTCGCCCTGCCCTTCGTGGCGGGTGTAATAGACCTTTCCATCATCATCGAAGAAAAGAGACGGATCCATTCCGGTGCGGTCGAGCCAAACCGGTTCAGACCAGGGCCCGGCGGGATTTTTGGCGGTAACGTAAAAATTGCCCCCGCCATCCACGTTGGTTGTTACCATATAAAATGTACCCTTGTGATAGCGAATAGTCGGCGCGTAGATTCCGCCTGATGCACGGACTTTTTTCAATGGCAATTGACTTTCATGGGTCAGGCAATAGCCGATTTGCTCCCAGTGAACGAGGTCTTTGCTGTGTAAAACAGGAACGCCCGGAAAATACTCGAATGAACTATGCACGGTGTAATAATCGTCACCCACGCGGCAGATACTGGGGTCAGGGTAAAAACCGGATATAACGGGATTGTTAAAAGCTCTCGGCTGCTGCTGCGTGCAGCCGGTAATCATCGCAAGCCCTAATGCAACCATTATTAACTGCCTCATCGGGCATTCCTTTTTTATTTTTCTTCTGCTGTTTTAATAACTGCCCAAAACACCGGCTTGGGCTGGTAATTGCGGTCAAACAGCAGCGGGTAACTTGTCCGCCCCCTTACAGGCCAGTTATTAAGCCAGCTTGTCTTGTCGTAAACGCCCCAGAAGGTAACGCGGCTTACTATGTCTTTATGTCTGAGCAGAATCGCAAAAATATCCGCGTAACGGTCCGCGAGCTTTTTCTGAATATCATCCGGCAGACCTTTAACATAAGGATTAAGCTTTTCCTGCATCTCGACTCTGTAACTAATATCAGCGCCCATATACTGAGTAGCGCTTGGCAGGACATCTATATCCAGTTCGGTAACCATGACTTTAACGCCTAATGCGGCAAAAGCGTTGACAAATGCATCAAGCTCTTTACTCGTTGGGTACTTCATACCCCAGTGCCCCTGAATACCGACACCATCAATGCGCAGGCCTTTTGCCTTGAGGTCTTTCACGAGACGAACGCAGGCCTCGCGTTTGGCCGGCGCCTCGAGTGAATACTCATTATAATACAACTCAGCGTTGGGGTCGGCTTCGTGGGCATATTCGAACGCCTTGGCAATAAAATCCTCGCCTATGATTTTAAACCATTTCGTTCTTTGAAACTGCCCGGTGTCGGTGAGCGCCTCGTTGACTACGTCCCAGCCGTTGACGCGGCCCTTGTATCGACCAACAACGGTAAAGATGTGGTCCTTCATACGCGCAAGCAGCGCATCCCGGTCCAGCGGATTGTTGGCGTCATCTTTAAACACCCAGGCAGGTACCTGGTGCTGCCAGACAAGGGTATGGCCCACAATAAACATATTATTTTTTTGGCCAAAATCCACAAATCGGTCCGCCGGGGCAAAGTTATAGTCATTCGGCTCGGGGTGAATCAACGCCCACTTCATAACGTTTTCAGCGGTTATGGTGTTGAAGTGCTTTTCCACGACAGCGGCGGCCTGAAGGTCATTACCTGAAACCACATCATCGTTGACGGCAGCACCAATTAAAAAATCGTTTGCGAAAGCATCTTTAAGGGCGGGCTGACCGCCCTGACCGCTGCACCCTGGCACAATGAAGAGCAAAAACAGGCATGATACTGCGATTAAAGGCAGTATTTGTGAATGCACAATTGGACTTCTCATACCCATAATCAATATTGGAACTGCTTGCGCCGCTCGATAAGTTCTTCGGTCATCTGTATTTCAGTCCGCCTGTCAATTTTATACAGGAAAAGTATGGCCACTCCTATAAAGAAGGGAATAGCCGGGATAATGCTCATCATCCAGCGAATCCCTTTGAGGGAAAATTCCGTTTGCTCCTGGTTGGCGACATAGCCATAGTAGGACAGCAGCCAGCCGGTCAGCGCTCCACCCAAAGCAAGCCCCATTTTCAGTCCGAAGGTCGTCGCCGAGAATGTCATCCCCGTGGCGCGTCTGCCTGTCTTCCATTCTCCGAAATCCGCCACGTCTGCTATCATTGCCCAAAGCATCGGTATCGTCGGCGCGTAAAAACCTGAAACAAAAATCTGCAGAATGAACATGGCAGCAATCGCGTCCCGCGGTATAAATAAATAAGCCGAGGCGAAAACAGCCGTCATGAACAGGCAAACCAGGAATGTATTACGCTTCCCGAATCGCACCGCCAGCGGCTTTGCCAGGAGAATACAAGCGAGTGTTACAACCATTCCAAGCATATTGAACCTGCCCAAGAGGTCCTCTCGTCCGACGTAATATTTGAAATAAAAAGGCGTCATCGCTCCTCGCAGCGAAAGATAGATAAAAACAAAAATAGTCAGGAAAACGATGGCCACCCAAGCAGGATTAAAAATGAGGTCTTTGATGTCCAGCTTCAGGGATGTTTTCTGTTTCGGGTCGGGTTTAACCCGCTCTTTGGTGGTAAAGAAGGTGATAAAGAAGAATATAATCGCCAGAGAGCAGAAAACCATCATCGTAAGCTGAAAGCCCTTTGCGTCATCGCCTTTGCCGAAAAATTTAACCAAATCCATCGCAAAACTCTGCACAACAAGAGTCGCCAGCATGGCGAAGATAAAACGATATTGCGACAGACCGGTTCGTTCTATCGAATCACCTGTCAAAACGCCGGTCATCGCACAATAAGGAACATTGTTGATTGTGTACATCACCATCATCAAGTTATATGTTATAAAGGCGTATATTATTTTGCCCGTGGGGCTGAAATTCGGCGCAGTAAACATAAGGACGCCGATTATTCCGAAAGGAATCGCAGTAATGAATACCCACGGTCGAAATTTTCCCCAGCGAGTATTGGTCCTGTCAGCTATCGCCCCCATCATCGGGTCATTGACAGCGTCAAATATTCTCGTTGCCAAAAAAATCCAACCTGCTGCCACGCCGGATATTCCAAGCACGTCGGTGTAGAATATCATCAGGAACATCATTACCGTCTGGAAGATGAAATTCGCGGCGCTATCTCCCAGGCTGTACCCGACCTTCTCAACAAACGACAGTTTCCTTGTCTGGTCCTGCATTTGCGTCCCCTTGAATTATTGCCTTTGGTTTTACAATCTATTGTAAAACAGTTTTGCCGTAAAGCAACATGCTTTAGAAAGGATTGAAAAACAGAATATCATGGGAAACCACGGTGTCAAGGAATCCTTCCCTGGCTTCTGCGACGATTAAAGCGGTATAGCCATGACACTAACAACCGCGATTAATGACAAGGGCGATATCTGCGATACAAACCAAGATCCGAGACCCACATACCCGGGCTAGGACAACTGGCCTCAAAATCCTTTATGACAAAAATCTCCTGTTTTTTCAGGTAGGCGGTATGACCGTCATAGAACGCGACGTTGGCGCCTTCGCTGTGGCGATAAAACGTTGGGCCATACACTGGAGGAGCCACCAGGGTTCTGTAGTCGATAATACGCTTCTGGCCAAGAGTATCCCATCCCGCTCTATAATCAGCGCCGGCCCACGCTACCCACCAGTCAGGACCTTCTGTAAAGGCGAGTTTTTCAGCGGCCCTTCTTACCGCAGACGCCTCATGGCCTATAGCACAGGGGGCAGTAGGAGAGACCATAGAGTAAGTAACCCATTGCGTATGGTTAGTAAGATCCCCATATTGCCTCGTAAATTCTGTGGCGTTATAACCATAACTATTCAAAACACCACTGACGGCGTTGGCAATATTTTTACTTAACTCGTCGTCGGGGCAAAGCAATTCTTTGGGCCATGCATAATCACCAAGCGATGACGGAGCATTGTGACGTCTGGTCTTGTTTATAATATTAGTATAAGCTTTGTTTACCACCCAGGATACATCTGTAAGACTGCCGCCGGGATAAAGAATAACAGGCACAAATTTCCCATCGTAAGTTTGTGAATATACAAAATTGCCCGTCATAAGAGTTTTGAGATGGTTGGCACATACCATTCTTCTGGCAATGGCACGCGCCTTGTTAAGGGCCGGCAGTAAGACGCCCATAAGCAGTGCTATAATCGCGATTACAACCAGCAGCTCAACCAGCGTAAATCCTTTTGTCTTTCTCATAGTCCTACCGTCAAATCTTTGAGTAATAAAATTTTCAACAAAACCAGTGAACTTTCTATAATCTGCAACCCCTGAACAACACTTTAAGCTGTTCATCTGCCGGTCGCGCGGCTCGCCTGTTTCGACGATATATCAAGCCGAAACACATCTCGTCAATCGGCCTAAGCTCGCGTCCTAAGCCTTTTGCCGACCAATAGAATCTCTACGAGCCGCGCAACCGAAAAGTTTAACACGCCTTTAAAACTATCCTTTTCTCTGTATAAACTTGTTGCCAGGTACTCACTCAATCATGATTACCCGGGTTATTGCGCACGCCAATCCGCAGCAAATATGGCAAAATCAAAGAAGTTCACAATACAGTCACGGTTTAAATCGCCATACAGCCCCTCACCACTTGCCCAAACTTCGTAGCAATTTGTGGGCTGCCCCGCAGAACCGGGCTGTCCCGCGGCGTAATGCGCTGCTACGCGATCTGGGCTCAAAATGCCCGGATAAACGGCAAATTCATCGATATATCCGCCGAAGGGATTGGCTGCATACCCGATGTTCTGCTCAGCTCCAATAATAAGAACATAAAGCTGAGGCCCCAGCTTTGCCTCGTAGTTGACATCATCAACTATGGTCGTCGAATAACGCTGACCATCCACGTACAATTCAATACCCAACGACGCTCCCGGAGTAACTTCATTCTCATCGTACGCAACAACGATATGGTGCCATTTCGCGTCGAGAGGAGCAGCTGCACCCGGATACCACCATTGAGTCCCGCCCAGAACTCGCAGTTTTCTTACACCATCGGTACCATCAGTGTATATGCCCATTCCGGGGGCATTGGGCTCATGAACTGTTTGATAAGACATACCACCAATCTGCTGGAACAGTATCGGGTAGCTGCCGAGTGTAAGTTCAGGAGCGCTCCTCATCCAGAATTCAAAAGTTATATCACCCGGATAAAAGGCGTACACGTCCTCAGGCAGATAGTCTGGTGATATGCCGCTGTCCCAAATATCCGACCACCCGGGGAAATCCCTGAATACGGTGTGGCCAAAGTTGTTCCAAACCCAGGCCCTTCCCGCCCCACCGCTAGTGTTCGTATTATCGCAGTAAAGGGCGTGGCCGTTGATTGCGCCAAAGACTTTTTTAATCCTTGAATTGGGGGTAAAATAAGTGTAGTAATGGTTTATAGAAGAATCAATCGGAGTCGGGTGGTCAAACTTCAGATACACGCAGGGGTCATCGTCCATCACTTCGAATGTGTATGGGCGGGGCACTATCGAATTGAACGTAACCACGATGTGATGCCACGAGCCGTTATTTATCGTGCTGTTAACGTAGCCCGTACCGCCGCCGCCGATAAGACCTATGGCGTTGGTTCCCGCGGCATACATAGCACCATAGCTGCGCTCCTCGGCGCCGTCACCGTTGTGCTGGAAGAACCGGGGATAGTCGCTGCTCTGTATTGTCTTAACCCAGAACGCAACCGATATATCGGTTTGGGATAACCGCGCATCCCAGTCACAAACGTCAATACAATCGCCCATCCCATCGGAAGCGCCATGCAGAATCGCGGATTTATCGACAAAACCGCTGGCATTTTGAGTGACAGCTCCGATATAGGTGCTGTTGACATCCGCGAGGCTGCCGCTATTCGCAAGTTTATCGCCGTCACCGCTGCTGGCGTCCTCAAAACGCAGGTAAAGCAAAGGATCGGCGGCTCCAACGGCCGCAACATAACCGCCCGAACCAGCACTGTAAAGATCAGCAACATTGGTATCGGTCAGAACCCGGCCAAATACGGCAAACTCATCAACTTCGCCGACAAGCCCATTATAACGGTAATATCGGCTTCCCTCTGCACCGATTGTCAGACGCTCAAAGGGGAAACTAATCGCCTGGGCAGCGGCTGAAGTCCCTACTTTTACACCATCCACGTATAGCGTTTTTGTAACGCTGTCCGCCGAAGCAACACCCGCAAGCGACAGGCCGAAAAGCATAACAATCATAATTGATAATTCGAATTTATATCTCATATTTCCTTCTCCTTTTTTTATGTCTTTTTGTCTTTTCATCGGGATATAGAACTCAAAACGTTATAAACATCCGTTCGGATCCGGGTTATTGCAAAGCAGCCAGTCGTTTACCCATAAATCAAGGTCATTCCAACCTTCGGAAATGTTGCCGATACGAGTAAACTTCACGTAGGCAATGTTAGCGCCCGTGTTTTTCCCGTCAGCGCCGCTGCCATACAGCAGCCATCTCACCGTATGACTGCCTGGATAAAGATTGGCTTTAACTTTCGTTGTGTCTACAATTTCCCCTGTATTAGGGTCATTAGTCGGTTGACTAACATCACCGAGATTTACGTCGTCCACCAAAATTCTCATTGAAGCGACGGAAATATAGGCATACGACCCGCCGCCCATGACACCAAGAGAAATCTCATATTGCCCCTTATTTGCATCATCAACGGTAATATCATAATCCATAAACTCGGATGTATCCAGGTAGCCGACACAATTACCTATTGCATTAGCATCATCGAACCTAGTGTCAGGACCAAATTTGGTTGTTTCCGTGTCTCTGGAATTTCTATCGCCTGCCACATCCCAGTCTCCCGCCGGAATCCTGATTAAACCCAGGGCATTAGGCTCAATAACAAAAGGTGATTTCTTTTTGACAAGCTGAAGAGCACTGAGTTTGCTCGTATAGGTCAGGTACAGCAGCGAAGAATCAGCGTTGGTGATGTTCACGTCTGTGAAAACCACGTAGTTCCCGCCATTGACAAATGTTCCCGGGGTTACTCCGCCCGTTACTCCTTTTGCAGTCTTGACACCATTCTGGTCCAGTATAAAGCTTCCGTTAACGTCCCCATAAGCATAGATATCGTAACGCCCGGTATATCCGCCCTGGCCGAAAAGAGAAATATTCGGCTCGTTCGGCGCAACTGCCGTAAATCCGCTATCCATCAGATCTACGCCATACTGATAGCCGTGTAGTTGCCCATTGTCGCCAATCCACACCTGAGCAGCATAAACACCGGGTAACATCTGTTGTTCCGTTGGCAACTGCCCAGTAAGCCCCTCGCTTCGCGATGACCCGATGGGAACCGCCCATCCGCCAGAATAAGGAATCCACACAGCACCATCACAGACATCATAGGCCCCATTGCCGACGTAAGGCGTGTTGTCGCCGTAACTTTTGATGTCAACATTGATGACCTCTGCCGCCGTTACAACTCCAACGACAGCCAGAACAATTAATACGGTTGTTAGTAATTTAATTTTCATCATCTCAATACCTCCTATATGTACTTCACCCTGTTCACACTTTACTAACTCCACGTTTTTATATTCAGCCGGCATACCCGGCACGTCTTTCTTACCCAAACCACTGCCCATATATCGGGCAGATAACTACAATGTAACCTCTGTTGATTTATTAACCAGCGCCATTGTGGAAGACCGCACGATAAGATTCTGTGAAAGTTTTACGCACTCAGGATGATACTCCGAAGGCGACTGCAGGTGCTTGAGCAGTAAATTCGCGGCCATCTGACCCATTTGTCTCGATGGCACTGCAACCGTCGTGAGCGGCGGAGTAACAATGCTGCACAGATATTCGTCGTTAAAACAAACCAAACTGACCTGCTTGGGTATCTGAACCTCAAGCATATTAGCACCGTGGATAATTCTCATCGCCTCAATGTGGTCATACGCAAGAATCGCAGTCGCGTGATGCTTAATAACCGAGGAAGCCAAAAAAGCGGATGCCGAGTTAAAAACCTTGTCATGACCCGGAATCGGCTCAAGCCCGCGCATTTTCAGCTTGGAAACGTATGTGTCGTGACGGTCGCTAATACTTCTGTGCTTATAATGCTCGCTGGTGGGGCCCGCGTAAGCTATCTGCGTGTGCCCGAGTTCCAGCAAATGACGCACGGCCATCTTTGTTCCTTCAATATCATCGGGAATCACTGACGAGCCGGTGGGGCCGCCAATGCCATTGATGACCACATAAGGCAGACCCGCCCTTTCCATCTCTTCAATGGTTTCCGGAGAACATTCCTGAAGCACTACAGCACCATCCACCTTCCACGGGGGCAGTTCACAGCGGTTGCCCGTCAGGTTGGGAACTGACATGCAAACATCATAGCCGCTGGTGTGCAGCTCGCGAACACAGGATTCGACAATAGCCTGATAAATGTTTCCTGGAAATCCCAGGGCAATATTACAGCCGAGAATAGCAATTACCTGTGTCTGGCGTCTGACAAGATTTTTGGCCGCGAGATTAGGACGATACCCAAGGGAATTTGCAATATCGATAATACGCTGATGAACTTCACGCCTGACGGAGAAACCATGCTTGAAATTGCCGTTCAGCACCCGGCTGACAGTCGCTTGGCTTACGCCGCAATGAGAAGCAACCTCTCTGATGGTCGGTACACCGTTGCTTCGGGGGTTACCCATTTGTTCTTCACCTTAATACAATTACATACACTTAAAAACCTGAAACCGCTAACAGGCTTTTATATATTGATTTTTCTCATGCTTTTTGCTAATCTATTGGAAGGTAATAAGGCCTGCTTCGCATAAGATTACATCTATTCAAATTTGCGAAGAGCGTTGTGACCAGCAAACGTCCAGTAATCGTTTACTTATACATTACCATTGTCATTTACGAATGTCCAGCTTTTTTTTAAAAAAATCTTTTAATCCAAAATCCGCTGAAATAAACCCGTAAAAATGGGTAGTTACCATTCGCAAAGAATATGGTTCGAAGAGACAAAAACCTGTTTTTTACCGATTCTAAGGGGGATAGATATCAAAAAAATAACATTTGTCAGTCAAAACATGGGATTGATTGCCGAAAACAGACTGTTTCAAGCGAAGGATAAAATCTTTGCGAGCAACTATTTTTTCTCAGAAATATAAGCTTGACTGGCCCTATATATTTAGGTTATAGTGTAAGTAAACGTTTACTGCTTCTTAATTGCGTCAAAATTTAGGGTAAGGCCAATGGGCCTGTTTTTCGGTGTTTTGCAGGGGCGGTTAAGTATTTATAGGACGTGATGAAAAGTCAGAAAGCCATATTCTTAGGGTTTCCGAAGCTTACTACTTGTTTAGCCACCTAAATTACCCCTAAATAACGGCTTTAGGAGATTAAATGAACGGAAATCGCTTTTACGCGTTTGTATTTTTCAGCTTAACCCTGCTTTGGGGGAACTCGTATGGCGATATAAACAACGTTCTGACCAATCCCGGCTTTGAAAACGGCACAACAGGCTGGTCCGCTCGCGGCGGAGGTGGAACGTTCTCAATAACTACAAGTCAAAAACACAGCGGCTCTTATAGTGGGAGGAATTACAATAGAACCCAACCCTATCATGGAATTCAACAGGATATAAAAGACAAAGTAGTTGTCGGACAGACATACCTGATATCCGGCTGGGTTAAAACCAGCACTACAGCGAGTTCTACCGTTAAAATATCCATTCAGAAAACGGATAACGGCAAAACTACCTATTCTACTGTGGCCAGCGGCACAGCCAGCAGCAGCAGCTGGGTTCCGCTTTCCGGCAATTATACTATCCCCGAAGTCAATATTATACGCACGGAATTGTACGTCTATTTTGAAGGCCCTAATTCAGGTATAGAACTTTATGTCGATGACGCGAATGTATTTGGCCAGGTACCGGCATCGGGAAGTTCCGATGCTAATGGCCAAGTAAATTTCACTGTTACCCATCAAACTCTTGACGGTTTTGGCGCCGCTGGCGCCTGGGGTGAAGGTACATTAACTACCCTTGGGGGTAGCCACCCGGAGATATACGATATTTTATTCGGCGATTTGGGTCTCGATATATACCGTTTGCGCAACGCCTACAATGAGGATGGCGGCGCCGGTTATATGGACAAATCGGGCCAGATAATAAACGCTGCCGCCGCGTCATTAGGCCACCCAATAAAGATTTTGATTTCCGCCTGGTCACCGCCGGATAATCTCAAAAGCAACGGAGACACTAATAATGGCGGAACACTTATCGGCGGGCCGAACAACTATAATTACACAGGCCTTGCAGACTGGTGGGCCGAAAGCATAGCGGCGTGGTCCGGCTACGGAGTGAATGCTGGTTATATCAGTTTGCAAAACGAACCGGATTATGCGGCCACCTGGGATTCATGCCGATACGAACCTGCGCAGACCACAAGCTATGCCGGATACAACCAGGCTTTCGAGGCCGTTTATAATGAGCTTTACTCGCGGTGGGGCTCGTCTATGCCGAAGATGATTGGACCGGAAGCGACCGGCTTCAATGGCGCAGCCGGCTCGAGCTTGTCCACTTATTTATCTGCAATCATCGATCATAACCATGTTTACGGTTATGCACACCATCTTTACAATATCAACGCCGGCGACAATCCCGATGCATATATCAGCGCAATGCAAAGTTTCAATTCGTCCTGGGGCACAAAACCGCTTTTCCAGACAGAATACGAGAAGGCATCGAACCCTTCTGCATGGCCCGACGCATATAATTTAGCATTGCTGCTACACAACTCGCTTACAATCGAGGAAGTTAGCGGCTATTTTTACTGGGATTTGTTCTGGTACACTTCCTCTGTAGGCCTTGTGAGCATTACATCATCTTCTTACACCATCAACTCCGACTACTACGGTTTCAAACATTATTCTAAATTTACCGACCCCGGCTGGCAGAGGGTGGATGCCAACTCGACTTCATCGAATTTGAGGATATCGGCATACAAAGACCCATGTGAGCCAAACGCTTCGGTTATGATAATCAACACATCAGCCACTACCGATGTTAACCTGACTCTTTCTTTGGCCGGCTTTACGCCGCAAAACTCTGAGATATACCAATCTACATCCAGCACGTACTTCGCGTATATCGGGACATTCAGCACATCAACACCGGAGCTTCTGCCGAAAAAGTCGATAACGACGATTCACCTGATGGGATATGCAGATTGTGCCGCGGTTCAGGCTGACAATCATCAGCTTGATTCCGACCTCAACGGCGATTGTTACGTCGACCTGCTGGACATGGAGATAATGGCCGACTACTGGCTGAACACCAACTGTGCCGCTTTAGACAATTGCGAAGGTGCGGACTTTGTGCCGACAGACTGCACTGTTGATTTCCTCGATTTTGCCGACTTGGGACCACAGTGGAGACAGTGCAATAATCCGCAGGATGCCAACTGCACCCCAAATTGGAAATAACAAAAGTAACAAAACAGGCGAATCTTGATTGATAGTAATTATGGGCCACAGAACTCACAGGCAATTCGTTTTTATCAAAACCATATCCGAAACCATGCTGGCATTATCCCTGTTTTTTGGGGGAGTGACGGCTAAAGGGGCCTGGCAAGACGATGCCAACAATAGAATCGAGCAATTCCGCAAGAGGAATGCTCAGATAACGGTGGTTGATATGAATGGGCAGCCGGTCCAGGACATCACCGTCCAAATCGAGCAGGTCAACCACAGCTTCGCATTCGGCGCCGCCCTTTCCTATTCGAATGTATTAAGCAACACCATTTACAAGAATTTCGTTCTCAGTCACTTCAACTGGGCAGTCTGCGAAAATGAGACTAAATGGGGTTCCAATGAAGCAACACGGGACGTCGAGACCTATACGCAGGCAGATTATATTTATAACTGGTGCAACAATAACGGAATCAAAATGCGCGGCCATTGTATCTTTTGGGAACAGGTTAACTCTAATTTCCCGACCTGGCTTGATGCTTTGTCATACGCCACGTATCCCACCCCCAGTGACCTGCTTTCCGAAGTCGATGAACGTCTCAACAGCGCTGTAACCCATTACAAAGATAAATTTCACAACTGGGACGTCGATAACGAAATGACTTCAGAAGCAACTCCTTTCTTCACAACCCGTCTCGGCAGCGCAGGAATAGTGCATATGTTCAATGCCTCCAAAGCGATAGATTCCAATTGCGGGATGTTTATGAATGAGTATTCCGGCAACTCATTCGGCAGCTATAGCTCCACAAATTATGTTAACAGGGCTAACTCCCTGATTAGTCAGGGGGCGACAATCGACGGCTATGGCATCCAGGCGCACGTCAACACACCTTTCAACCCCCAAAGTTACTGGACCAATGTCCTCAAACCTTTGGGTGTGCTGGGTAAACCCATCTGGGCCACCGAGTTTGATACCGATGCCACAACCGATACTGCGCGAGCAACAGATTTGTATAACTTTTATCTAATATGCTTCAGCGACCCGAATGTTGCGGGCATAATGCAGTGGGGCTTCATGGTAGGCACTACCTGGCGGGCCAGCGGCCAATGGGGAATCGTAAGCTCCACAGGAGTCTTAAACGCCGCAGGCGTAGCATACGAGGTCCTGTTGAACAGGTGGACAACAAACGACGCTAATTACACCAACTCGGGCGGTAATGTGAATTTCCGGGGCTTCCACGGCTCTTACGAGATAACTCTTTCAGCACCCGGCCAAACAACCGAGGTCCACGCGATAGAGCTGCCCCCCGGAACGACACCGCTGCAATTCATACTGGCAACCGACCTTCATCGTCCAGTGCCGGAATTCAATGCCCCATCGCCGAACCCGATGACCTGGGCAACGGCTCCCACCGCAATCAGTCCATCATCAATCACAATGACCGCGACGACCGCCTCTGACGCAAGCCCGCCGGTCCAGTATTATTTCGAATGCACCAACTACGGTGAGGCCAACAGCACCTGGCAGACAAGCCCAACATACATCGCAAAGGCACTCACCCCCTCGACTTTATACTCGTTCAGGGTCAAGGCACGTGACAGCGCCCCTTCTCATAATGAGACGGACTGGTCAGACACCTTATCCGCAACAACTCAGCCCCCCGGAAACACTGTTGAACTCGCCGGCTCCTGGCTTACAGGCACAACCCACGCAAAAGAAAACGGGATTAATCGCGCCTTGATTTTCATCGCCCACGAAGAATCCACCGCCGGTGATCCGCATCTTACTTCTGTAACATACGGCGGGCAGACAATGACCAAGGTCATTGAAGCTAACGCCGTCAATATCTACGGAAACTACGTTGCGGCTTACATCCTCACCGAGGCAGGCGTCGCCGCGGCAACAAGCAGCACCTTTGTCCCCACCTGGAGCGCAACTACCAGCAGCGTCTCTTACTCCAGCGTATTTCTTGCAAATGTCAATCAAACGACCTCAATCGGAGCTTCCGCAAAGAATACCACGGTAACCAACGAAAATCCCATAGCAACCTCGGCGATTTCCACCAACTACGGGGACATGGCTGTTCTCGGCGCTACCTGCGGCTATAACGGCTCATATACATTAAACAACGGTTTTACCGAAGGAAACGACCAGTCGGTTGCGGCCAATGGCCATACCGGTGTCACCGGTTACAAATCCGCCACTGGCGCCGCAGAAACACCTAGCGCCACTTTTAGCCCCGGCGGCAGCGCCAATCGTCAGGCGATTATTGGTTTTGCAGTTAAGGCCGACGAGACCCCGCCCGCTTATTCAGATTGCAGCGAGGTTATAGCCGCGGGCTACCGCCTCCCCGCCGACATCAGCGGTTCGGGTGATTGTTATGTAAACTATGAAGATCTTGCGACTTTTGTCCAATACTGGCTCAATACTGAGTGTGCTTCCTCGGGCAATTGTCACGGGGCGGACTTCGCGCCAACAGACGGCACAGTTGATTTCCTCGACTTTGCCGATTTTGCGGTACAATGGATGATATGTAATAATCCTACGGATGCCAACTGCATCCCAAATTGGGAATGATAAAAGTAACTTGTGACCGATTTACGTAGCGGGCTTTGTTCGTGAATCCGGCGCGTGTTGTAATCAACAGTAAATAAAAACAGGCAAATTATGAGAGTGAGGATGATATGAGCTACGGAACTCACAGGAAATTCGTTTTTATCAAAATTGTATCCGAAACCATACTGGCATTATGCCTGTTTTTTGGAGGGGTGATAGCTAAAGGCGCCTGGCAAGACGACGCCAACGCCAGAATCGAGCAGATTCGCAAAAGGAATGCCGAGATTCTCGTCGTTGATTTAGGCGGCAATCCTATGCCAAACGTCAGCGTCCAGTCAGACCTGATTGATCACAGATTCGCCTTCGGCACCTGCATCGCTTATTCGCCGTTGAACACCAACGCTAACTATAGAAATTACATACTCAGTCATTTTAATTATGCGGTATGCGAAAACGAATCTAAATGGCCTGCTAATGAACCGTCACGCGATAGTGAAACTTATACGCAGTCGGATTTTATATATAACTGGTGTAATAACAACGGGATCAGAATGCGAGGCCACTGCCTTTTCTGGGAGCAGACATCGATGGTGCCTTCATGGGTTCAGTCGCTTGGTTGCACAGATATGCAAACCGAGGTGAACGAGCGAATAGACAGCGCAATAAGCCATTACTCCAATAAATTTGAGCACTGGGACGTTGATAATGAAATGCTTAGCAATGATTTTTACGGCTCGTGCCTGGGCGAACAGGGCAGGGCAAATATGTTCATCCGCGCACACCAGGTCGACCCGAATTGCAAATTGTTTATGAACGAATACAACGGCAATTCCTTCGGCAGCTACACTTCCACGGCTTATGTAAGCCGCACTAACAATCTTATAAGTTTAGGAGCGCCGATTCACGGCATTGGCATTCAGGGCCACGTCAACTCGCCTTTCCTGCCCGAAAGTTATTGGACCAATGTTCTCGAACCTCTAAGGACAGGACTTGGCCTGCCAATCTGGGTTACAGAATATGATTCCTCGACGACAAACGTAACTCAGCGAGCAACCGACCTTGAAAACTTTTACAGGATATGCTTCAGTCATCCGTCAGTAGAAGGCATTATAATGTGGGGATTCTGGGATGGGTCTCAATGGAGAGCCGACGCGCAGCTTGTAGAAACCGACTGGACAGTCAATGCGGCCGGACTTAAATACGAATCTCTTTTGAATGAATGGACGACACACGACGCTAATACTACTCCTGCAAACGGCAAGGTCAACTTCCGGGGCTTCCACGGCACTTATGAGGTTGCACTTGTCGGACCCAACGACCTTGTCGAAATTCACACAATCGAGCTGGAACCGGGAAGCACAACACAGCAATTTATTTTACAAATGAATATCTCCGGCGAGCCGGACAACAATGCCCCAACGCCTGACCCGATGACATGGGCCTCAAATCCAGCGCCTACCGGGCCATATTCAATAACAATGACCGCGACCACCGCCACAGATACCTCTGGCGTTGAGTATTTCTTTGACTGCACCGCCGGCGGCGGCCATGACAGCAACTGGCAATCAAGCCCCACTTATCAGGACACCGGCCTTACCCCCAATACCCAATATACTTATCAGGTCAAGGCACGTGATAAAAGCTCCAATCACAATGAAACGGCCTTTTCTGCTGCTCGTTCAGCGACAACTTGGCCGCCCGATACAACCGCTCCGTCACC
The DNA here is from genome assembly GCA_041308485.1 of Phycisphaerae bacterium. Taxonomy (GTDB): domain Bacteria; phylum Planctomycetota; class Phycisphaerae; order Sedimentisphaerales; family Anaerobacaceae; genus Fen-1362. The sequence continues at coordinate 1,456 of JBFZBL010000089.1, read as the reverse complement.
CAATCCGATGACATGGTCTGTAGTCCCAACAGCTACAGGGGCATATTCAATCACAATGACCGCGACAACCGCCACCGATGAAAATACTCCCCCTGTGCAATACTACTTCGAATGCACCACTGACGGCAGCAAAAGCAGCTCCTGGCAGTCAAGTTCTACTTATGTCGCATCAGGACTCAATTACTCAACCTCATATTCATTCAGGGCCAAGGCCCGCGACAGTGCCCCCGCCCTCAATGAAACGGGCTGGTCGAGCACGTTGTCGGCTACCACTGAACTACCGCCAACCAACATTGAAATCCTCGGCTCATGGGTGTCAGGCACAACTCACGCAAAAGAAACCGGCGGCAACCGGGCATTGATTTTCATCGCTCATGATGAATCCGCCAGCGGCAACCCAAGTTTGACTTCAGTAACATACGGCGGACAGGCAATGACCAAGGTCTTAGACGTTAACGCCGTCAACGGCTACGGCAATTATGTTGCGGCATTTATCCTCAATGAGTCTGGCGTCGCGGCCGCAACATCAGCCACCTTTACTCCCACATGGAGCGCCACGCCGGGCGCCGCCGCATATACCAGCGTATTCCTTCAGAATGTTGACCAGACTACGCTCGTCGGTGCAAGCGACAGTGCCGGGACGACAAGCGGAACTGACCCGATTTCGACCGACCCTCTTGCCACAAACAATGGTGACATGGTTATTCTTGGCGCTACATGCAGCGCCCTCGGCACATATACACTCGGCAACGGTTTTACAGAAGGCACCGATCAGCAATTTGGTGACGCCACTACTGGTGGTACAGGCGTGGCCGGCTACAAAGCAGCAACAGGCGCAAGCGAAACGCCAAATGCCAATTATTCCTCTACGGTAACCCGTCAATGTATTATCGGCTTCGTAGTCAAGGCCGGAAGCCAGGGAGATTTACCTCCTGCTGCGCCGATGGGGCTTGCGGCAACAGCGGGCAATGGTTCTATCTCATTAAACTGGAACGATAACAGCGAAATCGATGTGAATGGCTACAACGTCTATCGCTCGACAACCCAGGGCAGCGCTTACGTCAAGCTGAACAGCTCCTTGTTAACCGGTTCGGATTATCTCGACAACGGTCTTACCAACGGCATGACTTATTACTATGTCGTTACCGCGGTCGATGATGCAAATAACGAATCCGGTTATTCCGGCGAGGCAAACGCTGTGCCCGCCTATCAAACCTGCGCCGATGTCTTCGCCGGAGGCGATCGCCTCGCCGCAGACATCAGCGGTTCGGGTAATTGCTATGTAAACTATGAAGACCTTGCGACTTTTGTCCAATACTGGCTCAATACCGATTGTGTTTCGTCGGACAATTGTCACGGGGCGGACTTCGCGCCAATAGACGGTACGGTTGATTTCCTCGACTTTGCCGATTTTGCGGTACAGTGGATGATGTGCAATAATCCTGCGGATACCAAT
>JBFZBL010000088.1:0-4587 GCA_041308485.1 Phycisphaerae bacterium | reverse complement strand
TCTGGCCAGAAAGACCAAGATTATCGCCTGAGGCGCTAAGGGCCCAGACGTCGACTTTGTATTCTTTTCCCACGATGGCATTGAAATCCTGGTATAAATAGGTAATCTGACTCCATATTTTAACAGCTTTGGCACCGCTATGTACGCAATTAACACCAAAAGGATTAATACCAAAATAATTAACATCATTATGATGCCAACCGCTTGTGCCGACAGTCGTCCAGTATGTCACATTCTGAGGATCAAACCTGCCTAACTCACCCAGCTCAAAGCTGGGGTTCAGCAAAGCATTGGCCAAGGCATTGCCGGCAGCAAAACCTATAACCAATATCACTAACAGGGCAATCTTTTTCTTCATAATTTATCCTTTCCTTAATAGGGCAAGACAGGTCTTTGTTTTCATATTTATATCTTTAATATGACAAAATAGGGCGCTCAATTTTTTATAACTGAGCGCCCCAACAATCAATTCAAAGACCAATTATTTTCTGCGTCTTGCAAGGAATAAGCTGCCTAACCCTAACAGAGCCATTGTTGCCGGTTCGGGAATATCATAGTAGGCCATATTCTCGAACGATGCCTGTGCCCACTTATCCGAGGCCCACACCTGCGGCTGAAAAAAGCCGCCGACCGAAGCGGGGGTGAGCATTCCCCACAACCCGTGAGGAGGATCCTCGGCGGGATTGCCCTCATCAAAGGCGAGTTCGCCACTGCTGTAATTTAACGAGGCCATAGTCAAAACATATTCTATGGTAGCCGGGTCTAACGAGCTAAGAGCGTTAGGGCGATAGATGACACCCATTCGAACCGTTTCTCCTAAGGTATAAGTGAGGCTTTGTGAACCGGTGAAACTATAAAACGGTAATCGGCCTCCAAAGCAAGCAATCTCTCCGCTAGCGCCATTAATCATAAACCTGCCGTCAACATCCGGCGACCACCAGGGTGAAACCAGCAAGCCGGCTTCGGCGTTGGCCGTACCCGTAAGAGTCACATCTGCGTAGAATTGAAAGGCATCGCCGTTCGAAAATGTAGCAGGAGTGGTTCCGCCGTCGGCAGATAAACGGAAATTGTGCAAATTTGCCCAACCACCACTATCAACCCATTCATCTTTGATTGTAATCGACGACGGATAGGAATTGGTGGTAGTGACTGTCGACGCAGGTTGATCGTTGAAGATGCGCGTCTTAATAACCGCACTATCTATGGCCGGTGACGCGATGGCAGTTCCACACAGAACCATGCCCAAACTGACACATAACACAACACATATTAATCTCTTCATCTCTCTGACCTCCTAAATAAAAAGTTTACTATTTATAACCTGGCTAAACGTTTAGTCAAGCAATACGCAAAAATGCCAAAACGCCGTTGTCGTAACGTTTTCATAACATGATTCTACCCATCCTACCAGTCCAAAACAACACCATTTTGCGGATATTTTTCACCATTTTGCGACATTTTGTTTGTTTTTGACACAGAAAACACCCGCTGCCGGTAAAATAGCAGCCGTCATAAAAAAAAAACCTAAATCTGTTTGATAATTTCATAAAATAAAACCTATTTATTAATAGTGAATTCCACGTATCAATGCGTCAACTCCAAAAGTCAATTTCATACTTTTATCCGAATAACCAAGGGTTTTGTCCTTCTCGTCATAAGGCCTCTCCTCGCCGACATGGCCATCGATAAACAGTACATTACTGACACCAGTGTTCTGTTTTGGATCGTTAGCTTTGTGGAACGACGCTATGCAATCGCCGTTGCCGTATTTTATCGTGCCAAAATACATGTCATTAAGGGCATACATAGATAAACTAATGGGATCTCCGTTACTTCTGTGTATAATCCATATATTTTCCTCTGTGAAATAAAGCACTCGTGCTGGGTGTCTTACCTGACCGAGTCCTATCATTTGGCCGAGATTATCGGCAAGCGGACTGATTTTGTCGCCGGCACTGAGACGTCCGTTCATACTGTAACTAAACGTCGGTTTTATAGGGATACCACCTATATGCAACGGGTGATTCGACCCCCTGGTTTTGGCGATTCCGGCAAAAACAGGGCAGCAATGTACTCCCTTTGCACTCAGATATGGCCACAGAGGCCCATCAGGAACAACTCCGGCATCGTGCCAACGGCACTCCCAAGGATGCTCCGCTGTAAACGTCGCCCTGCTGTAAACGCAGGTGAGCGGAAACGGAAACTTATCGTTGTTTACCTCAAGATACATTGTTCCAGCAAGACCATAATTTTTAAGATTGTTCCTACAGACAATCAATTGGGCCTGTGCGCGTGCCTTGTTCAGCGCCGGCATTAGAACCGCCATCAGCAACGCAATTATCGCAATCACAACCAGCAATTCTACTAACGTGAAACCTTTATTCTTTCTCATAATTCTATTCCTTAAGAGCAATTTCAAATTTATCGTTCTTATTTCCGCCAATCGGCAGCCATTTGTGCAAAATCAACGAATGTATAACTGTTGAGCCAATTTGCGGCTAATATACTTAAATCGTCCATATCAACAACGCAGTCCTGCGAGTAATCGCCGTGGAAATTACATCTGAACAACAGATTTACCGGGATTTGTTTTTTGGAGATTCCCGGCCCGGCGAAGCTGACCGTCAAATCCTGCGCATCTATTTTTTCAAAATAGGTAACAACAATCAGATGTTTTCCGGCGGCAAGATTGACAATGCCGCTTCTGTCCTGTGTTCCGTGCAGGCCGTCGTTGTTCACGACAAGAGCGCCGTCGATGTATAATTTGCTGCCTTCGTTGGAGTTAGTGTAGAAAGTATATTCGCCGGCGGTTTGTATATCAATATAGCCGATGAAGCGGAGGGCGAAATAATCGTCCTGCTGTCGCAGGCCAATATCAAAGTTGTGGGCAGTGCCTGTTGCGTTCGGTGTGAGAGAATCAAAATCAGGCAGCAAATCCCACGTTCCCTCGTAATACTCGTAATTTAGGCCGTTGTCGGTTCTTGTTGCCCAGCCGATGCTTTCGAGCATTGGCGATATTTCCGCGTTGGCCATAAACAAATCCCAGCACAACTGAGTGCGGTAGTTTTCAATCATTACTATAATCGGCCCCTGGTCAATGGCAAGATAACCCGGAGCAAACCAGCTTTCTCCCAGATTAAACGCATCAATAAAACCAAACGGTCCCCATACGCTGCTGCCATAGGTATAGTAAAAGTGTTTCAGTGTCGCGATTGATTCGGTCGGAGTATAAGGCATTGAACTTATAGCGGCGGTCGGAGTAATAGTGCCGTTATCGGGACTGCCCGGCGCCTGTGCGCTATAGCCCCATGGATTCCAACTGGCGGTAAGTCCCCATACCAAATCGCTGTAGCCTGTAAAACCTTTTGGGTTGGCGATGCAATAGGCGTAGTCGATTAGCGCGATGTTTCGGCTGTTCTCGAAATAATTGCAGTAATTGTCGTTTTTGTTGCGAGGGTCAAATCCGAGATGGGTATAATGAGTGAAGAACATCGGTAATTCAAACCCGCCTACCCATTGCGTATAACCGTAATATCTGCTGCCGTTTTTGTAGTTGCCGCCGGTCCAAGCGTTGTAGTAGCAGGAAGCGGGTATTGGATGCGTCGGTGAGGCAATGGCCAGCAGATAGGTAATCATACATTCGTTGTAGCCATGGATGGGCATATTCATAACCCAGCCGTAATTCGGCGACCAGTGCCAGTAAAGCGATTCGTTGCTCTCGTATCCGGCTTCCGAACGACGCAGATACCAATACCAGTCTATCCCCTCCCAAAGAGCTGTGGCTTTGCTGCGAATCTGAGTTTCGACAGTATCATTAGAATCGAAGTATTGCCGAACGGTTAGCATTCCCTGCGCTAAATAAGAGGTTTCAACGATGTCGCCTCCGTTATCGTACGTGCCAAATGGAATCGTTGCGCCGGTAGCCCCATTAACCCAATGCGACCAGGCTCCGTGATAACGGGGTGTATTTACATCCAGAAAAGTCAGTATTTTCAGGACACGCTGTGCAGCATCCGCTCTGGCAATAAATCCGCGCTCGGCACCGACACAAATAGCCAGCAACCCCATACCCGAACCGCCAATAGCGCAGGTATCGTCGCCATGACCAAAATTATAACCTTCTCTTGCCAATCCGCTTACCGGATGGCCAAAATCCCAGAAGAATCTGAAGGTCGCCTCTTCTATGGAGGTCAGAAGCTGCTCATCGGTCATCGCGTAAGTTGCGGCGGAAACAATATCAGATGGACTGGATTCAATGCCGCCGACGACGGAAACCACGTAATAATATTTTGTCGAGCCGTTTGTTCCAAGAAAATCGCTATAAACGCTTACACGATGAACATAAGCATTCAGCTTAGTGAATGGACCCGCTACGGAATCGGCACGGTAGATATTATAGCCATCCGCTCCTGCTACTGGGTTCCATCGTAAATCTATTCTGCTGTCATGGCCGGTCGCAATCAGGCCGTTTGGTTCGTTAGGTTCGTTAGGTTCGCTCCCAACCAGCCTTATATTGTCAACGTACAATGTACCGCTGTTTGCACCATAATTTTCAAAAACGAGGGCGGAGATGTGGTTCAATAATCC
>JBFZBL010000087.1:0-6014 GCA_041308485.1 Phycisphaerae bacterium | reverse complement strand
AATTCGGGAATGTTCGCTGAAAACAGGTCGATTATTTTTACATGGTCTTTTGGATGTGATTTCTTGTATGCTTCGACAAACGCATCTGCCGCCGCGATTGAATTTGACCGTTCCTTCATCGGCGACGCCTTAATGTATAGTACCTTGCTCATTTTAACCTCCGTTAAGATAATTCAATCCTTAAATTGTTTATTGGCGGCCTATCTCTTAACCGCTACCTTTACTTTATTTATGAATTCTACCACTTTGCTGATGCAAATGTTTGGTTTTTTAAAATTTTCTTCGATGATGCCAACGATTTTGGAGCCGATGATTACGCCGTCTGCGCCTGATTTGGCGACTTTTGCGGCGTGTTCGGGGGTGCTGATTCCGAAGCCGACACATACCGGCCTATCGGTTTCTTTTTTGATTCTGCTGATAAGGCCTTTGACTGAGGTAGATAATGTTTTTCGGCTGCCTGTAACGCCCAGTAGCGATACAGCATAAATGAAGCCGGTGGTTTTCGAGACGATGAGCTTCAGGCGTTCCTTTGAAGTGTTGGGCGTAATCATAAAGACGGTGTCGAGGCCTGCTTTTTTTGCCGGGCGGAGGATTTCGCCGGCGTCGTCTATGCTCAGGTCGGCGACGAGGATGCTGTTGACCCCAGCCTTGCGGCAATCGCGGAAGAATTTTTTCGTGCCGTATTGGAAAATGAGGTTGTAATACATCAAAAGGCCGATGGGGATATCTTTATGTTTTTTTATTTCGGCGATGAAGGCGAGTGCCTTTTTGACGGTCATACCGTTTTTGAGCGAGCGGATGTCCGCCTTTTGAATAGTGGGGCCGTCGGCGATGGGGTCCGAAAATGGTATGCCCAGTTCGAGGATATCCGCGCCGGCGTCGATGGCCGATTTGACGATTTTTAAGCTTGTTTTATAATCCGGATCGCCGATTACGAAAAACGGTATGACCGCGGCGTGTTTTAGTCCCGCAAAAACTTGTTTATAAGATTTCATTTTTCAATCCTTCACTGGTCTGAATTTTTCAACGATACCAACGTCTTTGTCGCCCCGTCCGGAGAGGTTTACGACCGCGATTGTTTTGGCGGGGAGTTTGCCTTTCTGACTTACCAGATAAGCCAATGCGTGTGTGCTTTCGAGAGCGGGTAAAATGCCTTCCATTCTGCACATCAGGCCGAATGTATCGAGGACGTCTTCGTCTTCGACAGCGACATAATCAGCCCTGCCAATGTCGCTGAGGTAGCAATGTTCCGGGCCGACCGAGGGATAATCGAGTCCTGCGCTGACGCTTTCAGTGTCGTTGACTTGTCCTTCGGTGTTCTGGAGGAGATATGCCTTTGCGCCGTGCAGGATGCCGGGCTTTCCCGCGGAGATTGACGCGGCGTGTTTGCCGCTGGCCAGACCTCGGCCTCCCGCTTCGATGCCGATGAGACGAACTTCTTTGTCTTTCAGGAAGCCGGAAAATATTCCTATAGCGTTACTTCCGCCGCCGACGCAGGCCAGCACCATATCGGGCAGCCGGCCGAGTTTGGCGAGGCATTGCCGATGTGCCTCTTTGCCGATGCAGCTTTGAAAATGTTTTACAATGGTCGGGTAGGGGTGCGGCCCGGCGGCTGTGCCGAAAAGGTAAAACGTATCCGTTACATTAGCGGTCCAGTAGCGAAGGGCGTCATTGATAGCATCTTTGAGCGTGCTTGTGCCGCCTTTGACGGGGATGACCTGTGCGCCGCAGAGTTTCATTTTGTGGACGTTGACGCTTTGGCGTTCGACATCGGTAGCGCCCATAAAGATTTTCGTTTCCATTCCGAATAACGCGCCAAGCCTCGCGGTGGCTACGCCATGCTGGCCGGCCCCGGTTTCGGCGATGAGTTTTGTTTTGCCCATGTATTTGGCCAAGAGTCCCTGGCCCAGAGTGTTATTGACTTTGTGAGCGCCGCCGTGAAGCAGGTCCTCGCGCTTGAGATACACGTTGAAACCAACGTATTCGCTGAAGCGTTTGGCGTGATACAGGGGCGTGGGTCTCCCCGCGTAGTCCGCCATCAGCCGCGACAACTCGTTAACGAAGCCCTTGTCCTTGTAGAATCGGTAAAACGCCTTCTCCAATTCCTCAAGGGCCGGTACCAAAACCTCCGGCACGTAAAAACCGCCATAGTCGCCAAATCTGCCTTTGTATTTCATATTCGTTATCTAACCTCGTAAGTTCTGAATCATGTCGAAAAGTTTTCTCATTTTGGCGTGGTCTTTTTTGCCGGGTTTGCTTTCGACGCCGCTGCAAACGTCGATGCCGTAGATTCCCAACTCCACCGCCTTAGTTATGTTTTCTGCGTTTATGCCTCCCGCCAGAAATACGCGCTTGCTGATATTGCCTATGATGTTCCAGTCAAAGACGAGTCCGGTCCCGCCATATTTCTTCGGGTCAAAAGCGTCGAGTAAAATAGCATCTGTGAAATATTCTTCCGCTCGTTTGATGTCTTTTGCGTCTTTGACGCGAATCGCTTTCATTGTGTGTACGTTGAGCGTTCCGAACTGCTCGCAGTATTTTGGTGGCTCGTCGCCATGGAACTGAACCCAGTCAAGACGGCATTCATCTATTACCTGCTCGATATGTTCGAAGGTGTCGTTGACGAACAGGCCCACGATGTCAACGAAAGCGGGTATCCGGTTTATGATTTTCACTGCGTCCGCAGGCTTTATATATCGCGGGCTTTTTGGGTAAAAATTGAAACCCAGCATATCCGCGCCCATTTCTGCCGCTGCCGCCGCGTCCTCGTAATTCGTAAGGCCGCAGATTTTCACTTTGACCGCCACCATTCTCATAGAAGTCCCTTTCTCAACCCTTTGAAATCTGGACTAACATTTCCAGCCGTTGCGCCGCCTCACCACTGCTTATTGCCTGCCCGGCGATACACAGCGCGGAACCAAAATTGTCAGCCAGTCCGGCCACAATTATCGCCGCCGCCGCGTTTAGCACAACTATATCTTTTCTGGCGCCTGTTTCTTTTCCGCTTATTATATTTTTTACTGCCTCGGCGTTGCTTTTGGCGTCTGAGCCTTTGAGGTCGTCGAGCGAGGCCTTTTTAATCCCATAATCACCCGGGTCCAGTATCGATTCGGTTATTTTGCCCGCCTTGAGCTCCGTAATTTTTGTCGGCCCCATCGTGCTGATTTCATCAAGCCCGTCGCTGTGCACTATCATCACCCGCTTGACGCCAAGCAAATGCAGCGCCTCGGTGACAATTGGCATAAGACCTTCTTCGGGGACACCCATTACCTGTCCCTGTGCACCAGCGGGGTTGGCGAGGGGACCTAATATGTTGAATACTGTCCTGAAGCCCAGTGCCTTGCGCACGGGCTGGACGTATTTCATCGCGGGATGGTGTTTTGGCGCAAACATAAATCCTATTCCCGCTTCTTTTATACACCGCGCCACTATGTCCGGTCCCGCTTCGATATTCACTCCCAGTTCGGCGAAGACATCCGCCGAGCCGCACTTGCTGGTTATGGCGCGATTGCCGTGTTTAGCTACGCGAACCCCAGCGCCGGTCGCGACGAGGGCAGCCGCCGTTGATATGTTGAACGTCTTTACTGTCGCTCCGCCTGTCCCGCAGGTATCGACGAGGTTGTCAAGGCCGGTGTCAACTTTAACGCAATGGGCCCGCAGTGATTTCGCCAGCCCGGCGAATTCAGCAGAGGAAGCTGACTTGCACCGCATTGCGGTTAAAAAAGCCGCGATTTGCGTTTCGGGCACCTCGCCTTCAAAGATAATATCGAGGACCTTGCCCGCCTGCTCGAAAGTCAGGTGTTGGCCGCGAAGCATGGGCTCTATGTATTCGGTTATCGTCGCCATATTCAGACCCTTTGAGTGTTTGTGTATTCTTCCGCGATTTTCATAATATTTTCGATGATTTTGCCGCCCGCGGGCGTAAGAATACTTTCGGGATGAAACTGCACGCCGTAGATGGGCAGCGTTTTGTGTTTGATACCCATATTCACGCCCTCGAATTCAGCTGTCACCTCTAAACATTCCGGCATCGTTACTGCGCACAAACTGTGGTATCGTCCCGCCTGCAGAGGATTCTCCGCCCCGGCGAATACACCTTGTCTATTGTGCGTTACCCGCGAGGGCTTGCCGTGCACCGGCTCAGGGGCGTGGCCAACCTTGCCCCCGAAATATTCCACTATCGCCTGGTGTCCAAGGCAGACCCCGAAGATGGGCAGCTTGTCTTTAAAATAATCGATTGCCGCAAGCGTTACGCCTGACGTAGCGGGTGTCCCCGGGCCGGGCGAAATTACGAGCAAATCCGGCTCGAACTTTTCCGCCACCTGTTTTAAATCCTCAATCGACATGTCCGCCCGGTAAACCCTTGCCTCACAATTCCGCTTGCAAAAGTCATCCACGAGGTTATACGTGAACGAATCAAAATTATCGATGAACAAAACTCGTCTTTTTTTCTCACTCATAATTGTCCCCGCTTATTATCCTTTCAAGGCCCGCATACACGAGCCGGCCTTGTGCTCTGTTTCCTCAAATTCAGTTTTCGGGACGCTGTCGTGAACTATCCCCGCCCCAACCCGAATATACGCCTTATTGTCCTTAATCTGCAAACTTCTTATCGTGATGCAACTGTCGAATTGCCCGTCAACCGTCAGGTACATCACCGCTCCGCCATAGTATCCGCGTTTTGTCTTCTCCAATTGCCTTATAATCTTCATTGCCTCTATCTTCGGCGCGCCGGTCAGGGTTCCCATATTCATTGTCGCGAGGTATGCGCTTAAGGCGTCGAGATTGCTGGCTAATGTCCCTTTGACATTGCTCACCAGGTGCTGAACTGATTCGTATTTTTCCACCGTAAGCAGTTCTGTTACAACCCTGCTTCCCGGCTGCGCCACGCGGGCGATGTCGTTCCTCGCCAAATCAACGAGCATCATGTGCTCAGCCAACTCTTTGCGGTCGATTTTCAATTCCGCTTCATATCTAAAGTCGATATCCTCGTCGAGCTTACCGTTGACCCTGCCCCGTGGTTTTGTCCCCGCTATCGGCCTGATTTCCACGTTGCGGTTCTCTGTGCCGCTGACGCGCAGATTCAGTTCCGGGCTTGAGCCCAATAGCGCCGTATTCGGCGTATTTATGTAAAACATATAAGGCGACGGGTTCAATTCACGCAGCCGCTTATATACGTCCAAAGGCTCATCGGCGCACGGCTCAACCTTCGTCCTGCTCAGCACCACCTGAAAAATATCCCCATCTAAGATGTGCTTCTTGGCGGCCCGCACCATATTCTCGTATTCTTTCTGGTTTGTGTCGGTCGATGGCTTTGGCAGGGGAGCTTCGTGTTTTTTTGCCTTTGGCGTTTCGAACCGAGCGATATTTTCATAGTAGTCGAAACACTCCTGCGCCTCGTTTATTACTTCCGCTCTGTTGCCATTGGTGATAACAACATTGACGACGATGTAACCCTCGTTTTTCTCGTGGTCCATCAGGAAGATATTGTCCGCGAAGTACAGTTCATAATCGGGATTGCCGAGCAGGTCGGTTTCATTGGCGGGCAGATTTTCAAACTGATCGATGAAGTCGTAGCTTAACGCGCCGAGAAGCCCGCAGGTAACACGGAAGGGTTTGCTTGCGAGCCGGAATGAGAAGGCAACAGCTCGCAGTACATCCATCTGGTTTGTGCTTGTCAGGCGGGTCTGCTCATCGACTAACCCTGCGGGTTTTCTGATTATGCCTTTAATTCGTTCGGCGTTGAAGTCCGCGGTTTCGCAGAAGCCGAATCTTTTCGGGTCGAAGGTCAGATATTTAATCATTCTCCTGCCGGTTTTATTCAAGGCCCTGATTTCGAATTCGTTTCCTTTGCCTGTAAGATACAGAGCCGGCTTTGCTGTGCCGAAGCTAAGTGCGCTTGAGCCGCGGAGGTATTCCTTTGATTCGAGCAGGCAGCAGTTCTTTGCACGTCCGTAGTCGCTTATTTTGGCGAAGAAATCCATGGGGTCGGTCATCTCGATTCGTTTGACAAT
>JBFZBL010000086.1:0-6071 GCA_041308485.1 Phycisphaerae bacterium | reverse complement strand
AAGTATCCACCGTTTCGCTCGAATACAAATTCCCCAATGGCCAAATCAAAAATACGCCCTGGTACACCTACAATTCTTCCTTGTTCTTAGGCAGCGTCTCCGCGGGTTATAAAACAGCGGTGAGCGATTCAAGCTTAGTCGGTGGTAACTATAAAATACGGATAAAGTGCAAAGACATGAAGGGCAACATTACCGAAACAGGCCAGTATGACTGCACTATGTTCGGCGGGGATTTATGGGAGCTTAAATCGACAGCGGTTACCACCACTTCAATATCGCTGTCGTGGAAAAAATGTCCGCTGGCTGCCGACTTCGCCAAATATACGCTCACCCCGGAATCAGGCAGTGCGACCTTCTCTCCGGTCGATATTACCAACATCAACCAGACCAGCCATACGCTGGCGGGGTTATTACCCAACAAGACCTACAAGATTTCCTTGAACGCCCAGGCCAAGGCCGGGTGGCCTCTGGCTGTTAAAGCAATTTTGAACATCAAAACCAGCGCACCTGCAGCGCCGGTGATACGTGGCTTTGCGCCCAATCCTCCTAAGCAGGAAGTGAACAAAAATATCACGATCACCGCTAAAATTACCGATTCGGATTCGCATATAAAAAAGGTGACCCTGAAAGCGACCTATAAAAACACCAAAAAGGAAAGTCAGGTTGCAACCCAGAATTGCGATACAAATAACCTCAACTACAGCCAGAGCTTCACGCTTAATCAGGCTGGGATTTATTATCTCACACTTGAAGCCAAAGATGAATCTTCACCGACGGAACAAACAATCGAATATGAAGTATTGCCTGCTTCAGCAGCGTCGAAAGAAGATAAGATGTCGCAGGAAACAGAACCGGCTAAGGAAACTATTACCGGAGAAGAAAAAGCCCCTGCGGATGTCAAGACTCAAAAGACACAGGCTGCCCAAAAGCCGGCCGCCAAAACCAAACCGCCGGTTGCATCCGAAAAAGTAAAGCCGGCAGAGAAAAAGGCAGTCAAGAAGCAGCCTTTACCCAAGATTGACATAAAGAAAATCACTATTGACGGGGAAGCAAAGGGAATAGTGCCTGCGGGCCAGCCTTTGCTCGTTTTGGTTGATGTGAATGCTTCGGACGATTTTGCCGGACCTTTCACAGTTAATATGGAATTGAAGAAAGGACTGGCCAAACAGATATACACGCGGACAATAGAAAAAATGAAAGAAGGCGCTAATTCCTTCAAGTTGGATTTGATTGCAAAGGGCGAAGAGGGCAACTATACTTTGTCGATTGAGATATTAAATGACCAGCTTAAGCTGAAGGACAAGTCAACGAAGTCCTTTAAGGTGATGGATAAACAAACGCCTGACAAAAAGAATTGAGAAAGGATGATTTATGGAACAGAAAGATTTGGGCAAGACTTCGACCGGCATTCAAGCTAATGTTGCAGGGTTGTTGTGCTATGTTTTAGGCTGGCTTACAGGGCTTATATTTTTTCTTATCGAGAAGGAAAATAAATTTGTCCGTTTTCACGCCCTGCAGTCAATGATTGTTTTCGGCGCGCTGTTTATATTAAGCATTGCGCTGGGGATGTTCGTGGGGATATTCGCTGCGATGGGAGTACACTTTCTAATTCCGCTTTTGTCTTTGGTTAACGGTCTTCTGGCTTTGGCGGGAGTTGTTCTCTGGATTCTGCTCATGATTAAGGCCTACCAGGGCGAGAAGTTCAAGCTGCCGATTGCCGGGGACATCGCAGAGAAGAATAGCCAATAAAGGCACAATGAAAGTTTCACGGTTTGGTCAAAAGATAAAACGCAGGTCTGGAATCAGCCAGTTGATGGTTGATATGGGCGAGGGGCTGAAGGCAGGCGTTGATGTCCTGATGCTCGGAGGAGGTAATCCTGCACATATACCCGAAGTGGACGAAATTTTTCGCCGGCTAATGAGCGAGCTTCTTTCGAAGAAAGGGGCATTTGAGCGGGCGGTCGGCGATTATGACAGGCCTCAGGGCAACAAGGAATTTATTGAGGGAATCTGCGGATTGCTGCGGGCCGAGTGCGGGTGGAATATCAGGCCGGGCAATATTGCTCTTACGGCCGGCAGTCAGTCGGCGTTTTTCATACTCTTCAATATCTTCGCGGGCGAGTTCGAAGACGGCTCAAAAAAGAAAATTTTGCTCCCGCTGGCCCCCGAATACACTGGTTATTGTGATGTGGGTTTTACAGATGGGTTGTTTATCGCGAATAAACCCGATATCGAGCACATCGATGAACACACCTTCAAATATCACATTGATTTTGACCGGCTTAACATAGATGAGGATATTGGCGCGATTTGTATTTCAAGACCTACCAATCCAACAGCAAATGTCCTGACTGACGCGGAGGTTGCCAAACTCGATTCGCTTGCACGGGCCAGGGATATCCCGCTGATAATCGACAACGCATACGGCTCGCCTTTCCCGAATATAATTTTCACCGAGGCGAGGCCCCTCTGGAATGAAAACACGATTGTATGTATGAGCTTGTCGAAGTTCGGGCTTCCCGCGACGCGGACAGGTATTGTTATCGCTCGCGAAGAAATTATCGAAATGGTCTCTGAGATGAACGCGGTGACCAGCTTGAGCACAGCCAGTTTGGGCGCCGCGATTGGGACCGAACTTGTGCGAACAGGCGAGCTGGTTCGGCTAAGTAAAGAAGTGATAAGACCCTATTACCAGGACAAGGCGAAATGGGCGGTTCAAAAACTTCGTGGACTGCTCGACGGAATTGATTTTCATATTCATAAGGCGGAAGGGGCGTTTTTTTTATGGCTCTGGCTGCCCGCCTTGAAAACTACCGATGCCGAATTGTATCAGCGATTGAAAAAACGCGGCGTTCTCATAGTCCCCGGCCATTATTTTTTCCCCGGTCTTTATGATGACTGGGAGCACAAACAGCAATGCGTTCGCATAAGCTATGCGCAGGATATTGAAAAAGTCGAAACGGGGCTGAAAATCATAGCCGAAGAAATCAGGATTGCGCATAAATAAGTGTAATCAGACTTGAGTGACATTCCTCCCGAAAAGGCTGTACCGGTGCGTTTTTACGTCTTATAATCGCAGGCGGTTTGGTCCAACTCCAAGCAAAAAGAAGAGAGAGGGTCATATTAAACAAGCTTTCAGGTTATTTATCAGCAGCGATTGAGGCGGTCGATTTATTGCCAGAAAACGTGGTTTTGTATGATTATTCACATCTGATATCCTGTCGATATCTGAAGGAACAAGAGGGGTTGTATAACAGGGTAAATACCGTGATAAAAAAGATTGGCATGATATTGCGAACAAGAGCATTCTACGTGATACTGGCGGTGGTGTTTGCGGGCGCGCTGGTAAGCTGGGCGACGGCTTACCATACGGACCGTCGCATGCGGGCGGACCTGCTCGAAAAAGGCAGAATAATAGCGAAAATGGTAAACACCGAGAGTGTTGGCCGCCTGTCGGGTTCAAAAGCAGACCTTAAATCCGCTGATTACCTGCGTCTGAAGATGCGTTTAATGGAAGTTCGTCAGGCAACGGCTAAATGCCGTTTTATATATCTCATGGGTTGCGGTTCGGACGGGAGGATTTTCTTTTATGCTGATTCCGAACCGGCCGGTTCTAAAGATGAATCACCGCCGGGCCAACTCTATGACGAAGCGTCAGCGGCGCAGCATCGTGTTTTTTCTACAGGCCAGGAAGCAGCGGAAGGACCGACAGCAGACCGATGGGGTACTTGGGTTTCCGCCTTCGTGCCTATGTTTGATGCAAAGAGCGGTAAGACCATTGTTTTGGGGGTGGATATAGATGCCAAAGAATGGAGGGAGACCATTGCCAGCCGCGCTGTCATCCCGGCGGCGCTGACGGTTGTAATACTCATTGTGATTTTGAGCAACATGTTAAGCCGTCATTCTCAGGAAGTGCTGGCAGAAAAGCCGGTCTTGCGACGTTTGATGCTGCCGCTGGCCGCCGCACTGCTTATACTGGTCATTGGTTTCGGCACAGCTTTGTTATGTCAATACAATCGCCATCTTAATGAATTGGTTTATTCAGACATTGCCGTTATTCCAAAAGATTTTTCGCAAGCACTGAAGCTGCATGCCGACAGTCTGGATATTGCTCTTCAACCTATTGTTAGTGACGGCAAAACGATTGCCGCACTTAAAACATGTGACCGGGAGCAGCTGCTGGTATTACATCAAAAACAATACGATTTGATGCGACAGCAATACGAGATAACGCATTTATACTTTCATGGCCCCGACCTGGTCAACATTGTGCGGGTTCATAAGCCCGAGAAATATGGTGACCTCATTGACCGGTTTACAGTTTGCGAGGCCAAACGAACCGGCAAAACCGCTTCCGGTATTGAATTAGGACCATTGGGCACATTTACTCTGAGGGTAGTGGAGCCTGTTTTTGAGGGAGGAGAGCTAATCGGCTTTGCTGAAATGGGCAAGGAGATAGAAGACCTTTTGCAGGGAGTGCAGCAAAAGCATTTAATTAATATTGCAGTGACAGTTTTCAAAAACAGGCTCAATCGCCAGGAGTGGGAATCAGGTATGTCGATACTCGGCCGCGAGGCGGATTGGGGCAGTTTCCCAAACGAAGTGCTTGTTTACAGCTCTCTGCCGCAGTTGCCCGTTGAAGTGGCATCATATATGGAACGGGTATCTCATCTGAACTCAAATTCGAAACTGGAATTCACAAAAGATGGTGCAACAAAACGGGTTGTTTTTCTGCCTTTTAATGACGTTTCAAACAGCCATGTCGGCAACTTAATCGTCATATATGACATTTCCAGGCAGAAGGCTGAATTTTTGCGTTTTCTCGGTTTTTTGGGAGTGGGAATTGTTCTGCTGCTTTCGCTTCTTTTCGGTTTTGTCTACGTCATACTTGGCCGAACAGATAAAGGGATTGAGTCGCACGGCAAAGCCCTGCGTGAAAGTGAAGAGAGATTGAAGACAGTGATTCATGCCGCTCAGGATGCCATTATAATGCTGAATCCCGAGGGCAATATCAGTGTGTGGAATGATTCAGCAGAACGCATATTCGGTTATACATCAGACCAAATTCTTGGTTCGCCCCTTTACAAGCTTGCACCGCAAGGTATCCAAAAGGACCATCGTCAGCTTTTTGATACGTTTTGCCGGAGCAAGAAAGGGCAGGTCATCGAACTTATCGCCCAGCGAAAAAACTCTGAGAAATTCCCAGTTGAACTGTCTTTTTCAGTTGTGCAAGTGCAGGGGGGATGGCACTCGATAGTTGTTGTTCGAGATATCACCGAGCGCAAGCGGGCTGAGGCAGCACTGCGGCAAAGCGAGGAAAGATTAAAAACCGTAATTCGCGCCGCTCAAGATGCTATTATAATGCTGAACCCAGAGGGTAATATTAGTATGTGGAATGATTCAGCAGAGCGCATCTTTGGTTATACAGTTGACCAGGCTCTGGGGCAGAATCTGCACAAACTACTCGCCCCGGGACGCTTCCATAATGACCATATGAGGGCTTTTGCAGAGTTTCGTCGTTTGGGCCAGGGAAGAGCAGTGGGACAGGTAATTGAGCTTACTGCCCTGCGTAAGAATGGCGAAGAATTTCCAATAGAATTATCGCTTTCGGCTGTGCATCTGCATGACGGATGGCATTCGATTGGTGTCGTTCGCGATATCACGGAGCGAAAACGTTTCGAGGAACGATTGCAGAAAGCCGTAGCGGAGTCGGTCAAGCTCAACAAAGAGCTTGAGGAGTCAATGGCCAAGGAAACAGAACTGGCATTCTGTGCTGAGGCGGCCAATAAGGCCAAGAGCCAGTTCCTCGCGAATATGAGTCATGAAATCCGCACACCTATGAATGCTATTATTGGTTTTTCTGATTTGCTGGCCGAAGAAGACCTGACCGATGAACAGATAAAGAATGTTAATATAATCAGGGAAGCCGGCCATAACCTGCTGGAACTTATAAATGATATCCTTGATTTATCCAAGATTGAGGCGGGTAAAGTTAATGTTGAGATGATGGATTGGTCGTTAGATAAACTCCTTGTTTCGGTAGAGTCGTTGATGGAATTAAAGGCGAGGGA
>JBFZBL010000085.1:0-20518 GCA_041308485.1 Phycisphaerae bacterium | reverse complement strand
TATGCTTACCAGACACTTTTGCAATTCCAGCCGCAACTGCGCCTTGTCCATAAGGTACTCCATTCAACCGTTATCCTGCTCCATTCGGCCGTTCAATCCCTTTGGCCTTGCTATCTTTTATCAGTATTTCGAGCTTTTGTAAATAACCCCGTATATTTTTTTCGTATCCTCTGTCCGTCGGCTTATAATATTTCTTCTTTATACCGCCCGGAAGGTATTCCTGCACTACAAATCCGCCCTCAAAACTGTGCGGATACTTGTATTCCGCTCCGAAACCCATCTTTTTCGCCGCCCGGTAGTGGCTATCCTTCAAATGTTTTGGGACCGCCACCATTTTCTCATTCTGCACATCGCCAACCGCCGTCCAAATCGCCGATGATGCCGCATTCGATTTCGGCGCACAAGCCACATAAATCGCCGCCTGAGCAAGCGCCAATTGCGCCTCAGGAAGCCCCACAAATTCGCTGATTTGCACCGCAGCCGCCGCCAAAACCGTCGCTATAGGATCCGCGTTGCCCACGTCCTCCGCCGCGCAAACCGCGATTCTTCGGGCTATAAACCGCACATCCTCCCCTCCCGCTATCATTCTCGCCAGCCAGTAAACCGTCGCGTCCGGGTCGCTTCCCCGCATACTTTTTTGAAAGGCGCTCGCCAAATCGTAATGCGTATCGCCCGTCTGGTCATAATCAATCGTCTTACCCTGTATCGAGTCCTTCGCCGTCTGCAAATCAAATTTAACTACCTTTGTGCCTTTTTGCGACAAAACTCCCACTTCCAAGGCAGTCATCGCCTTTCTTGCATCTCCATCGCACACCGTCGCAAGATACTTCAGCGCCTTATCTTCCGCCTCGATATCGTATTTACCAAGCCCCCGCTCCTTATCCGCTATCGCCCGTTTCAATAATCCGACAACATCATCTTCGCTTAATGGCTCAAAATAAAACACCGTGCTTCTGCTTATCAAAGGCGAATTGACTGCGAAAAACGGGTTTTCCGTCGTTGCCCCGATGAATATCACTATCCCGGACTCCACATCATCCAGAAGCACGTCCTGCTGTGCCCGATTGAAGCGGTGTATTTCATCGATAAACAAGACGGTTCGCTTGCTCGACGATGCCAATCTGTCTTTCGCCTCCGCTATCACGTCCCGGATATCTTTTACGCTCGCCGCAGGCGCGCTTATATATCGAAACTCCGCCTTTGTCTGGTTGGCGATTACCATAGCAAGCGATGTCTTGCCAACCCCCGGCGGCCCGTAAAATATCAAGCTGCTCAACGCGTCCGCTTCCAGTATCCTCCGCAATAGTTTCCCTTCGCCGATGAAGTGCTGCTGCCCCGCGAACTCATCGAGAGTCCTCGGCCGCATCCGAACCGCTAAAGGCGCAGCAGCCGTTAATTTTGCCTGTTCGCCTTTCGCAAACAACGTCTTTTCATCTTTGCTGAATGCCATCCCCGCCATTATACGTTTGTCTTAACCCCCTGTCGACCTGCCTCAACACCGGCGAAATTTAAATAAAACTAAAACTTGACTCATTATTTAATGTAGATTACTTTAAATGATAGAAAGGGTGCGGGATTACACAAATCCTGCAGGCAAAAACGGGGTGGTCGGGCCGCCACCTAAATAAATCAGGTTAAACGATTTTTTTAGGAGACGCGTTATGTCTGCCCCAGCCAACCAGACCACCGACAAACAAAGAGGAGTATTAGCTATATTGGCGAGAATCTTCTGGATGTTTTTAGGCAACTTCACTCTGATGATATGCGCCGCCAATATTCTCATGGGCGAAAGCAGCTCAACTCGGACTTCCGACATAATTTTCTGGTGCGTTGTTCCCGCCATAATTATCGTTAGATTCCTCGATATAAAGTTTCTCGATGGCCAAACTACGACCGGCGAGCCCGCTACGCTTTCGCACTGGCGCAAATACGCCGTTTTGCTTATTATAATCTCGGCGGTAATCTGGTCAGTCGCACATGCCGCAGTCGGCTTGTTCAAATAATAGCCAGCTTGGGACTTTTGGCTTTTCAAAAAATATTTTTCGTTTAAAACAGCGACAGCCTGTTGCATCGGGCCGGGAAAAGCGGTGAATAACTATGCCTATAAATAAAGAAACTCTCCTGCAATACAGTATTGAGCTTGCGTTGCCCCTCGTAACTTTTCTGCTGGTTTTGGCCCTGGGGTTTGTGTTGAGAGGGGTGATTTTCAGACGCCTTACCCGCTGGGCGCAAAGCACAAAACACAATCTAGATGATGTGATTATAGCCGCTGTAAAGGGGCCTTTTATTATATGGTTCCTGATGCTGGGAATATACATAGCGCTGCAATTTCCTAAACTGCCCGAGAACATTGTGAATACGGCGGGCAAGGTTCTGCTTGTTCTCGGCTTGTTCTCTGTGACGCTGGTTCTGGCGAATATCTCGTCGGGTTTGATAACTCATTACTCCAGCAAATTGGGAGCTGCCCTGCCCGGCGCATCACTAACGCAAACCATAAGCCGGATAATTATTTTCACAATCGGCATTCTCGTGATTCTGAATGCCCTCGGCATCTCCATAACCCCAATCCTCGCCACATTAGGCGTCGGAGGTCTGGCAGTGGCGCTGGCGCTTCAGGATACGCTCTCAAATCTTTTCGCCGGGTTTCATATAATGACAAACCGCATTGTCAGGGTCGGCGACTACATAAAACTCGAATCCGGTGAAGAGGGCTATGTCATTGATGTCAACTGGCGAACCACAAAAGTCAAAATGCTCGCAAACAATACTATATTGATTCCAAATTCGAAATTGACCCAGACAAACGTAACGAATTATTATCTTCCCGACAAGGATTTAGCCGTTCTTGTTAACGTCGGCGTGCATTATAATAGCGACCTGAAGAAAGTTGAGAAGATAACCTGTGAAGTGGGAAAGGAAGTTATGCGCGAAGTCCAAGGCGGAGTACCAGAATTCGACCCCTTCATTCGCTACAACACCTTTGGCGATTCAAGTATTGGATTTACTGTCATCCTTCGCGGCAAAGAATACGTGGATCAGTATCTTATAAAGCACGAGTTCATCAAACGCCTCCATCAACAATACGCCAAAGAAGGCATAGTAATCCCATATCCAATCAGGGCAGTTAATTACAGTCAGGAAGCGAGCAAGTAAGATGAAAAGAATCCTGCTATTCGTTCTGCCAATTCTTATTATTGTTGCCATCGTCTTCATCGCGTTCGGCGTAGTGCAGGTCCGTTCTGAAGAAACCAAGTTTATGGACGAGCTCCACAGGAAGGCCCAGGCAGTTGCCGAAAGCGTTGGTTTTTCCGCAAGATATGTGTTCGACAGCAATGATATTAATGCCGCTGCCCGATTAGTTGACATCTTTCAGAAAAGAGAACGGCTACAGGGATGCGCCTTATATAACACCGAGGGACAGGTCATGGCCATAACCGAAAGGTTTGCCGACTGGAAGCAGAGAGACACTGCCTACCTTAAAGAAATAACTGCTGATAAGACTCCTCGCAGCGCACTGCGTAGATTTAAAGACCATTCTTTCTACACATACATTCTGCCCATAGTCGATGACAACGGCAAGCCCCTCGGTCTTGTTGAAGTCATATATGACACCTCATATGTATTTTCCGGTCTGACCGAATTATGGAAGCGTATCAGTATCGCGTTATCCGTTTTGCTGACGCTTATAATATTGATTATCCTGACAATCCAAAGGCGTATATTCGTCCTGCCTGTCCTGCAATTGACCGAATGGTTCTGCAAATTCCAGAAAGGTGAAACCGATTCGCCGCATAATATCAAAGACGGCGAGCTGGGAAAACTGGCTTCGGAGGTCGAGCAGGTGGCATTGAATCTGAGAATCGCTCGCAAAGCGGTCTCAGAAGAAGCATCGGCCAGAATTCAGCAGGACGATTTATGGACCGAATCCAAACTCAAAGACCTCGTTCGCGCCAAACTCGGAGAAAACGCCCTCATTGTGGTCTCGAATAGAGAGCCCTATATGCATGTCCTCGACGAAAAAACCGGCGCAAGCCGATGTATTCGTCCCGCGGGCGGAATCGTAACCGCCATAGACCCCATCCTGCGCGCCTGCGGAGGAACCTGGATTGCGCACGGCGCAGGCAATGTTGATAAAAAATTCGTAAACTCAAAAAACAAACTCGGTGTGCCTCCTGACGATAATCGCTACATCCTCAAAAGGGTCTGGCTCTCGAAAGAGGAAGAACAGGGTTATTACTATGGCTTCGCAAACGAAGGAATGTGGCCCCTCTGCCACATCACTTACGTGCGTCCCATATTCAGAGAGTCCGACTGGCAGATGTATAAACAAGTTAATCAAAAGTTTGCCGACGCCGTCATAGAGGAGCTTCCCGCCAATAATCCTTTCATATTTATTCAGGATTACCATTTCACCCTGCTCGCGAAAATGATAAAAGAAAAAAGGCCGGATGCGACAATAGCACTCTTCTGGCATATACCCTGGCCCAACCCCGAGGTTCTCGCCATTTGCCCTTACTACGAACCAATCCTCGACGGAATGCTCTCTTGCGACCTGATTGGCTTCCACGTCCAGAACCACTGCAATAACTTCCTGGACACTGCCAACCGTCTTCTCGAATCAAGAATCGATACAGAAAAATTCACGGTCGTTCGCTCAGGAAAAACAACTTATGTTAAGGCATTTCCAATAAGCATCGACAGCTATACAGATACACCAAAAAAGTCGGCGGACAATAAGGAACAGATAGCACGCATCCGAAAGGAATTTGCGCTTGAAGATAAGATAGTTGGAATAGGCGTGGAAAGAATCGACTATACCAAGGGCATAAAAGAGCGTATTCTCGCAATAGACCGGTTCCTTGAAAAATATCCCGAATATAAACATAAATTCGTATTTATCCAGCTTGCCGCTCCCAGCAGAACACACATAAAAAGTTATCACGACCTTATGGCCGAAATTGATGAACTGGTTGAAAAGAAGAACTGGAAGTATTCCGAAGGCGACTGGAAACCGATTATATACCTCGAACGACATTTTTCTCCCGAGGAAATAAAACCTTATTACGAGCTTGCCGATTTCTGCATTGTCAGCTCTCTGCATGATGGTATGAACCTTGTGGCCAAAGAATACGTTGCATGGAAGCCCGATGCGAATGGTGCCCTGATATTAAGCGGCTTTACAGGAGCTATCAGGGAATTAACAGGTGCGGTCCAGATAAACCCGTATTCGATAGAAGAATTTGCCGACGCAATCAAATATGCCATAGAGCTGCCCACCGAAGAAAAACGTCAGAGAATGGAAACAATGCGAAATATAATCAGGGAAAACAACGTTTACCGCTGGGCCGCCAATATTATCACAGAACTGACAGCACTCAAAAAACCTTAGCGTAAGGATTATCAGCGAAAACCAAGCTCCTTCAGGTCTTCGGCCATGTTTTGGAGTTCCTTACTTTTTTGCCGTATCTCGTACTCGGAAAACTTCTTATCTTCCAGTCTTTTGATTATACATCCTTCGGCTTCCACCACACCACCCGGCCCGACATAAACGCCCGGCATCATTCTTAGCTCCCCCCATCCTCCCCTTGACGGCCCTTTGAAAATTAGCGCGTATGCGAATCCTTTGCGCCACCAGTCCGCGGGGTCCCCCTTTTCGTGACACCTGTTCCAAACGGGCTGCCAAAGTGATTCCAGAAGACCGGTTGGGTATTTGCTTTGTATAAATATTTTTCTTACGGCTTTTTCATCCCGCATAACAGGCGTTGCCCTGAGTATTGCCAGATTTTTAAGACACATTTTTTCTGTCGCGACTAATATCCGGTCAATATCCACGCACCTGATTGTCGTAAAGACCTCAGTCAATTCACACATTATTCCTTCAAGCATCGTTGCAAGGGGTTTTAAAACCTGACTGAAGAATCCAGGAGTTCTCAAAATTTGCGGAACAGATAAGTTAAATCTGGCATATATTCCTCTGCCGTCAATACGCCAGTTACGCCGCGGAAAAAGCTTATAAAACAAACTGCCCTTCGAAAATGTTTCTGCCATCCTTTTTTTTATAAGCACACCAAATGGCTTCGCGTAATTATTATCGCCCAATAACCGTCTTTCCTGAGGCGTAAGTGTCGAGGTTTCAATTGGCCTGGCAAACGATGACAATTTGCCAAAAGCAGGCCAGCCCCACAGATGCGGATGCCATTTTGTAGGCAAACTCTGGAATCCTGTTTTCTCCTCCTCTCTTCCCCATGCCCTCGGCGACCAGTTATAGCCGGCGTGAAGGGTAGCGACTGTTTTTCTTTTGGCAATCAATTCCAAAGTCGCCGCCCATAGTTTCATCAGACCCTCGCCTTCCCGGTCAGGAATTATTTCCGGGCCGGGGATGTAACGATTCGGGCTTGCTTCAAGAAACATTACGTGAATATCGGGACTGTAAGAGCTGAATACAGATGCCAGCGACCAATGGTGGCCGGCAACGCTAAAAGAAGCCACCTCACTTTTTCTGATTTCCTTGAGCATCTCCTTCAGGTCCAAAGCGTCTTCAGGACGAATCCTCTTTGTTTCCTGCGGCTTTCGGCGGCCAGCCCGTAGATATGGGAATAACGGGATTGTGAGTGTTGTGACTTTTTTAGTAATCATTGAACCGCGTTAAAATAATACTACATTTTCCGTGTGATACAACGAAAGGAACAATAACAGGTAATCGCGAAGATGACGGGTCAAAAGGAAGTTATTGCGTATGTGTTCCCGTCCGTTTTGGCCCAGCTTCTTCGCGTATTCGGGGGCGTTAAGAAGCTGTTTGATTGCAAAGGCAGCGCCTTCTACCGAATAGCAAAGCAGCCCTGAATGTTTGTGGGCAATCTGCAATGGTATCCCGCCCACGGCGGACGCGACTACCGGCTTGGCTTTCCACAGGGCCTCGGCAACCGTCAATCCAAAACCCTCCTTAAGCGATTTCTGCGTAATTACCGTTGACGCCCTTTGCAGCGCGTTTACCTCTATGTCATTTTGGGCCATCAACAGGATATGTATATCAGGGTCCTGCTGTGCTTTTTCCTTTACTTCCTCAAAAACCTGGACGCTTTCGGGGTCGTCAGAAGCCGTGCCGCCCGCGAGAATAAGCTGACAGTCGATATGCCTTTTTACCAGCAGGTACGCTTCAATAACGCCGAGAGGGTCCTTGAGCCGGTCAAAACGCGATATCTGAGTGATTATGGGTTTGCTGTTGTCAATGCCGTACTTATGCAAAACGGCGTCAATCGTTTCCTGCGGCAGTTCTTTGTTCTTGTCGCTCAACGCATCGATTGAAGGAGCTATCAGAAATTGTCTCATCGGCAAATCCCGAGAAAAACTTGGCGCCGAGAATACAGCCGCGTCATACCTCGTCATAAAACCCTTCAAAAACTCCCAGACCGCCTGACTGGGATTGGACACGTCGATATGGCATCGCCAAATCCATTTGTTGTCGGTTTTTTTGTTTATCAGCGCTATCGGCTGCGGGTCATGAATAAAAACAATGTCACTGCTCGTTTCAACGTGCTCTATATTCTGACGGCTGGTGTCCATAAAAACATCGAAATCGTGCTGCGTAATTTCCTCCTGCTTTCCATGCAGGGCATTGTGAAATTTCTTTGTAACCGAGAAAAAGTCCATTCCGCCGTGAATGACGTTCCATTTCGTATTTATACCCAGCTCGTTGAGCAGCGGAACCATCCTGTTCAATATCTCAGCAACCCCGCCGCCGACGGCAGTGGAATTTACCATCTGAACGCTTTTGCCGTTCAGTTTTTCCGCTGCCAGCTGCAAATCGTCTATAATTCCCTGGCCTACGATAGGAATATAATCGTCCAATATGCCCATATCAGGAACGCATGCTCCTTTCTATCAGCGATACAAGCTTCTTCCGCAGGTCATCAAGGGTGAAAGTATATGGGTCAAGACGTGAAATCTTATCGGCCAGCGGCTTGTCGCCTATTGCTTTTTCTATCCAAAGCGAAATGTCGTTTTTCCCCTTCTCCAATCGCAGACGCGACTCGAAAATGTGAAAATAAATAGAGTCAAGGGTTGCCTTCTTCAGGATGTCCACCAATTCTTTCAAATCATTGGCTGCGTAATGCGTCGGAAAAACAAAACTTACCGATTTTATGAAATGAAACTCCGCGCCGGGATTAACAAACCTCTTCTGCGCAAGAGGTCTTTTATTAAGATACTTTTCTATAACGAGGATGATTTTCTCCCGCAAACTGCGCACGCTCGAATATTGAATAATATCGATACTGGCAAGGCCTTCCCCCAGCTCCGCCTCACCCAATACGTTGGACACCCAATAGGCAAAATCATTTGGCGGCTCAGGAGAAAGATATTGATGCTGCTGCAGGAAACGATGCGTATGATGATAAATGCACGAGCCGGAAACGGTTTTTATCAGTTCCAGCAGTTCGCTGAGATTCGCCGCCTTAAGGCCCGTCAATTCCGACAAATGCAGTCTCGTGCATAATCGAAAAGGCTCTGACGCTTTTATTGCTTCTGCCATCATCCGGCCCCAATAACAGGAGGCATCCATTTATTATATCTAATCACCGATTTACCGTCTCACTTAGCACATAATTTAAGAAGAAATCTGCCGTAAAGTCAACAATCCTTTTTCGAATCATTCACAAACAACGGCACCAGATAAAAAATTGACTTTTTCGCCACCCCCTGTTATTCATACTCGATACAAAATACGTCTGATACCGGGCCGCGATTATGAAATATCTGCTAAACAATTTGGACAGGATAAAACAGCTTCTAAAAGACCTCCGGTTATTTATTTTCCTCGACTACGACGGCACGCTCGCTCCCATAGCGCAAAAACCCGCCTACGCCGTTCTTCCGAAACAGACTAAAGACCTTTTACGAAATCTGTCGAAAAATCCGCGATACAGAATCGCTGTCATCAGCGGCCGCGATATCAAAGACGTTATCCGCCTTGTCGGACTTAGCGGCATCATTTACGGCGGCAATCACGGACTTGAGCTGGCAGGCCCGCGAGTCCGGTTCAAATCACCTGTCTCCAAAAAACACAGAACCATAATTGCAAAAATCAGCCGGGTTCTGCACAACAAACTGCGTCACATAAAAGGCATACTTATCCAAAATAAAGGCTTGTCTTTAAGTGTTCATTATCGCCTCGTGAGCAATAAAAATATACGGATGGTTAAATCCATTTTCTATGAGGCGACTGCGCTTAATCTCAGGCAGAATGAAATACGTGTACGTTTGGGCAAAATGCTCTTTGAGGCCTACCCTCCGGTCAAATGGGACAAGGGCAAGGCTGTCCTCTGGCTCCTGCACAATATTTCGTTTTCCGACAACGCCCAGGCCTTTCCCATCTATATTGGTGACGATGTAACGGATGAGGACGCCTTCAGAGTTCTTGAAAATTCAGGCCTTACTGTATTTGTAGGCAAACCCAAAAAAACCGACGCCCAATATTATGTTAAAAACACTGATGAAGTCTTCGGCTTCCTGAAAATGCTCTCTAATCCCCTGATAAGCACTGTTTAAGCTTCTAACAACTATAATCTTGACAAATTCGAATTACTAAGTTACTGCCTAACAAGTAAATTCTTTCTTGTTTTTGAAAGGCATTTTAAAAAAATGAATATACCAAAAGAATTTCAGACAATCGTTGAGCTTGTTTTGCCCTTCGCCGCGTTCCTGGTTGTTTTTGGCATCGGATTTTTACTCAGGGCACTGCTCTTTATACGTTTGGGCCGCTGGGCAGAACACACAAAAAGCGAGCTTGACGATGTCATTATCGACGCCATAAAAAGCCCATTCATAATATGGTTTGCTATGCTGGGTATATACTGCGCCTTGCATTTCCCCGCGATTCCGGAAAAATCTGTGAATATAGCGGGCAAAATTCTGCTTGTCCTCGGCCTGTTCTCCGTAACTCTCGTTTTAGCCAATATCGCCTCGGGAATAATAACTCATTACTCCGGCAAATGGGGGGCTGCAGTTCCAGGCGCATCATTAACTGACACCCTATGCCGGATAGCCATCTTCACAATCGGAATCCTTGTCATCCTTAATGCCCTCGGCATCTCCATAACGCCAATTCTCGCCACATTGGGCGTCGGCGGCCTCGCTGTAGCACTCGCCCTGCAGGATACACTCTCCAACCTCTTCGCGGGTTTTCACATCGTCGCCAACCGTATCGTCCGTGTCGGGGACTACATAAAACTCGATTCAGGCGAAGAAGGTTACGTCGTCGATGTCAACTGGCGGTCCACAAAGGTCAAAATGCTCTCAAACAATACCGTCCTGATTCCCAATTCCAAACTAACCCAGACAAACGTAACGAACTATTATCTTCCCGACAAAGGTTTGGCCGTGACAATCAACCTCGGCGTCCATTACAACAGCGACCTTAATAAGGTTGAAAAGATTACCTGTGAAGTGGCAAAGGAAATCATGCGCGATGTCCCCGGCGGCGTCACCGATTTTGAGCCGTTTATTCGCTACAACAGCTTCGGCGATTCGAGTATCGGCTTCACTGTTATCCTCCGCGGTAAAGAATACGTTGACCAGTATCTCATCAAGCACGAATTTATCAAACGCCTCCATCAGCGATACGCCAAAGAAGGCATAGTTATCCCTTACCCAATAAGGGCAATCAATTACACCCAGGAAGGCGCCCAGCCTGCCCTGCGAAGTCCTGAGCTTGTCGAAGGGAGCAAAGTCGAAGGGCCAAAATAAATAAGACATAATGTCTTTGTGTAGTGGCTGTCCCGATAATCAGCAGTGTCAAAAGGCTAAGCACATGCCGGCTCATTGACAAGCTTGACAATCAAGATGGTACAGGGGAGAATAGTTGTGTTCTATCGGAAAACTGGTGTAAATTCTTGATAGGAGCAGACAAAATGACAAGGTCCTTCCCGTATATACGTTCCCTCGTCGGATTAACAAGTCTTCTGTTTTGCCTGGCGGGCTGCCAGAGCGCCTACTATAAAACCATGGAGACCTTTGGAAAGCAAAAAAGAGATATTCTTGTAAGCCGCGTTGAAAAAGCCCGTGATGCGCAGGAGAACACCAAGAAACAGTTTCAAACCGCCCTCGAACAGTTCAGCTCAGTTGTCAAAGTCCCCGGCAGTGAACTTCAGACCAAATACAACAAGCTGAAGTCCGAACTGGATAAAAGCGAGGCAAGCGCCAAAGAGATTTCGACGCGAATATCCGACGTGGAGAACGTCACCAAGGCACTGTTCAAGGAATGGAAATCCGAGCTGGACCAGTACACAAACAAGGACCTGCGCCGCGTAAGCGAGCAGAAGTACAAACAGACACAAGCCAGATGCGACCAGCTTATCGGCGCCATGAAGCAGGCTGAGCAGAAAATGGCCCCCGTGCTTGCGGCTTTTCGTGACCAGGTCCTGTTCCTCAAGCACAATCTTAACGCCCAGGCCGTCGCTTCCCTTCAGGGTGAGCTTGTTACAATTGAGTCGAATGTGGCGTCGCTCATAAGGGACATGGATGCCTCTATTGCCGAGGCGAATTCGTTTATCAGCACAATGGCCGCGGAAGAAAAGTAGCTGTCAGTGGAAACTGCACAGTCAAAGGCGTCGCTGGATATGATGAGGACACAGTAGATTTTACGATGAGCATCCAGCAGAACGCTATCCAGGCCATCCAGGACGATTTGAATTATGATGGAAACGTCAATATGGAGGATTTCGCCGCCTTTGCTCAGAACTGGCTGATGGGAAATTAACATTGTTCTCCAAACTTCCTTCTAAAGGAGAACCGAAACGACATGTCAACAATACTGTTAATCGCGCTTTTACTCTTTATCATATTCGGACCAATGATGTTTGCCGCTCTTTATGAAAAAAGAATGGTATGGCCTTACGGACCGGTCATAAAAGAACAGATAAACGCCCGGAATATGAAAGCCTGCGAAGACGATAAGATAAATAATTATGTAGTTTCTTTTATCAGCGACGCCCTTGAAAAAGGATTCGAATACCTCGGCTGTTTTAACGACGCCAAAGGCGGCAAATACAAAATCGTATATCACACGCTCATCTCGCCGGATAAATATACCCTGGCGATTATCGGCGGCGGCAAAATAATCGGAATGAGAGTGTGGGGCACCTGGCTTTTTTCCAAATCCGATAACGAACACGGCTACTACACCGTGGATAACCAGAGCGGTATCGAAAAAGACCTCACGAAATTGTGGCGTGACCAGTTAGTATTCACAGATGATTTCACGACCCTATACGAAAAGCACCGGGACTGGATACAGAAAAGCGCACCTTCTTTAATGACATACCAGGATAGTAACGAGTTAGAGGAGCACCGCAGGATGCGAAGATACAGGTTTGATTATATGGAAAAACAGGGGCTTATCAGGTATCTCGACATAGATAAAGAGTACTGGAAATACACGCTCCTCGGCGCGATAAAATTTTCACTTCTCAGTCTCGTAATCGGCACATACCGCCACCGCAGGCAAGGCAAATACCCAAGATAAAAACGCCGGTCAATCCCCGTCCTGCTTGTCCCGAGCAAGCGAATCGCATCAAAAGGGGGCCTATTTCAAAAAAATTCAAAAAAATTCAAAAAATCAATACGTTTCTTCACGCTTTTGGGCCTATTTCGGTACACTTTTTCAGCACAAAGTGCCATTTTTTGAAAGAAATCAAGCATTTTCCACGCGCATTTAACCGTCGTCGGCATATAAAGCATCTTTTCCCTTCTCACTTATGCCTTCTAACTTCTTGATCATGTTCCGTGCAATCTGTCTAATTTGTTGCCGACCCTTTTGGCCCTGAAAATAACAAATAAATTCTCTTGACAGAAACGCCCTAATATTTTACCAATAAAGGCCTTATCAGTATTAAAAAACGTAACCACAGTGCGATAGGAGAGTAAAAATGGAAGTTAAAATTCATCTAAAAGAAAAAGACATACCACGCAAATGGTACAACCTCGCCGCCGACCTGCCCACGCCGCTGCTGCCGCCGCTCGGCCCTGATGGAAAACCCATCGGCCCCGAAATGCTGGCCCCCGTCTTCCCGATGAACCTCATCGAGCAGGAAGTCAGCTCAAAACAATGGATTGATATACCCGAGGAAATACTCGATATCCTCTACAGGTGGCGGCCGGCACCCCTGCGAAGGGCCGTTTACCTCGAAAGATTCCTCAAAACCCCTGCTCGTATATACTATAAAGACGAAAGCACCAGCCCCCCGGGCAGCCACAAGCCAAATACAGCCGTCCCGCAGGCCTGGTACAACAAGCAATTCGGCATCGAGCGACTCACCACCGAAACAGGCGCAGGACAATGGGGCAGCGCGCTCGCCTTCGCCTGCCAGATCATTGGCCTCGAATGCAAGGTCTTTATGGTTCGTATCAGCTTTGACCAGAAGCCCTTCAGAAAGCTCATGATGCAGGTCTGGGGCGCAAATTGCGTCGCAAGCCCGAGCAACGAAACGAACGCAGGCAGAAAAGTCCTCGCCGAAATGCCAAACACCCCCGGCTCACTCGGCATCGCCATCAGCGAGGCAATCGAACAGGCTGTCACAGACCCCGCCGGTAAAACACGTTATGCGCTTGGAAGCGTCTTAAACCACGTTATGCTCCATCAGACAATCATCGGCCAGGAAGCCAAAGCACAGCTCGAACTCGCAGGCGAAAAGAAAGTCGATGTCGTCATCGGCTGCGCGGGCGGCGGATCTAACTTCGCAGGACTCGCATTCCCCTTCGTCAAAGACAAAATCAACGGCGCAAATATCAAAATTATGCCCATCGAGCCAACCTCCTGTCCCACAATGACACGAGGCCCATTTGCCTACGACTTCGGCGACACCGCCTGCACAACTCCTCTGTTGGCAATGTACACGCTCGGTCACGCTTTCATCCCTGCACCCATTCACGCGGGCGGACTACGTTACCACGGTATGGCTCCGCTTGTTTGCCAAGCCATCGTAGAAGGATTGCTCGAACCAAAGGCATACCCCCAGACCAAATGTTACCAGGCAGCCCTTACCTGGGCCAAAACCGAAGGGTTTATCTGCGCCCCGGAAACAAGCCATGCTATCGCCGCTACAATCGACGAGGCCATTAAAGCCAAAGAAGAAGGCAAGGAAAAGGTCATCCTCTTCAACTACAGCGGACACGGCCTTATGGATCTTTCCGGCTATGATGCCTTCTTGTCTGGAAAACTGACCGACTACGAGCTGCCCGAAGAAGACCTCAAAAAATTCACAGCTCCCTTGAAAAACTTCCCGAAAGCAGAGGCGAAAAAAACAGGAAAATGGTAATTTCCTTGACTGCGTAAATAGCTAAAGTAAAGATATTTCAAGAAAGAGATCGGCAAAACAGCCGTTTGCAGTACAGTACGGGCAGTAATGGGCCTCCCCTTGAGGGGAGGCAAAAAAATCAAAAAAATACTTGCCCGTCTTATCAGTGTTGATATACTGCTTTTATCCTTCGGTGTGGTGCCGACGGGATGGATGAAAACATAGTAAAATAAGTGTATTGAGGGTATTGTTTAAGGAGACAAATAAAATGAAGATGTATGTGTTGTTAACAGCCGCAATTCTGTTTGGCATGGTTGCCCCAGCAATCGCCCAGGAAGGCGACCTCCATGGCGATGTCGGCTACATCTATAAGAGCCAGCACGTCTGGAGAGGTTATATGACCTATGGTCAGCATAGCAGCAGCAGTGTCTTCCTCGACCTCGACCTGTATGGCACCGGCTTCGGACTGGAGATTATAGAGCAAGCTGCCAATTCAAGCGGCACCAACCCCGATATGCTGGGTTACAACAACGAAAAAAGAGGGGACTATTCCGTGTTTTATGCGGGTGCCCTTAACCCCGAAGACACTTACGGGATGATGTACAAAGTCGGCTACAGATACTTTAACTATCCCAGTATGAGCAGTCACACGCGAGCCAGCATAGACCTGCAGGAAGTTTACGCGGGAGTTGCCTTCCCGAAGCTGCTCGGCGTCAAGGGCCTTGTGCCGGGATACGTCATCGTTAAGGGCTGGCCGAGTAATTCAGAAACCGTTGTAGGCGCCGGAAATTTCCGCGGCGGAACATACTCCGGCTTCGCTCATATACTTATGCTCGATTATGCCCTGCCAATGGAAAACATCTCCTCTGAAATCCCCAAGCAGGACCTCAACTTCCACATTGAGACAGTTTTCAATGATGGCGTTGACCCGAGACCGTACGGAGGCTATACCGACAGCGATTGGACACACGTCATGATGAGCGTCTCAACCGATTTTGACCTCGGCAACAGTCTTATCTTAACCCCCGGCTTATACCACCAGATTACCATGGAAGATGACCCTGAATGGGGCGTCTCGCCGGACCACGACATTACCTGGGCAGAAGTCACAATGAAATACAAATTCTAAAAATAGCTTATATATGCTCAAAATCAAGAAGGCCGGCTTATGTTAAGCCGGCCTTCTTCTTTGACTCAAAAAAAACCTTAAGCCGTCCGCCCAACGATAAACCCTGCCGTCTCGACGAGCGTCTTTATGCCATTATTATCCCCAACTGCCGACAGAGCCGATACTGCCTCTTCAGCAAATTCCTTTGCCCGTTTCCTCGCGTATTCGATGCTGCCGGAAGATTGCAGCTTCTTAACTAACTCCATTCTGTCTGCGCCGCCGTTTTGACGCAACAGAATCTGTTTTACATCTTGCTTCTCGGTATCATTGGCGGTTTTCAGTAAATGAATCAGCGGCAGCGTCAGCTTGTCACGGTCAAGGTCATTGCCCCCGGGCTTGCCGGTCTTGTCCTGCTCCCCGACCAAATCGAGCAAATCATCGGTAATCTGAAACGCAATGCCAGCGCTGCGTCCATAAGATTCAATCGCCTGTACCGTCGATTCGCCGGCTCCTGCAAGCATCGCCCCGGCAGCACACGCCCCCTCGAACAACGCCGCCGTCTTTCCCGCTATTATCTCGATATATTCCGCCTCGCTGAGTGACCAGTTGCCTCTTTTTGATATCTGCCTAAGCTCCCCTTCGCATGTCCGCATAGCCGATAACGCGATTATATCCGCAACTCGCTTATCCAGCCCAATACACATCTGCATAACCCGGCCAAGCAGAAAATCGCCGAACAGAACCGCCGACTCATTGCCGCAAATACTGTTCAGGGTGGGGACCCCTCGCCTGCTTTTACCCTCATCAACAACATCGTCATGCAAAAGCGACACATTGTGTATCATCTCGAAAATCGCCGCCGTCCTTATATGATTTTTTGTCAGGCCTCCGCACGCAAGACCGGAAACTAAAACCAGCGCCGGCCTTATCATCTTGCCCTGTCCGGCGTTCACACGGGCGGCCATACCGCTAACCAGCTCACTACAATCAGACAAATACCCCTCAAAAATAGCCTTCACCCGCGCAAGTTCTTCTTCGATAATAGAAAAAGGAGGAAGCAAGCGACCTGCGGCGCCCTCGCCCTTCGCCCAAGCGCCGCCCGTTTGTGCAGATGATTGCATTTCACCGACCCGCAGCCCGCGCGTCTTGCCCCCTTAAAACAGAGGGGCAGCAGGGACTACTTCTCCTTTCCGTGTGCGTACCGGAAGAACTTATCCTTGAGATGTTTCGTGACAGGACCCGGCTTGCCGTCGCCGATTACCCGGCCGTCTATCTCGACAATCCCGATAACCTCAGCCGCCGTCCCTGTTAAAAACGCCTCATCGCTGATATACAAATCAAACCGTGTAAGGTTTTTCTCGATAACCTCAATGCCTTCTTTTTTCGCCAGCCTCATCACGACTTCCCGCGTTATGCCCTCAAGGCCGCCTGCCTCAGCCGGCGGTGTATATACAATGCCCTTCCTCACCGTAAACACATTGTCGCCGGTGGCCTCCGCTACATACCCTTCGTGGTTATACATTATCGCCTCGGGGACGTTGTAATCGAGCGCCTCAATCTTGGCGAGTATGTTATTGAGGTAATTCATGCTCTTGACCTGAGGCGGTATCGCCAGCGGATGATTGCGCACGGTCGTCGCGCTGATTATCTTAATCCCTGTTTCATAAAGCTCCTGCGGATACAACTGGATATTGTCCGCGATGATGATAATCATCGATGTCTCACAGGTAAATGGATTTAAGCCCAGCGACCCGACACCTCGTGTAACAATCAACCGAATATAGCCGTCGATGACCCCGTTGGCCTCAACGGTCTTTTGTGTCGCTTCCTTAAGCTTTTCCCGAGTCATCGGTATTTCCAGGCGAATTCCCTTCGCCGAGTTATAAAGCCGTATTATATGCGCCTCGAACTCGAATATCCGCTTGTTATAAACGCGTATACCCTCGAAAACGCCGTCCCCGTAAAGCAATCCGTGGTCGAAGACGGATACCTTCGCGTCCTGCTCATCAACAAGTTTATCGCCAAGCCAAATCTTTAATGCCATAACTTACACCTTTTTCACTTTACCTTGCCATCGGCCAGCGTTATTGTACGTCCAGCCCGCCGGGCAACCCTTTCATCGTGCGTTACCATAACTATCGTCTGTCCCGCACGATTCAACCTTTCCAATAGCTCCAGAATACCATTTCCCGTCGCAGAGTCAAGATTACCTGTCGGCTCATCCGCCAAAAGCAGCCTCGGCTCATTGATAAGAGCTCTCGCTATGGCCGCCCTTTGCCTCTCCCCGCCAGACAATTGATACGGCTTATGCGTCGCCCTTTGTTCAAGGCTAACCGCTTTCAATAGTTCCAAACCCCGTTTTTTCACCTCCGCCCGCTTCGATATCCACCCAAATATCCCCGCAGGCACCATCGCGGGCAAAATCACGTTTTCCAACACATTCAATTCGTCCAGTAAATGGTAAAATTGAAAGACAAACCCAATCATTTTATTGCGGTATTCGTTCAATTCGCCACCGCTCATCCCGCTGAGGTCGCGCTCCTCAAACTGCACTACTCCCTTATCAGGCCTGTCGAGAGCGCCGAGTATATGCAGCAGCGTGCTTTTGCCGCTGCCGGACGCCCCGACTATCGCCACAAACTCACCTTTTTTGACCGCGATGTCAGCCCCTTTCAAAACCTGCACTTGCGCAGCTCCCATCCTATACGTCTTATGAATCCCCTTTGCCTCTATTATAAATCCATCTTTGCTCATAACTGGCTCACCTGTAAAACATCTGCCGGATTGTTTCTTGCCGCCCCAACGCTGGGCAGCACCGCGCCAGCCAGACACGCCAAAATCGCGCAACCTGTTACCACCAAAACAAACGTCAAATCCAGTTGATGCGGTATCTCTCCTATCGCATAAATCGTCCTGTCCCACAGCTGGAAACCGAACCGCTCGAATAACCAACTCTCAATACCGTTTATGTTCCGCAGAAAAAGCGTGCCGCCTAGGACACCTACTGCCGAACCGATAACGCCGATTCCCGCCGCGAAACCCAAAAACAGAACAATCACGTCGCCGCATGATGTCCCTATGCTTTTAAGGATGCCGATGTCCCTGGTCTTGTGACTGATAATCATATAGAAGACCACGTAAACAATAAACACCGTCGTCAGCCCCACAAGCCCGAACATCATCATAAGCATCGTCTGCTCTTTTTCCATCCCAGCGATGCTTTCCCTTCTGTGTTCCTTCCAACTCCGCACGCTCACTTGCGAAAGCAGCTCGGCGTTATCCTTGCCTTTATGCTCGTCGCAGAACTTCGCCCACATCTGGCGGACCTGCCGGCATCCTTCTTCAATGCTTACCCCCTGCTTGAACTTTATATGAATCCACGACGCCCTCTTGACCGGCTCAGTCATCCCGCAAAGAACCTTAGCCTCATCAAACGGTAGATAAATAATCGACCCGTCCACCCGCGCCAAGCCGCTTTGAGAAGAATCGCTGAAATAAAATGTCTTGGTGTTCACGACGTCCGTCCCTGCTTTAGCCAATGCTCCCTTGGCCGTAAGCGGAAAACAGGTTACAGACAACGGCGTCGCATCAGGATTCGGGGTATAAAAATATTCGCCCTTTTCATTCCGGCCGCTCCACAAGTCCGCGCCGATTACAAAACCGGGAAGATTGGCATCACTTTTTATATTAAACGCTTTCGAAGGATCGTTTTTATGATAATGCAGTGTCAGCCCGAAACCCGTTACCCTGCCGTAACTCGCCGCCTCCACTCCCATCAATTCCACGCCGATATTCCGCCCTGAAACCTCCGTCCCAATAAGTGCGTAACTCTTAATTACAGGCGCCACTGCCTCAACATAATCCTCTTTTTCCGCAATTCTCGCGAAGTCCTCGTAATACGGAAAACCCACCAGCGATTCCGTCCCCACAACACAGTCGCCCGTGTAATTATGATTCTTCCGCTTGAAATCCCCGACCAGTCCGTCCATCACGGTCATAACTACCACGACGATGAAAACACAAAGCGCAACCGCCGCAAGCGCAAGGTAACTTATCCGCCTGCGATAAAGATAACGAAATGCCAGTATCAGTTTATACACAAATCAAATGTCCAATGTCGAATATTAAATTTCCAATATCCAAGTAACTAACCGTCGGCTTTACCTTTCTTTTTTGCAGTGTTAATACTCGCCGCAAAAATAGCAATAAGCTCACAGTTTTCTTTCAATGTACGTGATACCGCTTCCGGCTTAATCAATCCTTTTTTCTGAATAATCAAAAGCCAGATTCGAGTTTCACGCAATTCTTTCAATGACACACGCATCTTATGAACAAAATCGCTTCTAGATTCTGCGCTTAGTGCTTCTCCGTAATTGGCAGCCGGTGAAGTGCCGCTGCGAACCAATTGATTGGCAATGTGGCTTCCCACACGACTGTTCGGCAGGCTTTCAACGATATCAATTATATTCAAAGAGAAATCAATCAATCGGCCTTCCAAATCAAACTTTTGTGCTCCTTTGCTCTTTTCGTTTTCCATTATCTGCAACTTCTTTTCACTTGGACATTTATTATTTAATATTTAACATTGGACATTATTCATAGCGCAGCACGTTCACGGGTCGCGTAAGCGCCGCCGACAACGCCGGTATAACCGCTCCAATCGCCGCTCCAAGTATCGCCGACAAAACTATCCACCATACCGCCTGCCAGTAAACCTCGCTCGGTATCCTGCTGAACATATAGACGCTTGCCTTCCACAGCTTCAAGCCGAACGCGACCCTTATCCAGCCTTCTACTTCGTTGATGTTCTTCGTCACTATGGACCCGGCTGCGGTCCCCAACAGAGTCCCAAGTACGCCGACAAACGCGCCGAACCCGATAAATATCAACGCAACAGATCCGCTGTCGGAGCCGCAGCTTTTAATTATCGCTATATCTTTGCGCCGAGTCTCCACAATCATATAAAATATGCAGAATATCAGCAGCACCGCGCTCAAGCTCACCACCACGAAGATCAAACGCAAAACGCCCATCTGCGTGCGAATCTCCGCCACGAACCGGCTCTCCATCTGCCTCGAGGTCTCTATCATTGTCGCCCGAATATCGTAATCATCCCAGC
>JBFZBL010000084.1:0-7127 GCA_041308485.1 Phycisphaerae bacterium | reverse complement strand
CACCCTGCATAATAGTATCGAGGGAGGTCTTTTTAGCCGTTATCTGCCCGGTTGTTTTCTCCCCTCTCGGCAAGTGTACCAAGCTCTCCTCTCCCTGATTATTCCCAATACTGAAAACAAGTGCTCGCAAATCATCACTATATGTAAACCATAAGAAGCACTTTAGGCGAAAAGAAGTTTTTTGCCCCGACTTTTTGTTGAGGGATATTTGCCGGCCCGATAAAATCAAGCCGGCGAAGCGATCCAGGAAGTTCTTATCTGTGTGGGAAATCAAAAAAACAGGCCCGGAAGTTACTCCGGGCCTGATGTTTAGTCAGTAAACCATCTCATCAACTATGATAACGGGATACTGTGTAATTATTTCTTGCAGTTAGGGTCCGCTGGTTTGTTTGCGTCTTTATCCTTGTCGCAGCCTTTAGCCTTCTCTGCGCCTTCGTTCTTTTCGGAAGCTGCGCACATCTTGCTTTTGTTCGGCTCTGCCGGCTTATTTACGTCTGCCGGCTTATTTGCATCGGCTAAGGTGCCGAAATCGCTTGCGCTGATGATGGTTGACTTTTTCTCAGCGGGCGTATTTGCATCGGCTGGTTTGTTCGCGTCTTTATCACAGCCTTTGCCCTTTTCTGCGCCTTCACCCTTTTCGGAAACTGCGCACATCTTGCTCTTGTTTGGTTCTGCGGGTTTGTTGGCATCGCCGGGCTTATTGGCGTCAACTGTTGCCGCGAGGCAGTTCGTTGCCACAAACGCGAAAGCAACTATTGCCAGAACTGTTAATAGTGTTCTTGTATTCATTCCCATATCATCCTTAAAAATCTTGAGTAAAGTTTAGCCTGAATCGGCCAGACACATCTAAAAATCATACTCTTTTATACGACGATGACAATCAAAATTCGGAAATTTTTTGAAATAGTTCAGAATGAGGAGAATAGACCCTTGTTTTTAAGCTTAAAATGAGGTTTTTGAAAAGGGGAGGATGGAGAGCGCAAAAGATTTACTGTCGCCAGTTTTGGCCAAACAAGGCGAAGTCGCGGAAGTCAACTTTGCCGGTTTTGTTTAGGTCAGCATCGGGGCTGGCAGTAAGCCACTGGTTCGAAAATGCCTTCGAATCATTCAAATCGACACGGCCATCTGAATCAAAATCGCCGCGGTTCAGTGCGTTTATCCAGTTGAGGAGGGCGCGATACTTTGGCGCCTGGTCGATAAGTTGGTCCTGATATTCGAGGACGCCCCATGAGCCCCATTTACTCGGTGAGCCGACGAATGAGAAGTTGCTGCACATATCGACGCCGTTGGTTTTGAGCATATTGAGGTATTCGATATAGCGGTCGTACATTCGGCTGTCGCGGTTCGCGGAAACGAGGATGGTGGTGAGGGTGTCGTCGTTTACGGCCTCATATAAGCCGACAAAGTGTTGGCCTGCCTCATAGCAGACAAGGCGAGCGCCCTGCGTGTCAGCGATTGCTTTTTGAGCGACGACGTAGGCCCTGACGTTATTGATTTCGGCGGGGGCGATTGTCTGGAGGATTTCGTCGACGGTCGGGTAATTCGGCACGGCTGGAGGGATGTCGGCAGGCGAATAGATTTTGCCGAAGTAAGGGGCGATGGCAAGACAGTCGGGCATCATGTAATTGGGATTTATTGCGGGACTGTTAAGCGCGTCGAAACGGATATTGGTGATTGCTGTCCAGGATGATTGAGTTGCCATTACTTTTATCAGACGTGAATCATCCGCGAACTCATCATTGAAGATTTCCCAAATCTGAATCGAGCGAAGGGAGCAGTATTTTTGCCCCGCTGTCCAGCGGTCTGGATCGAGAGCGAGCGACTGGCCCATGTCCTGCACGTAAGTCGTCTGCTCGAATGCGCTATTCCAGGTTTCATTAGAGTATTCGACATAAATTTTCAGATTCGGGTCAACGGTGTCTCTGAGTAATCTGGCGGTCTGTCTGATGTAATTATCGTCTGCCCTGTGCGGGATGCAAATCCACGGATCTTTCTTCAGTGTGTTGGCAAGCTGGGCCATATATTCGAGGGCCGTGCCCTGCGGGTGTGTCTGTGTATAGGTGTTTGGGGTTGTGCGGTCGGACCAGGAGACGAGAGGCGAGGCGTTGGTCTTGCCCCAGTCCATAAATCGCAAGGCGGTGAAGGGAAGGAGGTGTTCGAGATGAAGAGGATGAAATGGCTGGGTCTGGTAAATCGTTTCGAAACCGGGCATTATGACGCGGAGGTTGCGGATGGGATCGGAAACTAAGGACTGATGGATTTCAATTAAAAGCGCATCCGGTCCTTGTGTGCCTGAAGGGACGTTTATTGTGTAGGTGTTTGTACCGCCCGCAGGGTTGAAAGTCGCGGAGGCGGCGTTTTTGAACTGGATTTGGCCAACACCATCGACAATGACGGTGTAATTTCCCGCGACATAGGCGGGGGCGATTGTGTGAACATATTGCTGATTGCCGTCGCTTGCTGTAAATGGGATATAAAGAGGCCAGCCGTTGGCGTCGAGGGGGATTTCGGATTGCTTATTGCTTTCCCAGTCGTAGCGGCCGACTGTGCGTGTGAGCCATGTTCTTGCCATTTTGAACTGGTCAACGAAGACCCAGTCGGTTGCCCAGTCCTCTATGCCGCCGAGATTCATGCCGATGGTCATAAGCGTGGCGGGATTCGAGGCGAAGTTGGCGGTGATATTCAGGTTTGTGTCGAGGATAATGGTTCTAGGATTGCCGAGGCCGTTTATATCGCCTGACCAGCCGGCGAAATGACAGCCCTCGTTTGGAGAGGCGAGCAATTGTATAGATGTTCCCTGCTCGAAATACATTCCCTGCGGATTTGATGATGCTATACCGCTGGTGCTGGATGTTAAAGTTAATGTGCGTATTGGTGCGGCCTGCTCGATTGAAAAGGCGGTTAGTGAAGTGTCGTGACCGCCATATCTTGCTTCGCAGCCGTATATTCGCAATTCTATGGGGCCAGTGATATTATCGTAGCCGGTTGGCGGAATGATGAAGCTAAAGTGATGATTTGTGTAGTCGCCGTTATCAAGTGAGGCAGTGGTGAAAAGCTGGCTGCCGACGCTGAAGCCGGCGACGCTTGTAAAGACCGCATATGTTCGGGGCGCCCAATAATCGATTCGCTGAATATCGAAATTGACTTTTTTGCCGGAGAGATTGATGGTTCCGATTGTCGGGGTAATCGAGAAATAGACATATTCCTTATCTCTGATTGCGTCGGCGAGGTTGCTGTCGGCGGCGGTGGAACTGACATAGAAGGCAAGAGCATTGTTGACGCCGGAAGTTGGTATTGCGCCCAAGCCGAGCCGCCAGCCGGAGTAAGAGATATTAGGGTCAAGATACGAAACCGGCGTCCAAGGGGTGTGCAGTGCAGGCTCGGTGCCATTGAAATCGGAAACGAGGATTGACTGGGCATAGACGGGTATCACCGCAACAAGACAAGCGATAAATACCAACCGACCTTTCATCATGCCCCCGATTCAGCAATCCGGTGTGTGTTATATTACGAGTTGCCAGCAGCTAAAGCTCATCATACCAGAAAATCGCCGAAAAACAAAGCCGTTTTGAATGGGGATAACAGCAGGGGATAAAAATAATTCGATTGTGAAGGGGTGATATTGTTATTATAATCCGCGAATCGAGGAAGGTTACAAAGGAACTTAAAAACTATGGGATTTTAAGTAAAGGAGATTAAGTATGAACACCCAAATCTTATACGATTGTATTCTCGCGGTATCCGGGCCAGGGGTTTTGATCATCTACTTTTTGATTTTGCTGGCGCTGGTGATTATTTTGCCGTCGTTTCGGGTGATAGGGCCAACGCAGGTCGGTCTTGTGATGAAGCGATTTTCGTTTAAGAAGCTTCAGGAAGATAACCCGATAGCGTTCAACGGCGAGGCGGGTTACCAGGCGGATTTGCTGATGCCGGGGTGGAGGTGGAAATTCTGGGTTTTATACAGCGTGCGGAAATTCCCTTGGGTGCAGATACCAGCGGGGCAAATCGGCGTGGTTCTTGCGCAGGTTGGAAAGCCCCTGCCGATAGGCGCGAAATCGGCGGTTTTCAAAAAGGAGTTCGCAAATTTCAGCGATGTTCGGTCTTTCATAGATAATGGCGGGCAAAAAGGCGTCCAAAGGCCGGTGCTGTCGCCCGGAACGCTTGTGCCGATGCACCCGGTCGCTTTTATGGTGATTACGAAGTTCCAGACATACGGGGTTGCGATATCGCCCGATTTGGAAGCGCTTGCGCGAAGGACAGGAAATCTTACCGCTGCGTCATTCGGACTTGCGGCGGAGCAATTGGAAGTTGTGCGAATCGAGCCGCAGTCGCGGGGCGACAAAGGTCTGATTGATATGGTCGGAATTGTTACGACTTACGAAGGCCAGCCATTGCCCGGCGGCAGTATCGCGGGGCGATTGGGCGGCTTTTCTGATATCGAGGAGCTTGAAAAGAAGGGCGCGGACAATTCGCAGCTTATCGAAGTCGTGCTTGGCAGCAAAAACGAGCTGCATAACAACTATCAGGACTTCCAGTTATTCCTGGATAACGGCGGCAAAATCGGTTTGCAGCATGACCCGCTTCTTTACGGAGCTTATAACCTTAATCCATTCCTTGTTTCGGTGGAGCTTGTGCCGATGCTTGTT
Source organism: Phycisphaerae bacterium (assembly GCA_041308485.1). Classification (GTDB taxonomy): domain Bacteria; phylum Planctomycetota; class Phycisphaerae; order Sedimentisphaerales; family Anaerobacaceae; genus Fen-1362. The sequence goes on along the minus strand of JBFZBL010000084.1, from coordinate 2,481 downwards.
ATCGAGCAGGGCGAGGTGGCGGTGATAAAATCATACGTCGGATTGGTCAGCGAGGACACTTCTGGCGAGGAATTCAAGTTCGGTATGCTTGTTAAGCCGGGGCACAGGGGAATATGGGAAGAGCCGATTCGCACGGGCAAGTACCCGATTAATCCGCACTGCTATCGCGCGGAAATTGTGCCGACGTGCATTTTGACGCTCAACTGGGCCGAGAGTGTTTCGGAGGCGCACAAGCTCGACCAGCACCTAAGCTCGATTATTGCCAAGAGCCGGGAAGGCTTCATATTCACAATCGATTTACAGGTGCAGATACACGTCGCTGACACGCAGGCGCCGAAGGTGATATCGATTGTTGGAACGATGAGCAACTTAGTAAGCGAGGTATTGCAGGCGGCGGTTGGAAACCATTTCAGGGACAAGATTCAAAGTATGCCCGCGATAAGATTTATCGAGACACGTCAACAGGTGCAGGAAGAGGCGTTCCTGCATATCGAGTCGAAGCTGCGTGATTACAAGATTGAGACCAAGGGCGTGTATATTCAGGACGTTGTTTTGCCGGAGAAACTTGTCGGCGTGCTGACCGACAGGGAAATCGCAAACCAGGAAAAACAGACGTATAAGATGCAGCAGGAGGCGCAGGAGCAGCGTATCCTTACGGAAAAATCCAAGGGCACCGCCGATATGCAGGCGGAACTGGCCAAGTCGCAGGTCGGAATCGATATCAAGACCAATAACGCCAACGCTCGCCATGCGGAAGGTCGAGGCGAGGCGGCTTATATCGAGCAGACAGGTAAGGCACAGGGTGCGCAGGTCGAGGCAATTGGTATGGCCCGCGCCAAGGCCTATGAGGCACAGGTCAGAGCGCTTGGCCAGACGCAAACGGCGCTGGTCAATGTGGCGACGGTGCTTTCGGAAGGCAAGGCGAAATTTATGCCCGATGTTCTTGTCGCGGGCGGCGGCGGAAGCATTGAAGGCCTCGCCGCTACTCTGATTAAGCATTTTGAAAAGGGTTCCGGTCAGCAAACGGTCGTGCCTTTGCAACCGATTAAGCCGGATGTGAAACGGATGTAGTTTATAGTTCATTGTTCATGGTTCGTTGTTCGTAGATAGGACAACGGCGAATTGCGACAACAGTCGATATTGCTGTCCGGCGGATGGGCTTTGATTTTGTTTATGTAGATTGTATGAGCATTGTTAGGCAGTAAGTATATGGATGAATCTGTTCAACAATCTAATGTAGATGAAAAGAAGACTTATATTGAGCCGATGAGCTGGGGTCGAATCTTCATTTATGCGTTATTTGGCGTCGTATTGCCTGTATCTGCGTTAGCTGCAGATTACGCCATATCCAGTTCGTTGAAAAGCTTTAATATGCTTTATACGGTTGGTGCGTTGTTTTTACTTCCGCGCATGGCCTACCTGTACATAATAATTTGGACAGGTATTGTAACTTTGCTTTTGTGGATGATTTTCTTTCGTAAATCCGGTGAGAAGTTTAATAGCTTTATTGCCGGCATATTGTTATTCAACGCTTTTTTTGATTTGGCATTTGGTATCGCAGCGGTATATCGCCTGTGGTTGATTCCTGTCTGGCTGCCGCCATTTTGCGCTGCGCCAATATTGCTTCTAAGCAGCATAGAGGCGATGAGAATCGCTCGAAGGGCCATGCTTAAAAGGCAAATTGCAGTAACGGCCATCGCCGGTTTTTTATTTATGGTAATGCTGTGCTTATTTATTATCAGACAACCATGGGGATTGGTTAAGCATTTGCCAAACGCAAAAGGCGCTGATCTTAGCGGTATGGATTTGAGTCATATTTATCTTGAGGGATGCGGCTATGCAGGTGTGACCTTTGAAGAGGCAAATTTAAGTTTTGCCGATTTGAGTTATGCTTCTCTGAGTTGTTGTGACCTAAATATGCACAAAGCAAATCTTCAAAAAGCCAATTTAAGCCACGCCTTTTTATCCATAGTTAATCTTACCGAAGCTGATTTAAAGGGTGCGAATCTAAATAACGCAGAAATATTTGAGACAGATTTTACCGGCGCTGATTTACGAGGTTCTTTATTAGGTTTTCGCGCATTAGGTCGTGTCACAATGGGAAATACCAATCTTTGCGGCGCAGATTTGCATGATATTAACAATATTTCCGGTGTTTATGTTTGGAAAGGGGCAAAATATAATTCAGCAACATTATGGCCCAAAAATTTTGACCCAGTCAAACAAGGTGCGGTATTGATTGCAGATGAAAATAATAAAGGGCCTAATTGAACAAGCAGCGGGGGTAGACGAGAAATGTTTTCGTTGAAGGCCAGAGATATAACGAAAAGCGTTGTTGTTGCGATAATCGCTTCGATATTGTGTGGGTATATTTTTATCCCTTTACTTGGTGTTTTACTGGTTGAAGCGGTGCTTGCAATTGAGAAAGCATGGGGAGCCGATTGTCGCTCAAAGGCATTGCTGGTTATTTATGGGATGGAC
>JBFZBL010000083.1:0-35296 GCA_041308485.1 Phycisphaerae bacterium | reverse complement strand
TCTGGGCGGGGTCAAGGTCCCTAACCGCCTCAGCAAAATCAGTGCCGTCAATATTGGAAACAAACCGAAATACCCTGCTGCGGTCGCTGTAATGCCGTAGCGCCTCGTATGCCATCACCGGACCGAGATCGGAACCTCCGATGCCGATGTTGATTATGTTGCGAATAGGCTTGCCGCTATGCCCTTTCCACTCGCCGCTGCGAACACGATTACAGAAATCGGCCATCTTATCAAGAACAGAATGCACCTTCGGCACGATGTTCTCGCCATCTACAATTATGGACGCCCCTTTTGGGGCGCGTAATGCCGTGTGCAGGACAGCTCGATTTTCCGTAATATTTATTTTCTCCCCGCGGAACATAGCATCGATACGCTCTCGGAGGCTGGATTCTTCAGCTAATTGAATAAGAAGTTTAAGAGTTTCATCCGTAATGCGATTCTTCGAGTAATCAAAATAAATACCCAGAGCGTCGACTCCCAGGCGTTCGCCGCGTTTTGGGTCATCCGCAAAAAGCTGACGCAAATGCACTTCGCCTATTTTCTTATAATGAGCTTCAAGTGCCTTCCATGCCGCACGTTTGGTCAGCGGGGCAACGTGTGATGTCATATTTGTTTTCCCTTGGCCTTTCTTGTGTCAACTGACTTTCTTAAGGGCTGCGATTTTCGAATTTATTACCGCCATCAATTCATTCCATGATTTAGCGAAAGACTCGACACCTTCTGCCTGGAGTCGAGCCGCTAATGCGTCAACATCGATACCCGCTTTGACGAATTTTGTCAATACCTCTTCACAGTCACCGCCGTCTGCCGACAGTATCTCGCCGAGTTCACCATGGTCAGCAAAAGCCTTCAAAGTATTCTCCGGCATAGTGTTCACCGTGAAAGGCGAGACAAGTCCCTTGATATACATAATATCAGATGCTTTGGGATTCTTCGTTCCCGTGCTGGCCCACAGCAGCCGCTGCGGACGGGCGCCGAAGTTATACGCTCGCTGCCAGCGAGGAGAAATAAGAAGGTCACTGTATGCCTTGTACGTGCGTTTCGAAACAGCGATGCCAAGCCGGTTGTCCAATTCTTCCGGGATTTTACCCGCGACCGCTACATCCCACCGGCTGATGAACAGCGATGCGACAGAACCGACTTGTGGATTCAATCCTGCGTCAATACGCCGTTCTATACCCCGAAGAAACGCATCGGCAGCCGCCAGATATTGCTCACGAGAAAATAAAAGCGTCACATTTATCGGCACGCCTGCGAAAATCGCCTCCTCAATGGCAGGCAGTCCTTCTTTGGTGCCCGGAATCTTAATGAAAATGTTGGGCCGCCCTGCTCTGGGATGCAGTTCTTTGGCCGCCGCAAGAGTGCTGGCTGTGTCATTAGCTAATAGCGGCGATACCTCCAGTGACACCCAGCCGTCAACACCATTTGTTCTGTCAAAGATTGGTCGAAACGCATCGGCGGCCTGTGTAATGTCCTCCAGTGCTATCTCGAAGAATAATTTCTCACCTGATTTGCCTTCTCTGACTTTTTTGTGAATTGAATCATCATATGAACTGCTGTTTTTGACGGCGTTGTTAAAAATAGTCGGATTGGAAGTAAGCCCGGTTACCGACAACTCCTTAATGTAACAATTCAGTGTGCCGCTGCTAAGCATATCGCGTGTGATATGGTCGAGCCAGATACTCTGGCCGAGGTCATGTAACATTTGAGTCGCTTTCATTAAATCACCTTCAGATTAAGAGACTGCTAATGTGTTATTCACAATCTGCTGAGCTTCATTAACAATTGACTCAAGGTGCGATTGGTCCTTGAAACTTTCAGCATAAATTTTGTAAATATTTTCCGTACCGGATGGCCGTGCCGCAAACCAGCCGCTTGCCGCCGCGACCTTTAAGCCCCCTATCGGCGCTCCATTACCCGGAGCAGCCGTCAATTTTGCTGTAATCGGCTCGCCGACAAGTTTGGACTCTTTGACATCCTCCGGCGATAGCTTCTGCAGTTTTGCTTTTTGCTCAGGCGTCGCCGACGTATCTATTCGTGTGTAGTAAGGTGCGCCGAACTCAGCAGTAAGCTCGCGGTAATGCTCGCCCGGTTCTTTGCCCGTACGAGCAGTAATCTCCGCTGCCAATAGAGCCATAATCAGACCATCCTTATCGGTCGTCCACACTGTCCCATCCCGCCGCAGGAAACTCGCGCCGGCGCTTTCTTCGCCGCCGAAACAGTAAGAACCGTCGAACAATCCGGGTGTAAACCACTTAAAACCCACCGGAACCTCGGACAACCTGCGGCCAAGCTTTTGCACCACCCGGTCTATCATACTGCTGCTCACCAGCGTCTTGCCAACGGCAGAGTTTGCAGACCAGTTGGGGCGGTGTGTGAGCAGATAACGAATGGCCACGGCCAAATAATGATTGGGATTCATCAAACCCGCTGAAGGCGTAACTATCCCATGCCTGTCCGCGTCCGGGTCGTTGGCAAAGGCAAGCTGATACTGATCTTTTAGTTTGACGAGCCTTGCCATTGCGTATGGGCTGGAGCAATCCATGCGTATTTTGCCGTCGTGGTCTACCGTCATAAACGAAAAGGTCGGGTCAACTTTCGCATTTACTATTGTAAGGTTGACTTTGTAGATTGATGCTATCGATTCCCAGTATGGTCCGGATGCGCCGCCGAGCGGGTCCACACCCAGTTTAAGTTTGGCTGCGATTATGGCGTCCATATCGACGACACTGGGCAAATCTTTTACGTAAGGCCCGACTAAATCTTCCTGATGTGTGCTTGCGGATTTTATGGCCGACGAAAACGGCATGCGCTTTACATCAGCGTTATTCTTTCGCAGCAATTCGTTGGCACGGTTTTGAATCCACCGCGTCACGTCGCTGTCGGCCGGCCCGCCATTGGTAGGATTGTACTTCAAGCCGCCGTCCTCCGGAGGATTGTGGGATGGTGTAATCACAATCCCGTCGGCAAGATGCTCTCGGCGGCCGCGATTATAGACAAGAATAAACCACGATATGGCCGGTGTCGGTGTCACTCCGTCATTTCGCTGGATAATAGCTTCCACATTATTGGCTGCCAAAACCTCCAGGGCAGTTCGCTGGGCCGGCCCTGACAATGCGTGAGTGTCCTTGCCCATATACAGCGGGCCATCGGTGCCATGCTTAAATCTATACTCACAGATGGCCTGCGTTATCGCCATGACATGGGCCTCAGTAAATGTGCCATTCAGTGATGAGCCGCGGTGTCCGCTGGTGCCGAAGCTGACCAGTTGATTCGTATCTTCTATATCAGGCCGACGCTCATAATATTCCCGCTCCAGGCGGACTACGTCCACAAGTTTCTCCGGCGGAGCCGCTTTGCCCGCGAGAGGAGAAACCGATATCTGTTTGTTCTTTTCCATCTTTTTCATGATACTTCTCGCTGCCTGAACATTTCGACCGCCAGATGAACAGAAGGAAAGTAGGTTTTCTCGGAGAATTTCTCCTTCAATCCAATCCGTTCGAGCTTCTCTCGCAAGGGCCGTTTCGCCCGCGCGATTGCAAGAGTGATTCCTTTCTGCTGTAACTCATCCACCAGTCTCGACAGCATCTCGGCCGCCGTCACATCAATTTCCCAGACCGCCTGCATATCAAACACGATGAATCGCACGGGAGTCGGGCTGGACGCGATCAACTCCCGCACGCGCTGACCGAAATACTCGGCATTCGCGAAGATAAGCGGCGCATAAAATCGATATGCAATAAGCCCTGGCACTGTATGCTCCGCCGAACCTTCGCTCAAGTCATGGTACTCCCCAGTCCCGGGCATTTTCTGCAGCACAGCATCCATCGGGCGGGCAAGCCTGCCCAGCACGTAGATTAACGATATCAGGACGCCGACTAGGATACCGGGTACAACGCCGACAACCAGTACGCCCGCAGCCACAACAAGCGACAGCCAGAATCCCTTAGGACTTACCTTGAGCAGCGAGCGGAACTCGTGCACTTCTATCAGGTGCACACCGGCGAAAATCAAAATGGATGCCATGGCAACCACCGGAAGAGGACGCAGCAATGGCGTCAAGAAAAGCAGGAATGCCGCCAGTGTGCCTGCCGCAACCAGGCTGACAAGCTGTGTTTTTCCGCCGGCCGTGTCGTTCACAGTGGTTCGAGATTGACTCGCTCCCACTGAAAATCCCTGGAAAAGCCCGGACGCGAAATTCGCCGCCGCATGCGCCAGCAGCTCATGGTTTGGGCTAATCTGGTAGCGGTTCTTCGACGCAAACGCCCGCGACAGCAGGATGCCATCTGACATTATCAGCATCATGATGCCGAAAGCCGCCGGACAAATCACGCGAATATCTTGCTTTGACACGATTGGACCGCGAAAGGCAGGAAAACCGCGAGGCATATCTCCAATCACCCGCACGCCACGTCCGGCAAGGTCGAATATAGCGGAGACAAGGAGTGCAACGATAAATGCCGCCAGCGTGCCGGGAAAACGCGGAACAAAATATCGCAACACCTCCAGCATCACGATAAGTCCCGCGCCGAGAATAAATGTCTGCATATGGGTTTCTCGCAGACGGCGGATAATTTCCGCCACTAAAGGGAAAAAATCATGTTCTGTCGTACGAATGCCGAACAGCTTGCCAAGCTGTGTGGATATCAGAATCAAAGCTGCGCCGGCGAGATACCCAATCAGTACCGGCTTGGCGAGAAAATCGGCGACTACCCCTGCCCGCAGTGACGCTGCAAGCAGCAACAAACCGCCGCAGAGCAGCGCTGTCATAGCGGCCAGCACCGCAGCACGCGAAGGGTCGCCTCCGGCAAGCGGACCAACCACACTTCCGATTAGAAGCGCCACTGCAGCATCAGGGCCCGTGATAACCTGCCGCGAACTTGCGAATATCGCATAAGCAGCCATGCCCAGCAGTGCGGCGTAAAGTCCGTGAACAGGCTCCAGACCGGCCAGTTCCGCATAAGCCATAACCGATGGAATCATCACCACGCAAACAGTGATACCCGCAAGCAAATCCGTTATCAGCCACTGACGCTGATAATTACGGAGCAGCCGGATTGATGGAAAATCCAAGATTTCTAACTTCATCTGACGCTCCCGGAATTGTTTTTCTTGAATCCGACAAAGCCGAACACTTTCAGGGCATGGTCAACTTTCTATAATCCTTTAAAACCTCGCACAAACTTCGCCTCAATATTTTTCAGGTACGAAATTGCGGCCCTTCAGTGTCACCTGGTCATCGTATTTCTTTTTGTTCGAACGAGGCGGCAGCTTCACCTTCTTGTGCTTTATTTTTTTGTAAGGAATCAAGCTAAGAAGATGTGCGATACAGTTGAGACGGGCACGGCTTTTGTCGTCCGAGCGAACGATATGCCATGGCGAATCTTTTGTGTCAGTGGCTTCCAGCATTTTGTCGCGTGCACGTGAAAACTCATACCATCGTGCATACGACTCTGTATCCATCGGACTTAGTTTCCATTGCCGCATGGGGTCGTTAATACGTGCCTCAAACCGCCGCTGCTGTTCTTTCTGACCAACCTCCATCCAGAATTTAATCAGGATGATGCCGGACTTAATAACAAAGCTCTCAAACTTGGGGCAATTCTGGAGAAACTGGCGGTATTGTTCATCGGTGCAGAATCCCATCACACGCTCAACTCCGGCACGGTTATACCAGCTTCGGTCAAAAATGATGACCTCGCCGGCGGCAGGAAAGTGCTGCATGTAGCGCTGGACGTACATCTGTGACTTCTCACGGTCGGATGGCGCCTGCAGGGCGACAAGACGGAATACGCGAGGGCTGACTCGCTCCGTTATAGCCTTGATAGTCCCCCCCTTGCCGGCGGCATCACGTCCCTCAAAAACAACCATCACACGCAATCCCTTGTGTTTTACCCATTCCTGCAAAACGCACAATTCAGTCTGGAGCTTTCGCAAGGCCTTCATATAGTCTTTTTGTTTCATTTTGGATGTCTTTGTTTCCGTCGGTTTCTTTGACATAGATGTCTCCTTATTTCAAATGCCGCAACATGGCTCATCAACGATATAACACAATCACAGGTAAAAACTGTCTTGCGATCAGGACACCGGACAGGGCTTTGCCTTCCAGATTTCTGCGGCGTACTCGGCAATGGTACGGTCGCTGGAAAATTTCCCCGACCCAGCCACATTCAGGATGGCTTTGCCTGCCCATTTCTGCCGGTCGGCATACAGCTCGCACAGGCGCTCGTCCGCCTCAAGATACGACTTAAGGTCAGCCAAGTGCATATAATGGTCGCCTCGCGTCAGAAGCGTGTCCCGTAATGGAGCAAACACTCCCGGTTCGGAGCGGCTGAAATGGTCGGAGAATATCAAGTCCAATGCCTCTCGTGTTTCCGCATCGTTCTCATAATGCCATCGCGGATTATACCAGCTGCGGCTGTCAGCCACCTCTTGGGTCGTCAGACCAAACAGGAAAAAGTTTTCCTCGCCCGCTTCTTCTGCCATTTCGATAGTCGCGCCATCTCGCGTACCGATTGTCAGTGCGCCGTTCATCATGAACTTCATATTGCTCGTACCGCTTGCTTCATAGCCAGCGGTCGATATTTGATTTGAAACATCACTGGCAGGTATGAGCCTCTCTGCAAGCGAAACACAATATTCGGGCAGAAAAATAACCTTGAGTCTTCCCCGTATCGCCGGGTCGCCGTCGATTGTACCCGCCAGGTTGTTAATGAACTTGATAATGATCTTTGCCAGATGGTAGGCAGGCGCTGCTTTACCGGCAAAGAAAAACGTCCGCGGCTCTATTTTCAGGCTAGGATTTTTGCGAAGCCTGTTATACAGCACCACTATGCGCAGCGCATTGAGCAATTGCCGCTTGTATTCATGGATACGCTTGACCTGGCAATCAAAAATGCTGTCAGGGTCTGCCGTCTGCCCGGTTGTAGATTTGAGCCAGTCGGCAAACTGCGATTTGGCCCCTCGTTTGGCTTTCAGGAAAGTATCACGGAAACCCTTGTCGCCGGCAAGGGGCTTAAGTTTATCAAGTTGTGAAAGGTCGGTAATCCAGCCGTCGCCTATGGCCCCGGTAATCGCACTCGCCAGTGCCGGGTTGGCCAGCAGCAGCCACCTTCGCGGCGTTACGCCGTTGGTTTTGTTACTGAAACGCTCAGGGAATATATCGGCGAAATCCTTTACCGTCATAGTTCGCAACAACTTGGAATGTATCGCAGCCACACCATTTGTGCTGTGCGAACCGACGATTGCCAGATTGGCCATACGAATCTTGCGAACAGCGCCTTCCTCGACAAGACTCAGACGCCCAACTCGCCCCTCGTCGCTGCCAAAGCGAGATTTAATATCATTGAGAAAACGCCGATTTATCTCAAAGATGATTTCCAGCAAGCGCGGCTGCAGCATTTCAAACCACGCGACCGGCCATTTCTCCAAGGCCTCGGGCAGCAATGTATGGTTTGTGTAAGCCAGAGTCTTTTGTGTGATATTCCACGCCTGGTTCCATTCCAGATGCGCTTCATCAAGCAGAATGCGCATTAATTCCGGAACCGCCATCGACGGATGCGTATCGTTAAGCTGTATCGCGGCTTTTTCAGGCAGTTTACTCCAGTCGGAGTTACTCCGGCGGAAACGACGAATCAGGTCCGCCAGCGAACATGCAACCAGAAAATACTCCTGCACAAATCGCAATCCCTGTCCCATACTTGTGGAGTCATCGGGATAGAGCACCCGTGTGGCGGACTCTGCAGCGAGTGTCTCGGCCACAGCACCTACAAAATCGCCGTGGCTGAATGCCTTAAAGTCAAAATAATCCGGCGCCGCTGCGGCCCAGAGTCGAAGCGTATTGATAGTCTTGCCGCCATATCCCACTATGGGGCGGTCGTACGGAATACCGAACATGCTGGAGGGGCGGCCGGCTACCCCTTGCAGGGTTCCGCCGCGAAGCTCAAACGAACAGTTAATCTTCACTTCCACTTTCTCATTCGGTCGAGCAACCTCCCATGGGTCAGGACGACGCAGCCAGTTGTCGGGCTGTTCCTGCTGCCAGCCGTTGTTTATCGACTGTTTGAAAATCCCATATTCGTATCGCAGACCATACCCCATGCCCGGAAGCTGCATCGTGGCCATCGAATCAAGAAAACACGCCGCCAGCCGTCCGAGTCCGCCGTTACCTAATCCTGCGTCGGGTTCCTGTTCGAGCAATCCGAGCAAATCGATATGCTTCTGCTCGACAGTTTGTTTGGCAATATCATTGAGCAGAAGATTGGTGACATTATTGGCTAAAGAACGGCCGATGAGAAATTCCATCGAAAGATAGTAAATGCGTTTTGGATTCATACGGGTATACGTATCTTCCGTGAGCACCCACCGCTGTGATAGTAAATCACGCACCGCACGGGCAAATGCCTCATATCGCTCACGATCACCGGCCGCATTCAAATCGATAATGTTGTCAAAAATCAGATGCCGCTCATATAATGCAGTGTCTGTTCCCGAAAATTGAACCGGTCCGCACCCATATTGCTTAATAAGCGGCTCAACAGCATACTTTGCCGTTTTCGCGGTCTTGGGTACTACAGCATTCTTTGCACCCATCGCGGTATCCTTTCAAAATATTTTTTACTTGCTTTGGCTCAATAAGGCCACTTCCACTGGTCAACCTCCGGCTTATCGATACCGTGCTCATAGGCGTAGCGCTGGCATTCTATCTGCATATTACGCATAGCCTCCTTGGCGTGAGCGCCTGCCACTCGCAGTGAGGGCACGCGGTCTATAACATCGATAGCCAGACTAAACCGATCAATCTGATTCTGGATAGCCAAATCCATCGGTGTGTTGATGTTGCCTTTCTCTTTGTAGCCGCGCACGTGGATATTCTTGTGATTAGTGCGACGGTAGGCAAGGCGATGTATCAGCCACGGATAACCATGGAAGTTAAAAACAACGGGCTTGTCAACTGTAAAGATACTGTCGAAGTCCTTGTCAGTAAGGCCATGCGGGTGCTCAGTAGCCGGCGTGAGCTTGAAGAGGTCCACCACATTGACAAAGCGTATCTTAAGATCGGGGAAATGTTCTCGCAGCATCACTGTTGCCGCTAGCGCCTCTTTGGTGGGGATATCCCCCGCTGTGGCCATCACAACATCCGGCTCAGAACCTTCATCGTTGCTGGCTTTGGGCCAGATGCTGATACCCTTAGTGCAGTGCGCTATGGCCTCATCAATGTTGAGATATTGAATATGTTTCTGCTTGTCACTGACAATGACATTAATATAGTTAGTGCTCCTGAGGCAATGGTCGGCGACGCTAAGCAAACAGTTTGCATCCGGGGGCAGGTAAATACGGCATATATCCGGGCTCTTATTGCAGACCACATCCAGAAAGCCGGGGTCCTGGTGAGTGAAGCCGTTGTGGTCCTGTCGCCACACAGTCGAAGTAATGAGCAGATTGAGTGAAGACACCGGTGCACGCCAGGGCGTGAGTCGGCAAATAGCAAGCCATTTGGCATGCTGATTGAACATCGAATCGATAACATGTGCAAAGGCCTCGTATGTGGAGAAAAATCCGTGGCGGCCTGAAAGCAGGTATGTTTCCAGCCAGCCCTCCAATGTGTGTTCTGAAAGCATCTCCATAACCCGGCCATCCTTTGACAACTGGCTGCCGTCAGCATCTTCAGGTAAATAATCTGCCAGCCATATTTTTTTACTGACTTCATAAACCGCATCGAGCCGGTTAGACGCATTTTCATCGGGACTCAAAACACGGAAGTTTGTCATATTCTGACGCATGATATCGCGTAAGAAGTTGCCGAGCGGACGAGTATTCTCAGCAGTGGCTGTCCCCGGTTTCTCCACTTTAATGGCATAGTCACGGAAGTCCGGCATACGCAGCGGCTTTCGCAGCAGGCCCCCATTAGCATGAGGATTTGCGCCCATGCGGCGATTGCCTTTGGGAGCTAGTTCTTTCAATTCCGGGAGCAGCCGGCCGTTTTTATCGAACAACTCTTCGGGTTTGTAACTTCGCAGCCACTTTTCCAGTTGTTTCAAATGCGCCGGATTTTCGTGAATGCCGGACAAAGGCACCTGATGTGACCGCCAGAATCCTTCGACCTTATGGCCGTCCACTTCTTTAGGACCGGTCCAGCCCTTGGGGCTGCGAAATACTATCATAGGCCAGCGAGGCCTCTCCGGCTTGCCGCTTGCGCGTGCTTTCTGCTGAATGCGCCGAATCTCCAGAACGCACTCTTCCAGTGTTACTGCCATCTTCTGATGCATCTCCTCCGGGTCGCTTCCTTCCACAAAATGCGGTGTATAGCCGTAGCCCTTGAAGAGATCCTCAAGCTCCTCATGGGAGATTCGCGCCAGAAGCGTAGGATTATTTATTTTGTAGCCGTTCAGATGCAAAATCGGCAGCACCGCACCGTCGCGAATCGGGTTGATAAACTTGTTAGAATGCCATGAAGTAGCCAGCGGCCCCGTTTCCGATTCGCCGTCACCAACCATAACAGTCACCAGCAAATCTGGATTATCGAAAGCGGCCCCAAACGCATGTGAAACGCTGTAACCCAGTTCGCCTCCCTCGTGAATAGAGCCCGGTGTTTCAGGTGTGCAGTGACTTCCTATACCGCCCGGGAAAGAAAATTCCTTGAAGAATTCCCGCATACCATCTTCATCCTCGCCCTTGTTGGGGTATATCTCTGAATATGCTCCCTCCAGATACACAGGGGCGAGCACACCCGGTGCACCGTGGCCGGGGCCGGCAAGAAAGATGACGTTAAGGTCATATTTATTAATCAGACGGTTCAAGTGAATATAAGTAAAACTAAGACCCGGACTGGCGCCCCAGTGGCCCAGCAGACGCTGTTTGATATGTTCTGCCTTGAGAGGCTTGCGGAGCAGCGGGTTTTCCCGCAGATAAATCATGCTGGCAGCCAGATAATTGCAGGCTCGCCAGTAAGCATTCATTTTGCTGAGTTCTTCGCGAGAGAGTCTGCCGGCAGAACCAACACTCTTAGCTTTTTTGGATTTTTTATTGGTAGTTGCAGATGCCATAACCGCTCCTTTCACCCTTGCCTTATTTTGGATTTTGATATGTTGTCTGGCCATCAAAATTATTCCTTATTTTGGCCAGCCGGACACAACTACACCTCATAATTAGGGAATAATGCACTTTAAGAGCCGAACCCTAAATACCAAACAAGTAAATCTCTTAATTCTTATTTCGTTATTGCTTAGACCAAAACCGGTAGCAGATTTCTTTTTCCAACTACAATATCATTCCGGCCGTACGCCTATTGAACCTTAGTCCATGTCTCATCCGGGTCAAATAATTTCATGTCTTTGGCTTCTTGTTCCGTATCATCGCCGAGATTTTTCTGATAGGCCACGCCATCATGGTTGACCATAAAAGTCATGACCCCCGAATTGCCGAAATCTGCCGGATAAGCAACCACGGCAAATCCTCCAATCATATTCCCGTCAACGATATAATCATACGCCCCGCCTTTGGCATGTTCACCCTGCGATGTCAGAATCCGGTAGAAATAGCCATGATACGGAGAAGGCCCCCCGGAGGATTCCTTTTTAAAGTATCCTTCCTCCCGTCCTTCTGCCACCAAAGGTCCCAGCGGACTGGGCTCTTCACCTTCATTTGTCTCCCAATACAGCCCATTCTTCTTTCCGGGGTCGCTTCTGAACTTCTGAGCATATTTGCGAACGCCGTCACCATCGCGGTCTTTCATCGCGTATTCACGCTGGGCATCGCCAATGGCAAGTATAGTCTGAATAGTGCCCAATTCATTTTGGCCTATACGGCGGTTGATAATCTCTTCTTTGCCGGCAGACGTGTCGAAAACCCATTGTTCCGACTGTTTTACAAGTGGAATCGGGAAAGGCCAGTCATTTTTACCGACAACAATAACAAGGTTGTTGCCGTCAACATCGAGCCTGTGCTGTTCGTCATAAGCTGTTAAAAACGTCTGCCGCCTCTGTTTGTCAGCAATTTCATCTCCCGAAGAAATTATTTCGTTTGCTTCTGCTCCGAAGATCGACAGCAATTCCGCATTGTCGTCTCCTCGCAGGGCCTTAATAAACGCATTGACGGCCTCTTCGCCAGTAGCAAACCGTTTTTGTTCGGAAGCTGCGGAATATGATACGGCGAAAGAGGTAATAACTGCCGCGAAAATTGTAATTCTTATGTTGAGTAATACCGATAATCTTTTGACGTTTGTTTTTAAAAGCATACTTTTTGTCTCCATCAAATGTTTATTTAAGGTATATTGACATATTGCCATAACTATCTTCTTCCTCCGCCTCCGCCGCGCATGCCGCCCCCACCGCCACGCATACCACCTCCGGCAGACATACCTTGACGACTCATTTGTCCTCTGCTGCTCATGTTTCTGGCCATGTTACCCGAATCCATACCCTGGAATGCGCCTCCGCGATTTGAGATGTTACTGCTAATATCCCGGCTTGCCGGTCTTTGGTCCACGCGTGGCTGCTGAGCAGCGCCCTGACGATTGTCAAGCTGATTTACACCGCCGCGGCCAATGTCCTGTCTTCCCTGCTCTGCCCTGCCACGGTATGCCTCACGCGACTTGATGGCATCAGAAGTTGACGCACGGTTGAACTTTTGAGCGGTCTTATTGTCACGATAAGCAACACCCTTGCGGTTTTCCGGATTATGCCTCCAATTGCCCTTACCCTTCTGGTCAAGCTGCCCGCGTTCTTTGTACTTACCGCGGTCGATGTGATGGTTAATCTCCAAATTCCGGTCAATATCAATGTCGATGTCCCCTCCATGCCAGTCGCAATGGCCCCATGCGTATCCCCATGCTACACCGACTGCAAACCCATATCCATAGTAATATGGTGTAACCATCACATATCCAGGCGGATACCAGTAATATGGCGGATATGCCGGATAAGGCCAGGAACCATATACCACAGTTGTATTGTACACCGGAACATAAACAACCTGTGGATTTGCCGACTCGATGACTATTACCTGATTGTTATCCGTCACAACCTGCTGCTCGCTCGTTTTAAGGTGGCCCTGTTCCTTCGCCTTTTTACGCAACCTCTGCACCGAGTCCATCACATCCTTTTGCTGCGCAAGAAATGCATCACCCAGTTTTTGTGTCCAGTCGAGTTTATCACTCATCATTATGAGCACATCAGGAAAATTTACTAAAGATTTTACACTCGGATCCCAGCTTCTGCCTTCAAGAGCCTTCGCAAGTTCATCGCCTTTGAGGCTGCTGTTTTCTTTTTGCCACCGCTGTGCCTGGACAATCTCAATTGGATACGTTGACGCCATAAATATCTGGACCAGTACTGAATCCGGATACAACGCAATTGGCGCTAACAACTGGTCCAACTCCTCCTGCTTGAAACCGCCAGTCCCATTCGGCTCCTGAGCAACGGCCAACGCTCCGCCGAAAATCAACAAATACGTTATCAACAATAATAAAGACCTGCCTTTCAGCGGAAGTGTCATTCTATCGTTCATTCCTGGAAGCATCATCTTGCTCTCCATCGAATATTAATTTTTTGATAACGGGGTTGTATTCATGATTATCTTCTTCCTCCGCCGCCTCGCATACCGCCGCCTCCCGGCGACATACGCATCTGCGGCTGTGCTGACGGCATGCTCTGCCGGCTCATCTGCCCTCTGTTGCTGTAGTTCCTGGCCGCGCTGCCGTTGTTAATACCCCCAAATGCGTCGCCGCGATTGCTCATATTTCGGCTTGCCGGTCTCTGGTCAACTTGCGGTCGTTGAGCAGAAACCTGACGATTGTCAGGCCGATTCGCTCTGGCACTATCAATGTTCTGTCTTCGCTGTATTACCTCACCGGCGCTAATGTCTTGTCTTCCCTGTTCTGTTCCAACGCGATCTGGCACTTGTCTTGTTGGCTCAATCCTTACCTGTCCTGTCCCATCGCGGCCTGGGATTTGCCTTCCTGGCTCGGTCCTGCCGCGATATGCTTCTCGTGACTGAACCGCCTCAGCCGCCGAGGTCCGGTTATACCTCTGGGCCGTCGCCTGGTCACGGTAAGCTACACCTTTGCGGTCATCCGGGTTATGCTGCCATGTCCCCCTGCCGTTTTGGTCGAGCTGCCCGGTCTTTTGATAATTCCTGGTCAAAGAATCGCGGTTTATCCTTTGATTGAGATTAAGATTCCGACTGGCATCGATGTCCACGGTACCGTTGCGCCAGTTACACCCGCCCTTTGCGTATCCCCAGGCAGGACCGTTTTGAACCCTGTCTCTGAGGGAATACGGCGTAGGCCGAACGAGATCATCGCGTAAATGCCAGTAATATGGCGGATACGCCGGCCACCACCATCCCCCATATACCGAATAGGGGTCGTAGTATGGAATATACGTGCCATTCGAATCCGCGGATTCAATGACGATACTCTGCTGGTCATCTTTCACTACCTGCTGTTCGCTCGTCTTAAGGTTGCCCTGCTCCTGTGCCTTCTTGCGAAGCTTTTGCACCGTGTCCATCACATCTTTTTGCTGCGACAAAAAAGCGTCCCCCATTTTCTGCGTCCAGTCGAATTTCGAACTCATTGTCCCCAGCACGTCAGGAAAATTCACGAGAGATTTCACGCTCGGGTCCCAGTTTTTATTTTCAAGGGCCGCAGCAAGCGCATCGCCCTGGAGGCCGTTGTTATCTTTAACCCATCTGTCTGCCTGTACAACTTCCAGTGGATATGTTGATGCCATAAATATCTGCGCCAGCAGCGAATCAGGATATAATGCAATTGGCGCCAGCAGCTGATCCAGCTCTTCCTGCTTGAAACCCCCGGTCCCGTTCGGCTCCCCAGCAGCGGCCAAAGTTCCGCCGGCAATCAACAAATACATCAGGGATAGAACCAAAGACTTGCTTTTTATATTCATGTAAGCGTCTCCTATGCCGCAGCTTGACAGAAATAACTTTTATAACGCCTCGCCTGTATGATTATCCAAACTATTATAGGGATAAACTAAAACATGGATAGATTAATGTCAAGGATAAAGGTGTGCTGATTGATTGTTTATTTGACTGAAACCACAACCGCTTTTATGCCGATAAGATAATATGTTTACTAATGTTAGGATTAACTTATGAGCCTGATAGACAAGCTAATAGTCAAACCCGGACATAAGGCAAAATTGTCTGACTGGGACCCGGATTGCACAGGCAAATACCAGAGCAAGGAGCAGTCGCTGCCGATACTGGATAAGCTTGGCGACAAAATCGCTAAGCTCCAATACCTGCTGTTTGCGGAGAATAAGCGCGCTATGCTGATAGTGCTTCAGGCAATGGACGCAGGCGGCAAAGACGGGACAATCCGGACGGTAATGGGGCCGATGAACCCGCAAAGCTGTAAGGTGACGTCGTTCAAGGGGCCGACCGATGAGGAACTGGCCCACGATTTCCTCTGGCGCGTGCATCGGTTTGTGCCGCGAAAGGGCGAGGTGCGTATATTCAACCGTTCGCATTATGAGGACGTGCTGATTGTCCGCGTGCATAACCTTGTGCCGAAACATATATGGTCGAAGCGGTTCGAGCAGATAAATAATTTCGAAAAGCTTTTATTCGAGAGCAATATCACCGTCGTCAAGTTTTTCCTGCATATCAGCAAAAGCGAGCAGAAGAAACGTTTCGAGGAACGGCTCAATGACCCGACAAAGCACTGGAAGGCGGAACCCGCGGATTTCGAAGAGCGGAAATACTGGGACGAATATACCGAAGCATATGAGGACGTCCTGACAAAATGCAGCACCGATTACGCTCCTTGGTACGTGATTCCCGCCGATCACAAGTGGTTCAGAAACGTGGCAATTTCGGAAATACTGGTTCACGAGTTTGAGAAGTTAAAGATGAAATTTCCGGAACCACGTTATGATATTTCCAAGCTGAAGATAAAATAGCGTTTTATCGCGGTTTGTCCTTACTTTAGTTACTGATGCTGTATTTTAGCACCAGAATAGGTCCCTGCCGACGAAGACCATTCCTAACACAATTATAACAATTAAATAACAATTCTCTAATCATCAAATCAGATAATAAAATCCGATACATTAATAAGCGGCTGACAATCTTGCTGCTGTTAAATTAGGCAAGAATGTGTCAGGAAAAAGATTGGTCTTAATAAGGAAAATGAATTGAAAACAGCAGCGATACTTGAAGATGCTATTGAGTTGTGCGGAGGGGATGATTTTGAGCATCTACACGCCATGCAAGTGGCGAAGTTATCGCTTAAGTTATTTGATAAACTCCAGCCGTTGCACCGGATGGGCAACAGTGAGCGAATCTGGCTTCGAGTCGCTTCTTTATTGCACGACGTAGGTAAGAGTGTCAGCACCGAGTATCATCATAAAGCATCCCGTGATATTATAGTCAGGCAGGCGGATTTACCTTTCAGGAAACGTGTCCGAAAGATAATCGGGCTTGTCGCGAGGTATCATCGGGGGGCATTGCCCGGTGATTCACACAAGTATTACCGCGGATTAAAAGATGATGATAAGCAATGTGTAAAAGTATTGGCGGCGATTCTTCGGCTGGCGGATGGTTTAGATGCAGGGCATAAAGAATTGGTTACGGATTTGGCCTGTGAGGTTCAGAGGAAACGTACGGTCATTTATGTCATGGCTAAGGATGGCGTTGATTTGCACAAGGCCGTAAAAAAAGCTGATTTGTTCGAGCAGGTATTCGGATGCGAGGTTGAGGTTAGAACCGCACGAGCAGCCAAGGTTCGCGACATAAATCTTGATTCCAGTCGGTCAAGGATGTATGCTCACGCGGCATAGGGCATACAAAACAAACGGAGACATCTTATGGGGCGACTGGTAATACTTTCGGGTCTTTCCTCTTCAATGTCTGCCATTACCAGCCTTCAATTGATGTACTTGACGGTTTATGACCGGCATCATAGAATCAGCGCAGTATTCGTATTTTAATTGGCAATATAGAGAGGGAATCGGCAGCAAATGGCCGTCTCTGATATATCATATAAAATGCTGGCCTGTCAGTATATAAACGGGCAGGTCAAGGTCTTGAAACGGCATGTCCGCGGAGCCCGCCTCGCACGAGATATCGAGTACGTCCACCAGGCGAGAGTCGCGTCCCGTCGATTGCGCGCCGCCCTGCAGATGTTCGGAGATTGCTTTGCTAAAGGTAAAAGCGACAGATGGCGAAGGGAAACAAGGCGCTTGACTAAACGTCTCGGTTCGGCCCGCGATACCGACGTCCACATTGATTTCCTCAAAAAATTTATCGCTGACATACCCGCCAAATCGAAGAAATTGAAACCGGGACTGCGGCGCCTTATGCTCCGGCTCAAGCAGCGCCGACAGGCCATCCAGCCGAAGGTCGTCAAGACATTAGACCGCCTCGATAAAAGACAGACCCTTGACGAAATAATCACTGACATTAACATAATCACGGCCGGTTTCGGCAAACAACATTCAAAAATTCAAAGTCCGTTTGTTTTTCAGAAGGTACAGGAGCACATCATGGACCGGCTCGTCGGTTTATTTTCCTTTGAACATTCTCTCGATGACCCGCATGACGGCAAAGGACATCACCAGATGAGAATCGCGGCCAAACGACTTCGTTATACACTCGAAATCTGTAACTTGCCGTTCGAAAAAAAACTCAGCGAATATATCAGGGGAATTAAACATATCCAGTCATTACTCGGTGAACTTCACGATTACGATGTCTGGCTCGATGATATTAAGCAATTCAGCGCAGATGAAAAGACGCGTATGCTTGAATATCTCGGCTCTATCCGGGCCTTCAAACGCCTTAAAAAAGGCATTGACTACTTTGTCAGGCAGATTAGAAAGGAACGCAAGAAAGTTTATGAGCAAAGCGTTCTGTTCTGGAAACAGCTCGCCGAACAGGATTTCTGGAATAAACTCAACTCAATCCTCCAGGAACACAACATTGCTATTACCCAAACCAGCCCTGACGCAGGCATCGGTAAGGAGGTAACCGGTGAGAGCAAAACAGTTTAAAATAGCGGTTATAAGCGATGTCCACGGCAATTTGCCCGCCCTTGAAGCGGTCCTGGCGGATTGTAACGAACATGACGCAGAGCAGATTTGGAATCTCGGTGATTTCGTCGGCTATGTCCCCTATCCCAATGAGGTTATAGAGCTGCTGCAAAAAGAAAACACAATAAGCATTATCGGCAACTATGACCTGAAGGTGCTTTCGTTTGCGAGAAACGCCCGGCAATGGGAAAAAAACAAATCGCCTGAGAAATACTCCGCCTTCAAATGGAATTACAAGGCGCTGAAGTCTGCTAATAAAAATTACCTGCGAAAATTGCCGAAAGAAAGACGACTTAAAATCGCGGGTCTTGATGTTCTTTTAACGCACGGCAGCCCCGCAGACAACGAAGAAGGTATCGGCCCCGCTATGCCCGCAAAACGGCTTGGTGAACTCGCCAAAATCTCAAAGGCGGACCTGGTTTTATGCGGGCACACCCATCGGCCGCTGCGCAGACGTGCTGGCGATGTCCTGTTTGTCAACGCCGGCAGTGTCGGCCGGCCCGAAGGAGATACCCGAGCCTCGTATGCGATTCTGAACTTTTCAGATAATCACGTAACGGTCAGGCATTACAAGGTGAAATACGACATCGCCAGAGCAGCTAAAGCAATCCGCGAGGCGGCCCTTTCGGCCGGATTAATTGACGTCCTGAAAAAAGCTGTCAGCCTGGATGCCCTGAAAAACCAGCGTGACACCAAGGCATCGGCCAATATGACTGATGAAAAAAAATTAAAATCCGTGCTTGCCCTGGCGGAAAAATGTAATTATGAGAAGCAGCATACCCATCAGGTAGAAAAGTTATCTCTTCAGCTTTTTGACGGGCTTTCTGAATTACATCGCCTTGGAAGCAAAGAAAAATTGCTGTTGCGTTATGGCGCCATCCTTCACGACATCGGCTGGATTGAGGGCCGCAAGGGGCATCATAAAGTCGCTCTTAAAATTATTATGGATGACAACGCCCTGCCCTTTAATTTGCGAGACAAAAGCATCATCGCCCTTCTGACGCGATACCACCGCAAGGCCCTGCCGAAGGAACAGCATACTTATTTCCGCGACCTTAACACCAAAGACCGGAATATTGTCCGCAAACTGGCGGGCATATTGAGAGTGGCCGATGGGCTGGACAGGTCGCATGAATGCAGAGTTAAGAGTATAAGCTGCGGCGTGGATAGAGCGCAGGTTAAAATGGTTTGCTGTTCAGCAGAGCCGATAGACGGAGAGTTTGCCCTGGCGGCTGAGAAAGGGATGCTTTTTGAACAGGTCTTTGCCAGAAAACTTGTGTTTCAGCGACTGCAGTGTCGATAATTGATTATGATGTCGTTTTAACGGATTTAAGCTTTAGTTTGCGAGGGTCAGGATGAGCCCTGTGAAAAAGGCAAATCAGCAGACTCCTGGCATCAGGACGCTGGGTGCGATAGATATCGGGTCGAACTCGATACGTATGGCGATTGCGCAGGCCATGCCTGATGGCAGGATAGAGATATTGGAACGATTGCAGCGAGGGGTACGTCTGGGGCAGGATACTTTCCGCACGGGCAGAATCAGAGGAACAACTATGCGGGCCACCGTGCTGATTCTTCGGGATTTCATGAACGTGCTGAAATTGTATAACGCCGACGTCGTGAAGGTGGTCGCGACCAGCGCAGCGCGTGAGGCAGTCAACTCTGACGCGTTTCTGGACCGTATCCTCATGGCGACCGGATTAGAGGTTGACATTATAAGCTCTTCCGATGAAAGCCGGCTGACTGTCGCTGCGGTCCGCCAGGAGGTGGGCAGGAAACAATTAGCAAAACAAAGCTCGGTGATTGTTGAGGTGGGCGGAGGCAATACCGAAATTAACATACTCCGCAAAGGACAAATTGCCGCGTCCCGTAATCTTGCGATAGGATCAATACGTCTGCAGGAACTCCTTTCCACCAGCACCCAGTCAGCGGACAGGGCATCGGATATGATACGCCAGCAGGTCGCCGGCATAATTTCCTCGATGAAAGGATTGCTACGCCTCGGACAGGTCAGGAGCTTTTATGCCGTCGGAGGAGACGCCAGATGGGCCGCAGAACAGGTTGGGAAACGCACAAAAATATCGAACCTGCGGTCTGTTTCGAGAAGAGACCTCGATAAATTAGTCAGCAAGTGCAGGCATTATACGGCGGATAAATTAAGCAGGATATACGGGTTGCCTTTCAGCGAAGCGGAAACGCTGATTCCGGCGCTTCTTGTTTACCAGGTGCTCCTGAAATCAACCGGGGCAAGAGAAATCATCGTGTCGAATGTGTCGATGCGCGACGGCTTACTTCTTGACCTTGCTCAGCAGGCGGTTGGATCGGTCGAGGAATCGGCATACGAGGATATAATCCGTTCAGCAACATCAATAGCGGAAAAATATGGCGTGGATTTGAAACACGCGATACACACACGGCAAACTTCAGTGCGCCTCTTCGATGAGCTTGCGGCAGAGCACTCGCTTGATAAAAGGTATCGGTTGCTTCTTGAAGTGGCGGCGCTGCTTCACGAAGTCGGCTCCTTTGTGTCGGGAAGGGCCTATCATAAGCACAGCTTTTATCTTATCACCAATTCTGAGATTTCCGGCCTGACGCAGGATGAACTTCAGCTTGTGGCGCACATCGCGCGATATCACAGGCGAAGCAGACCAAAGCCGGCGCATATCGAATATATGGCGCTGCCCCGGGAAAGAAGATTGACAATCAACAAGCTGGCAGCGCTATTGCGGGTGGCCGACGCCCTCGATGCCAGCCGGACGCAGCACGTCCGGAATATCAGTTGCAGGATAAACGATGAATACCTGCAAATTATAACGCCTACGACTGCGGATATAAGTTTAGAGGAGCGAATGCTGGCAATGCTGGGGGATTTGTTCGAGGATATTTACGGGTTGCAGGTTCGGCTGGAAAGAGATTAGGTGAACGTTATGGGCAGACAAAAGGACATTAAATCGCCTAAGTTGCTGATAAACCGCGAAGCGAGCTGGCTCGAATTCAATAACCGTGTGCTGCAGGAAGGATTTCGTGACAACCTTCCTTTGGCAGAACGGCTGAAATTCCTTTCTATAGTAAGCTCAAACCTCGATGAGTATTTTATGATTCGCGTGGCGGGCCTGATGCAGCAGCATATGGATGACCCAAGGACACTTGACCCGAGCGGCATGACCGCCAGGGCACAGCTCGACATGATAAACAAGCGTGTCCACAAAATGGTCGCCGAACAGACAGCAGGCATCAAAGACGTTTTCGGCCAGCTTGCCCGTAACGGGTTTCATGTTTTGTCGCGGGCGGACTGGAACAACGAGCAGACCGCATTCCTGCGACAGCATTTCAATAACGAGATACTGCCCGTTTTGACGCCTGTGGCAATCGAGGGACTGAACCCCGCTCCTGTGCTGCCGGGATTACAGTTATTTGTGGCGTTCTCGGTAAGTATGGGCAAAGCAAGGACGAAAATTGTAGCGGTGCCCGTTCCCGGTTTTTTCCAGAGGTTCGTAAACATACCCACCGAAGGCGACACATTCGTGACACCCGTCGAAGAGGTTATAGCCGCGAATGCTCAAACGCTATTCCGAGACGGCAGAATCGTCTCGGCGGCATATTTCCGAATTACTCGCGACGCCGATGTGTCAATCCAGGAAGATGAGGCCGCGGATTTACTTAGCACGATAGCCCGTGCGGTGCGAGAACGAAGACGGCGTTCGGCTGTCCGGTTGGAGATTTCGGCCGGCGCAGAACCGAGAATGAAAAGATGGCTGACGAAGTTTCTGCAGTTGGGCGCCCCCGATGTTTATGAGGTAGATGGTCTGCTCGGCGCTTCATCGATAATGCAGTTGGTCGATTTGCTGCCATCAGAAGAGCTGAAGTCGCCCGACTGGCCTGAGCAGCCGGCGAGAGACCTCAGCGACAGCGATGATATTTGGACGACAATAAAGGAAAAAGACGTTCTTCTGTTTCACCCTTATGAAACCTTCGAGCCGGTGATGAAGCTCGTCGATGAGGCGGCCAACGACCCCAATGTTCTTGCAATCAAACAGACGCTGTATCGAACAAGCGGTAAATCTCCGCTTGTCCAGTCGCTCGCTGCCGCCGCCAGAAACGGCAAAGAGGTAACCGTCCTCGTCGAGCTTAAAGCCAGGTTTGATGAGTCGCGAAATGTCAACTGGGCGCTTGAGCTTGAGGACGCCGGCTGTCACGTAATCTACGGTATAGCCAGATTAAAGACACACGCCAAGGCGATGCTCATTATCCGGCGCGAGCAGGGGCGAATAAAACGATACGCGCATCTTTCAACCGGCAACTATAACGACCGCACAGCCAAATTGTATTCCGACATCGGCCTTATGACCTGTAACCCCGATATTACAGCCGACGTTGCGGCGTTTTTCAATCTGCTGACAGGCCAGTCCGAAACGGTCGGCTGGAAACAACTGACCATCGCGCCGACAAACCTGCGGCAAAGGTTCCTCGACCTTATTGAACGTGAGATTCAGGCCTCAACTCCCGGCGACAGGGGCCTGATTATGGCAAAGCTCAACGCCCTGCAGGACCCCGCTATTTGCCGGGCACTCTATCGCGCAAGCCAGGCGGGCGTCCGCGTCAAACTTAACATCCGCGGAATCTGCGTCCTGAGGCCGGGCATAAAAAAGATATCGGATAATATCGAGGTGCGGTCGATACTGGACCGGTATCTCGAACACTCAAGAATTTACTACTTCCGCAACGGCGGTCATGAGGAAATTTACCTAAGCTCCGCAGACTGGATGCGGAGAAATCTCGACCGCAGGCTGGAGATTCTGTTCCCCGTCTTGGATGGCAGGGCAAAGGCGCGTGTTAGGAATATGCTTGAGACTTTTTTCGATGACAACGTGCAGTCATGGCAGCTTCTGCCGGATGGTACTTACAAACGCATATCCCCTCGCGGCAGGAAGATACATGCTCAGGAGAAGTTCTACCAGGACGCCGTCAACGCCGCATCAGCGGCCCGGCACATAAAAACAAGGTTTCGGCCACTAAGCCGACCGGGAAAATAATAATACGAAATTAAAACTCATTTTAATAAGTAGCCTTTTTTAAAGAGGACCGTTTGCATCATGCTTGCGGCCTTTTTCATTTTTGCCTTTGTTAATTAAGCATAAATGTAAGCTCCGAACACTTCTACACACTGTCCCACTTCTCGTTAACAGCAAATTTTTGTGTTTTATTTCACATCTCCTTATTTATCAAACACTTATGCTATTGAGTACGCCTTGAAAAGTTAAGATAAGAAAAATATTTATATGTGAAATTATTCACAATATATCGTTGACAAGCCGATCTGGAGTACGTATATTGTCATATAATAGCTTGATAGGTGCATCATCATATTGAATTACGCCGGACATATTAGTGATAAGGAGAAAATATGAATATGCCAAACAGAACTTGTATAATGCGGTTATCGCGGTATAGGAACGCGATTATCCGGCTCAAGGCACTGAATTTCGTCCGGGTCTTTTCGGACAATCTTGCGGATGCTGCAAGCGTTACAGCCGCACAGGTCCGCAAGGACTTCTCGATTTTCGGAATAACCGGCCACAGGAGAGGCGGTTACCAGACAGACGACCTGCTCGGTCAGCTTAATAAAATTTTAGGTAAGGACCGAACCCAGGATATTATCCTTGTGGGTATCGGCAACATAGGAAAAGCACTTTTGCACTACCCCGGCTTCGAAAAAAGCGGCATACGCATAGTGGCAGGCTTCGATATTGACCCGACAAAATATGTCGCTGACGCGAATATCCCAATCCTGCCTCTCGAGAAAATGCACGATTACATACAGACAAACAACATCAAGTTAGGTATTATTGCTGTTCCGGACTACGCCGCACAACAAGTCCTTGAGATGATGAAATCCGCGGGAATTAAAGGGGTTCTTAATTTTGCGCCGATTTGCCTTCGCGAGTCAGCTGACTGCGTGATTAACAACGTTAACTTAGTTACAGAACTTGAAAATATAATTTACTTCGCAAAGGCCGGCGACAACACCCGGGGCAAGTAGATGTTTTCTAAACCACTTAAAAGTCGAATACTTCTGTCGATGTTCATTATCATCGTATCGCTGGCCTCCCTGGTTGCGATACTTGGTTATTACGTTATCAAGGCCGACATTATGGACCGCGCGCAGCGCAAGGTCAGGGACAACCTCAAGGCGGCGAGAAGCTTTTACCAGGGCGAGATTGACAGAATAGAGACAGCGTTCAACTTAGTCAGCTTTGACAGTAACATTGCTGAGCTTCGTGACCGTATGAATCTTCACTATCTGCGATGCCATATCGCCTCTGAAATTGAAACGAACGGAAGCGAGATTGTTAAGGCCGCCTTCAATTCTCACAAAGGCATCGGCTCAACGAGAATTATGTCCCATGAGGAACTTTCCAGAATTGACCCGTCGCTTGTGGAAGCTACAAGGATTCAAATCAGGGCCACGCAGCGAGCTTTGCCGACGGACAGAAAAGAGCTTGACGCGGTAATGGTTAAGGAATACGCCCTGCCCATACTCAACAAAAATGGCAACGTCGAGAAAGTTTGCTACGGCGGAAGAATAATCAACTGTGATTACGAGCTGGTTGACAAAATCCGGCTGCTGGTATTCGGCAGCGAGCAGTACCATTCCAAACCCGTCGGAACAGTGACAATTTTCCAGGACGATACCAGAATATCCACCAATGTCCTCAACGAAAATGGCCAGCGTGCCCTCGGCACAAGAGTCTCAGCGCAGGTTTATAAGGAGGTCGTGGAAAAAGGAAACGTCTGGGACGACCGGGCTTTCGTCGTCAACACCTGGTACCTGACGGCTTACGAGCCGATAACGAATATCAATGGCAAAATAATCGGCATCATTTATGTAGGCACGCTCGCCGAACCATTCGATGCGATTACAAGACAGATTACGCTGGCGTTCTTGGCTATCGTCGCGATAGCAACCGCCCTTGCGACGGTATTGTCTTTCATCCTCGCGGCAAAAATATCCAGACCGTTGACTAAATTGCTCAACGCAACACACAGGTTATCCAATGGAGACCGCGCATACGCAGGCAGCAAAAAAACCGGCGTAGCTGAAATCGACAACCTCGCGGCAGCTTTCAACAATATGTCCGCAAAACTCAGCGAACGCGAGAAAAGCTTGAAAATTACCAATGAGAAACTCGTCGACGCTAACAAAAACTATATCGACCTTATTGGTTTTGTCTCACACGAGCTCAAAGGAATTCTCGCCTCGGCTATTATAAACGCCTACGCCGTGCGCGACGGTATCCTCGGTATGGTTAATTTCAAACAGCGAAAAGCTCTGGATTCGATTACCCGCAACCTCGATTATCTCGAATCGACGGTCCACAAGTTCCTAAACTTGGGCAGAATAGAAAAAGGCGAACTGGCCGTGAACAAAACACAGCTCGACCTCAGGAAAGATATATTTGATGTGTCTGTCAATGCCCTCAAACCAATAGCGGCAAGGAGAAGTATTACTATTGATAACCAGATCGAGCAAAGTCTGCCCGTAAACGCAGACCTCGACCTGATGCTGGTAACAGCCAACAATCTTATAAGCAACGCGATAAAATACGGCAGAGAAAACGGCAGAATAATGATTAAATCGAAAATTAACGGGACCAAAGTCGAAATTGATGTTTATAATGATTCAACACCTATAAGCGATGAGCAGAAAGAGCGGCTCTTCAAAAAATTCAGCCGGCTCGAAACCGCGGAGACGAAAAAAGTCAAAGGCACGGGGCTTGGTCTTTTCATAACTATGCAGATTATCGAAAAACACGGGGGCAGAATCTGGGTTGAACCGCGAGACACGGGCAATTCGTTTGTCTTCGAGATAGAAAGGAATTAGCACTGTGGCAAAACCAACTGACATAATAAAGAAAAAACGGGCGGAAGCCGTCAGCAGAATCATCAGCAAAGGATATTTATCTTCCAAGCGCGTTTACGTCGGCATGGCAACATGTGAAATCGCTGCCGGCTCCAAGGAAGTTATGGAGGTCTTCAAAAACGCCGTCACAAAGGGCGGACTTACCGATGTGTATCTGAGCCAGAAAGGATGCGCAGGCAGATGCAATCTCGAACCGACTGTCGAAGTCATAGAGGTCAGCAAAAATCCCGTTCGATACGGCAAAATAAACCCTGAAAAGGCTCAGCAGATTATCGAAAGGCATCTTAAAAAGGGTGAAGTCATTAAAGAGTGGGTTATTGATTAGAGAGGAAGAAAAGTGTCTAAGGAATTTATAGTTACCATATGCGACGGAACAAGCTGTATCCAAAAGGGAAATGCCGCGATACGCAAGGCACTCGAACAGCAGCTTAAAGACCGCAATCTCACCGGCAATGTTCGGATAACACTTTCCGGCTGTCTCGGTATGTGTGAAAAAGGCCCGATTATGGTTATAAACCCGGGCTATACGATTTACGGCAATGTGACGGTTAATGATATCCCTGAAATTGTAGAAGAGCATCTCATAAAAAACCGGCCGCTGGCCAGGCTTGCGATACAGGAAGACCATCTCTACAACCGGTTCTTCAGGGTCTTCGGCGACGCAAAATTCTTCGGTAAGCAGATGCGAATAGCGCTGCGAAACTGCGGCATAATCGACCCGGACAATATCGACGATTATCTTGCGCTGCGGGGCTACGAGGCGCTTGCCAAAGTGCTTACCGATATGACGCCCAAGCAGGTCATAGAAGAAGTCAAGCTTTCAGGCCTGCGCGGCCGCGGCGGCGCGGGTTTCCCAACGGGCGTTAAGTGGCAGCTTACGGCCAGAGCCGGCTCGCCGAATTCGCCGAGATCCGCCAGCGATGAAAAATACGTTATATGTAACGCCGACGAGGGAGACCCGGGCGCGTTTATGGACAGAAGTGCAATCGAGGGCGACCCGCACACTGTTCTCGAGGGTATGATTATCGGCGGTTACGCCATCGGCGCAAAACAGGGTATCGTTTATATCCGCGCGGAATATCCGCTGGCTGTTCACCGGCTTCAAAAAGCTATCGCCGACGCAAGAGAACACGGCTTCTTAGGCAAAAATATCCTCGGCTCAGATTTCAGTTTCAATATCGATATCCGTCTCGGCGCAGGCGCTTTCGTCTGTGGAGAGGAAACCGCTCTTATCCGCTCCATCGAGGGAGGACGGGGTATGCCGAGGCCACGTCCGCCCTATCCATCGGTCGAGGGCCTGTTTGGAAAACCGACTCTGATAAACAACGTCGAAACCTGGGCCAATATCCCCGTCGTGATTCTCGACAGCGGAAAATGGTTCAGCTCCATAGGTACGGAAAAAAGCAAAGGAACGAAAGTTTTTGCGCTTGCAGGCAAAGTAGTCAACACCGGCCTAATCGAAGTCCCGATGGGGACAACCCTGCGTGAAATTGTTTATGATATCGGCGGCGGAATACCGGACAACAAGGAATTCAAAGCGGTGCAGACAGGCGGTCCCTCCGGCGGATGCCTGCCAGCCAAATATCTCGACACGCCGGTCGATTATGAGTCGCTCGCCCAAGCCGGCTCCATTATGGGCTCCGGCGGCATGATTGTCGTTGACCAGGATTCCTGTATGGTCGATATCGCAAAGTTCTTCCTTGAATTCACGCAGAACGAGTCCTGCGGCAAATGCACGCCCTGCCGGGAAGGTACCAAGCGTATGCTCGATATCCTTATCAAGATTACCGAGGGTAAAGGCGAGATGTACGACATCGAAAATCTCGAACGGCTTGGCAATATGATTAAAAAGGCATCGCTCTGCGGCCTCGGACAATCGGCTCCAAATCCGGTGCTAAGCACAATACTGAATTTCCGCGAGGAATACATAGAGCACGTCAAAGACAAAAAATGCCGGGCGGGCGTCTGCAAGCAGCTGCTTACTTACGAAATCAACGACAAATGCGTCGGCTGCGGCGTCTGCAAACGAAACTGTCCCGTCACCGCGATAACCGGCTCGGTAAAAGCAAAACACACAATAGACCAGAACAAATGCATTAAATGCGGCGTCTGTTTCACCAAATGCAAATTCGACGCCATCACGAAACAATAAGGATAAAGTTCAATGGACGATAAAATAACGATAACTATCAATGGCAAACCATACCGCGTTGACCCCGACCAGACGATTATGGAGGCGGCGGACAACTGCGGCTATCACATACCGCGACTCTGCTACCATCCGAAACTTTCCATCGAAGGCGCATGCAGGGTCTGCATCGTGGAAGTCGAGGGATTTAAAAACTATCTCGCTTCCTGTGCTTACCCTCTATTCGAAGGCATGAAGATACATACTAACACCAAAGACCTTCGCCAGGCCCGCCGCGACATAGTCGAGCTGCTCCTCGATAATCACCCCGAGGATTGCCACGTCTGCGAACGCGACGGCAACTGCGAGCTACAGCGGCTGGCTTACGCGATGGGTATCCGCCACAGGCACTTCGCGGGCGAACGTAAACATTACAGCAAGGATTTATCCTCCACCTCCGTTATCAGAGACCCGGACAAGTGCATTCTCTGCGGCAGGTGCGTCAGGATGTGCTCCGAAATTCAGGGCGTAAACGCGCTCGGCCAGGCAGGCAGGGGTTTTAATACCGTTGTTATGCCCGCCTACGATATGCCCTTCGCCGATAGCGTATGCACAACCTGCGGGCAGTGCATCAATGTCTGCCCCACCGCTTCTTTCGTGGAAAAAAATTATACGCAGGAGCTTTTCGTCAAACTAAACGATGATTCCTTAGTCAAGGTCGCCCAGATTGCCCCATCGGTGCGGGCAGCCATCGGAGAGGGATTCGGCCTGCCTCCTGGCAGGAATATGGAAGGCCAAACCGTGGCAGCGCTTCGCAAACTCGGATTTAACTATGTTTTTGATACACAATTTTCCGCGGATTTGACTATCGTCGAAGAGGCCAGTGAATTTCTCGAACGGGTACAGGAAAAGGGCAAGCTGCCTATGATAACATCCTGCTCCAGCGCATGGATGAAATATATGGAGCAGTTCTATCCCGACCTGATTGAGAACATCTCGACCTGCAAGTCGCCCATGTCGATGGGGTCCGCGATTATCAAAACGCATTTCGCGGACCAGATAAAGGTTGACCCGAAAAATATCGTCAGCGTCGCGATAATGTGCTGCACAGCCAAAAAATATGAGGCGCAAAGACCTGAGCTGATGGTCAACGGTATGCAGACAACCGACATTGTCGCTGTCACACGCGAAATAGTCTGGATGATTAAATCAGCGGGCATTGACTTCTTGAATATCGCGCCAGAGAACTTCGATTCGCCTCTCGGATTATCTTCCGGCGCAGGCACCATATTCGGCGTAACAGGCGGCGTTATGGAAGCCGCCCTGCGAACCGCATACGAACTTTACACCGGCGAAACACTGGTCGATATCGAGTTAAGCTCCATCAGGGGCTTTGACGGTATTAAGGTCGGAAACATAACGATGGACGGCAAAGAGATTCGCGTGGCTGTAGCAAACGGCCTGGGTAACGCGCATAACCTGCTGGAAATCATCCGCAAAGAGCCGGACAGGTATCACTTCGTCGAAATAATGGGCTGCCCCGGCGGCTGCATCGGCGGCGGCGGACAGCCATACGCGGCTGCTAACTCTATCCCCCTTGATACTGAATGTCTCAAGGCAAGGGCAGAGGCGCTTTACAGCAACGACCGCCAGAAAACTATACGTCGAAGCCACGACAACCCCGAAATACAACGATTGTATAAAGAATTTTTAGGCAGACCGCTCAGCGAAAAAGCTCATGAGCTGTTGCACACGCATTACATGCCCCACGAACCGAGAGGCATCGCCTCGAGAAAAATCAGGGCAATGTAAACAGAAGCAGGAAAGATGATAACGATGGAAAACACAAGACAAAGCACCGTGACACCGGACGTCGATAGCTGGATACGCGAAAGGATTAAACCTGAGCAGGTAGCCAAGTATCTCGACAATGGCAGCCACTTCATTGATGAGGGGCTGATTGATAAAGAGCTTGCCGCCAATATGAAGCCCGACGCGGTAAAGGTACGGGAAATCCTGGCAAAGTCGCTGGCGATACAAACGCTCACACCCGCCGAAACCGCGACGCTGCTCCACGTCGATGACCAGAATCTGCTTGCTGAAATGGAGCAGGTGGCGGCAAAGGTAAAAACTAAAGTCTATGACAATCGTATAGTGACATTCGCCCCGCTTTACCTTGGCAACTACTGCGTCAACAACTGCGTATATTGCGGCTTCAGGTGTAGCAACAAGACAACTAAAAGAAACATGCTGACACTCGAACAGGTCCGGGCGGAAACCGAAATCCTCGCGGGCAAAATCGGCCACAAACGGCTCATCATCGTTTACGGCGAACATCCGCGAACCGACGTCAACTATATCGCCGAAACGATGCGGACGATTTATGATGTCAAGGTCAAAACCCGAAAAGGAATCGGCCAGATACGACGCTTGAATGTAAATGCCGCCCCGATGAGCATCGAAGAGCTTCGCCTGCTGAAAAAAGTCGGCCTGGGTACATTCCAGGTCTTCCAGGAAACATACCGTAGAGATATGTATGAAAAGCTCCATCCGAAAAACACAATCAAAGGCGATTACCTCTGGCGGCTCTATGCGATGCACCGCGCAATGGAAGCGGGCGTCGATGATGTTGGCTTAGGCGTTTTATTCGGCTTATATGACTGGAAATTCGAGGTAATGGCCTTGTTGCTGCACGCTATCGAGCTTGAAAAGAAATTCGGCATCGGACCTCACACGATTTCCTTCCCGCGTCTTGAGCCGGCGGAAAATACGCCCTTTGTCGAAAAACCAAAATACAAAGTCAGCGATTCCGACTTCGGAAAACTTGTAACGGTTATCCGTCTCGCCGTTCCATATACGGGTATGATTCTCACCGCAAGGGAAAACGCCGAAATCCGCCGCCGGATTCTGCCGCTCGGCTGCACGCAAACCGATGCGTCTTCCAATATAGGTATAGGCGGATATGCGGACGTCAACACCGAACAGCAAGGCGACCGCCAGCAATTCATCCTCGGTGACATCAGGTCCCTTGACACCGTTGTCAGAGAACTTGCCGAAGCCGGCTATATAACATCTTTCTGTACCGCAGGCTACCGTTGCGGCAGAACCGGCTCCAAAATTATGAACCTGCTGCGAAGCGGCAAAGAGGGCTGCTTCTGCAAGCTAAACGCGGTAATAACCTTCCGCGAATGGCTCGATGATTTTGCCACCGATGCTACAAAACAGTCGGGAGAAAAGGTAATCGCCGAGGAAATTCGCCAGATAAAAGAAAAGCAGCCGAAAATTTTCCCGCAGTTTATGGAATTTTATAAAAAGACAACCGCTGGCCAGAGAGACCTGTATTTCTAATGGCCGGGATGGAGAAGGAAAGAAAAATGGAAGTTGCCGAAAAAAACAAAAAGCAGGAACTGAAAGAATTCATAGATTCCGTAAAGGATAAAGAGCACGGTGACTCTTACCTCATTGCTGTATTGCACAAGGCACAGGGGCTATACGGCTATCTGCCGCGGGAGGTAATGGATGATATCGCCCAGCAAATGCAGATACCGACCGCACATATATGGGGCGTGGCGACGTTTTATCATTATTTCAATCTCACACCGCCGGGCAAACACATCGTCAGCGTTTGCCTCGGCACCGCCTGTTATGTAAAAGGAGCGCCGGAAATTCTCGAAGCTGTCAAAAACAATCTTAAGATTGATTTCGGCCAGATTACTGAAGACAGAATGTTTTCGCTGCAGCCCGCACGATGCCTCGGCGCATGCGGCATAGCTCCAGTCATGATGATTGGCGATAAAATCCACGGCGAAATGACTCCCAAAAAAGTCGTGGATGTGCTGAACCAGTATAGAAAAGCGGAAAAGAAGCAATAAATGGCTGATAAAACCTTACAAACTGTTTTGAATCGACTGTACGCTGCCGATGTTCCCGACAAGGCGGACGTGGAATATGCATTGTCGCTTTCTGATCCGGCGCAAACGGTGGAATTATTCGCATTTGCTGATAATATACGCAGCAAACGCGTCGGCGACGGAATTCTGCTGCGAGGCATTGTTGAGTTTTCCAATTATTGCGGCAACACCTGTAAATACTGCGGCCTGAACAAAAATAACACAACGCTATCCCGCTATAAGCTGACCGACAAACAGATTCTCGACTGCATCGAGCAAATCGCAAACGCCCATATAGGAACGGTCGTCCTGCAGTCCGGAGAACAGGCGGACCTCGACGCACACTGGCTGGCTGGAATCATACGCGAAATAAAAACTAGATTCGACATAGCGATAACGCTTTCTGTCGGTGAAAGACCTTTCGAAGATTATGCAATGTGGAAAAAAGCTGGCGCAGACAGATACCTTTTGAAAATCGAGACGACCAACCGGCAGCTTTATCAGAATCTGCATCCTCAGATGAGTTTCGACAACCGGCTCAAATGCTCCAGCGACCTCAAAATGCTCGGCTATCAGAACGGCTCAGGCAACATCATCGGCCTGCCCGGCCAGACCATCGGTGACATCGCCGAGGATATATTGTTCTTCGCCCGCGAACGATTCGATATGATAGGCATAGGCCCGTTCATACCGCATCCGGCGACTGCGCTGAGCGATAGCCCCCCAGGCGGCGTGGATATGGTTTTAAAAACTATCGCGGTAACAAGAATAGTAACAAAAGACGCACATCTGCCCGCCACGACCGCTATCGGAAGCTTAAACGGCACTGACAACCGCCCCGCCGCCCTGAAGGCAGGGGCAAATGTTATGATGCCCAATTTCACCCCGCAGCCCTGGCGGCAGTTATATGAAATTTATCCCCGCAAAAGATGCTCAACCGAAACGCCCGGAACATGCGGCCCGTGTATTGATACAATAGCAGAAGCCATCGGCAGAACAATAGACCTTTCCCGCGGCGACTCACTGAAGAAAAAGAAAAATAAATGCGCATAAACGGTAAACAAAACTTATTAACTTTTTAAGGAGCAGAGGACATGGCAAAAAAGGTGTTAATGATTGACGATGACCCGGAATTCATCGACGCGATTACCAACATACTCGATGCAAAGGGCTACGATGTGGTTAGCGCCGGTGACGGCAAAGACGGCGTCGCCAAGGCAAAGCAGGAAAAACCGGATATTATCCTCCTTGACGTTATGATGACCACGAAGTCAGAAGGATTTGACGTCGCCAGAGAGCTTAGCAAAGACGAAAATCTAAAGGGAACGCCTGTGATTATGCTGACCGGCGTGAGAAAAGAAATGAATCTCCCCTTTGGCTTTGAGCCGGACCCGGACTGGCTGCCGGTTAAGGCTTTCCTCGAAAAACCCGTAAAGCCGGAAACGCTTCTTAAAACCATCGAAGAAAATATTAAAAAGTAAATTAAAAATAAACAGCGTAACAGTCAGCTTGCTGTGTCAATCTGCTCAGCCGCGCCGTTACAACATTTGAAGCCAAAAGCCGAAAGGAAGAACTAAAAACATCCCGAAATAGACTGGTGCTATTATTTTGATATTCGCACCTGAAAACCGTTTCAGGACAGCTCCGATAATATCAATAATTTTCTGAAATAAACGCCTGTTGCGAAGCGTCTTAACTATTTGGTATCAACGGTTGTCGCTCACCCTAATTTATGGCTATGAATGAATTTCGAGCCCCGTCGATACAGAGCATATAACCGGAAAAATACGTAAAATTTATGCGTTTTGACAGACCAACATAGCCTTTATGAGACTTCTATTAGAGAACCCTTTTTTGTATAATGAAACATATCATAAGGGCCTTGGAAGGCCTATCCGGGCGAGGTATAGGTGATGAACAAACGTCAGCCGATATTTGCGGTTTGCGCTCTAACCGCCATTGTCCTGACAATGGGCGGGGGATGCAACCCTGATTTTCACAAGGCCGACGCCGACAAGGAGGTTTACACAATCATCGATTCCAAGTGGCAGAACAAATTTGGTCAAAAAACCAACTATGTAATCGCCGATGCTAACTCCATATCCACCCCCAACGACGTGAATGTCGCCAAAAACCCGGCTTTTGAGAAGCCCCTCACGCTGGCGCAGGCGGTTGCCATAGCCACAAAATACAATCGTGACTATCAGTTCCAAAAAGAAGATCTTTATTTGCAGGCTTTGGCGCTGACAGGGGAACGCTACTAATAGTCCCTCAAGTGGTTCGGAACTATAGATTACGAATACTCAAAAACTGGTGACAATCCTGAAAGTCAAAAGATCAAATCAGACGTTGGCGTTTCAAAAACCTTCATCACGCCGCAAGGTATTTTGTTCAATTCCAGTTTGGCAATCGACTGGGTGCGTTTTTTAACAGGCGACCCCGGTACCACGCTCGGTTCAGTCCTGAACAGCACATTGGACGTACCCCTGCTCGGCAATGGAGGCGGCAAAAAAGAATGGGAGAACCTGACACTGGCAGAACGAAAGGTTTTATACCAGATACGCACGTTCAATCGATACCGCCAGACCTTTGTAGTCGATATTATTAACGCTTACTACGACGTACTGCAGCAAAAAGATCGTGTTAACAACGCTTACAGCAACTGGCAAAGCAGCGTCGTATATAGAAAACAGGCGGAACTTGAGGCCAAAACAGGCCGTACGCCCGCTTATCAGACTGACCAGGCCAGGCAGCGGGAATTAAGTTCCTATGACAGTTATGTGTCTACACTTCAGAATTACGAACAATTTCTCGATAGATTCAAAGTCAGACTGACACTTCCGATTAACGTTTCACTGGAACTCGACCAGAATGAGCTGATGGCACTGAGGAATGTCGCGACTGGCGAGCCGAATATTACAGTCGATGCCGCAATCAATATGGCACTTCTCTGCCGGCTGGACTTGGCCAATTCTTACGACAACGTCGAAGACGCTCAACGTCAAGTCAAACTTGCCTCCGAAGGCCTCGGTGTTCAGCTGAACCTCAGCGGCAGCGCCGACGTCTTCTCAGAACCTGATAAAAGCTTCGATAATCTCGAATTCAACAAGGGAATCTACAAATTCGGCGCATCCGCTGATTTGCCGTTCGACAGAAAAAATCAGCGAAATGTTTACCGACTGTCCTTAATAACATTAGAACGCCAGCAGCGCGAATACAATAATAATATGGATTTGGTTATGCTGGGCGTCCGACAGGCCTATCGAGAATACATCGCGACGGCGGAACAATATATAACTCAGAAAAA
>JBFZBL010000082.1:0-7684 GCA_041308485.1 Phycisphaerae bacterium | reverse complement strand
GTCATTCGCTTGATAATATGGCGCTGGATTTTCTGGGTTATACGAGCATCCCGATTTCCGCGCTCATAGGCAAGGGGAAAAATCAACTCAGCTTCGATATGGTCGATACGGCGGCGGCGTGCGAGTATTCGGCCGAGGATTCAGACCTGACGTGGCGGCTGTATCAGTATTTCACGGCGCAATTAGAGAAACGACCACAGATAAAGCCATTGTTTTATGATGTCGAGATGCCTTTATTAACCGTTCTTGCGGAGATGGAATATAACGGGGTATCGCTGGATACCGCTATCTTATCGGATATGTCGGAGGACATAACGGCGTCAGTAAACCGGCTTGTTGATGAAATTTATCAGGCGGCAGGAACGCCGTTTAATATCGATTCACCAAAACAGCTTGCTGAGGTATTATTTGTCAAGCTCGGATTAAAATCCATCCGTTCAGGTAAGACAGGCCTGAGCACCGACGCGGCTGTGCTGGAGGAGCTTGCCGAAGAACACCCGATTATCAATCTTATTCTCGAATATCGCACACTCAGCAAGCTCAAAAATACTTATGTTGACAAGTTGGGCTATCTTGTGAATCGCAGGACAGGCAGGGTACACGCATCGTTTAACCAGACGATAACGGCAACAGGCCGATTAAGTTCAAGCGACCCTAATTTACAGAATATTCCGATTCGCACACCTTTAGGCGCGAAGATACGTTCGGCATTTATCCCGCAAAAAAAGACCGACTGCATACTCAGCGCGGATTACTCGCAGATAGAGCTTCGCCTGCTGGCGCAATTTTCAGGCGATAAGGCGCTGCGGGAGGCCTTTGCGAGGGATTTTGATATTCATCGTTTTGTGGCCTCGCAGATTTTTAATGTTCCTATCGAAAAAGTTACATCCGAGATGCGTTCTCGCTGCAAGGCGGTAAACTTCGGGATAATTTACGGGCAGGGTGCTCTCGGTCTGGCGCACGGAACGGGACTGACCTTGCAGGAGGCGAAAAAGTTCATCGATGATTATTTCGCCAGATACAGTTCGATTCGCAAATTTATGGATGGAGTCGTCGAACAGGCAACGAAGAACGGCTACGTCGAGACGATTCTGCACCGTCGGCGCAAGATTTTGAATCTCGAAAGCGGCAACCCCGGCAAGCGTGCGCAGGCGAAGCGATTGGCTGTAAATACGGTCATACAGGGGTCGGCAGCCGATTTGATTAAGGTAGCTATGGTCAATATCCAGCGCAAAATCGAAGCGGAAAACCTGCCTGTTAAAATGATTTTGCAGGTGCACGACGAGCTGGTTTTTGAATTGCCGACCGCCGAGGCCGAGCGGCATTCAAGATGGATTGCTGACGAAATGACCGGCGCTATCAGGCTGGACGTTCCTCTGAAGGTCGATGTTACTTACGGGCCTTCGTGGCTGGCCGAGAAATGATATGCCGAAACTAACATTTATGCGCCGTTTAATGAAACTGATTCACCCTGAGGGGATACCGTGGCCGGGGTCGGTTTTGTATAACGCGTTAAGCACATCTTCGATATTTACCAAGCATTACGAGCTTGCGGCACAGGACATAGTGAGCCATTGTTCACAGGGGACGCTCTTAGATATCGGCACGGGCCCCGCTCGCCTTTTGTTAAAGCTGCATCAGCAGTCGCCGGGGATGCGCTTAGTCGGGATTGATTCGTCGGCAGCAATGATAACCGAGGCAAAACAAAACGTCGCCCAAGCAGGCCTGTCGGAATTCATCGAAGTTAAAGAGGGCAGCGCAAACAGTATCCCGTTTCCTGACCAGTCCTTCGATATTGTCGTCAGCACCGTTTCGATGCACCACTGGAAGGAGTCGACGGCGTGTCTCAATGAGGTATATCGTGTGCTGAAAGACAATAGCTATGCCCTTATATACGACATTGTAAGCGATACGCCCAAAGATATTCTCAACGAGATAAAACGGGAATGCGGCCGGCTGAAGGCTACCCTGTTCTGGCTGCACAGTTTCGAGGAGCCGTTTTATACGCGCCAGAACTTCGAATCTTTTGCCCGGTCGTCGCTTTTTCAGAAGGGCAGGACACAATTTCTGGGCCTGTTCTGTTGTTTGATACTGAAAAAGTAATTCGTTTTGTTGACGTGGAATCCGCCAAACCCTAAAATCCTATTGTCAGTGAGACGTGAGCAGAACTTTTTATACGGTGCTGCAGGAAAGAACGAGATGATAACAGTAAACGAGAATTTTTTGAAATTGCAGACGGGGTATTTGTTTCCTGAAATCGGCAAGCGCAGGCGTGCGTTCCAGCAGGCGCACCCCGACGCGAAAATCATCAGTATGGGCATCGGCGACGTTACGCAGCCGATTGTGCCTGCGGTAACCGAGGCGATGCGCAAGGCCGTCGATGAAATGGGTAAAAAAGAGACGTTTCGCGGCTACGACGACGGCGGCATCGGCTACGCCTTTCTTAGGGAAGCAATCGTCCAAAACGACTATAAATCGCGGGGCGTCAATATCGATATCGACGAGATTTTCGTAAGCGACGGCGCAAAATCCGATACGGCCAACATACAGGAGCTTTTCGGCCTTGATAACACCATAGCGGTCGCAGACCCCGTCTATCCGGTCTATGTCGACACCAACGTAATGGCGGGGCGGACGGGTGCGGTCGCGGGGCAGGGGACAGATTTGAAAATTAGTTATATGCCCGCCACAGCCGAGAATAATTTTGTCCCTGAGCTGCCGAAGGAAAAGGCGGATATGATTTACCTGTGCTTTCCGAATAATCCGACTGGGGCGGTGGCAACGAAAGAGCAGTTGAAGAAATGGGTCGATTACGCGAAAGAAAACAAAGCTGTGATTTTATTCGACGCGGCTTATGAGGCGTATATCAGCGATTCGCAGATACCGCACTCGATATATGAGATCGACGGCGCAAAAGACGTCGCGATTGAATTCAGGAGTTTTTCGAAGACCGCAGGCTTTACGGGGCTTCGCTGCGCTTTTTCCGTTGTGCCGAAAGAGCTTCGGGCATTTACCAGGGCCGGGCAAAGCGTGGTTTTGAATCCGCTCTGGAACAGGCGGATGTGCACGAAATTTAACGGCGTATCGTATGTCACGCAGGCGGGGGCGGCGGCGATATATTCCGACGAAGGCAAAAAGCAGATTCGCAAAACGATTGATATTTATATGAACAACGCGAAAGTAATTCGTGAGTCGCTGACGGCTCTCGGCTATCAGGTTTATGGCGGCGTCAACGCGCCGTATATCTGGCTTAAAACGCCTGAGGGCGTCGGCTCGTGGCAATTTTTCGATTTGCTGCTTAACAAGGCGCATGTTGTGACGACTCCCGGCGCGGGTTTCGGGCCCGCAGGAGAGGGTTACGTGCGGCTGACGGCGTTCGGAAATCCGCCTGATGTTGTCGAGGCACTTGGGCGAATCAAGGCCATATCTAAATGAGCGATATAATCGCATACATTGGTTTGGGCAGTAATCTCGGCGACAGAAAAAACTATATTGATAAGGCCCTGCAATCGCTGCGTGAAACGCCGGAGGTTAATGTCGGACGTGTTTCATCTATCCTCGAAACCGAACCGTTGAGTGACGCGAAACAGCCAAAATATTTGAATTGCGTCGCGGAGCTAAAGACATCACTGCCTGCTGAAAAACTTTTTCACCGTCTCGTTCTCATAGAGAATACCCTTGGCCGCAAAAGGGATGGAAAATGGGCTTCAAGGACTATAGATTTGGATTTGCTGCTGTTTGGCGACGAGGTAATAAACAGGGATGTACTTACCATTCCCCATTCGCAGATGCACCTGCGTTCATTTGTGCTGAAGGGGCTGTGCGAGCTGAATCCGAAGATGGAACATCCTGTTTTTAATGAGACAGTCGATACGCTTGCAGGCCGGTTGAACGGCGGCGATTTTGCTCTTAAACCCGATTTGCCGCAGCTTATCAGCATCGCCGGCAATATTGGTGCCGGCAAAACAACGCTGGCAAAAATACTTGCCGAGGCGTTTAAGTGCCAGCCGATTTTCGAGGCGTATGACACCAATCCGTTTTTGGCCAGGGTTTATGCCGGCAATCACGACCTTGCCTTAGACAGCCAGTTATATTTTCTTTTTACGCGGTTCGAACAGTTGAATCCAGTGTTACTCAAGAAAGGAGAGCCCGTTGTCAGCGATTATCTCTTCCAAAAGGAGCAGATATACGCGAAACTGACTCTAAACACAGAGCAATCGGCGTTATATCAGAAGTATTATTCGATTGTTTCGCCGGCGGTTACTAATCCGGTTGTTGTTATATATCTGCAAAGCCCGGCTGAGAAGTGCCTTGAACGGATTCACAAACGAAGCAGGCCTTATGAGCAGCGAATTGAAAGCAGTTTCCTTGAGGCGGTTGGTGCAGGTTACGAACAGGGTTTGCACGACTGGAAGATTTGCCCGGTAATCCGGCTGTCAGATTTCGACTGCTTTGACAAAAGTACGACTTATTCGCTTGTCAGGCAGTTGAAATATTACATCGCGTGCGGATAATATGTTATTTTGTCGAAGAGATGATTTGTCATTTCGACCGAAACGATGCTGAGCATCGTGTAGCGGAGAAATCTATTAAAAACAGATTCCTCGGCTACGCTTCGCTCCGCTTGGAATGACATTAATTATTTGTCAAAGCATAATAAAAATGAGAATCGCTAAAACAATTAAATCGGTAAGAGCAGCCGTTAAGACTGCCCGTAAAGCGGCAAGAACAATCGGTCTTGTCCCCACGATGGGGGCGCTGCATCGCGGGCATATATCGCTGATTGAGCGAGCCGTAAAACACGGCGATTTTGTCGTGGTCAGCATCTTTGTTAATCCGGCTCAATTCGGCCCCAAAGAAGACCTTGCCAAATATCCAAGGCCCCTGCGGGAGGACCTGCGAATCTGCAGGGAGCATGGCGTTGATGTAGTGTTTGTTCCTTCTGTAAAGGAAATGTACCAACAGGAAGAGCTTACTTGGGTCAGCGTGGATAGAATTTCGGAGCCGTTGTGCGGGCGTTTTCGGCCTGGGCATTTTCGAGGAGTCGCCACCGTCTGCGCGAAGCTTTTCAATATCGTGCAGCCAGACGTCGCTTACTTTGGCCAAAAGGACGCCCAGCAGCTTGCGGTGATAAAGCGAATGGTGGCCGACCTTAATTTTCCTCTCAAGGTCATTAGCTGCCCGACGGTCCGCGAGGCCGACGGCCTTGCGCTTAGCAGCAGAAACCGGTATTTGTCGCCGCAGCAGAGAAAAGACGCGATTTGCATACACCGCTCGCTCAGGACCGCCCACGAGATGATTAAGGCGGGCACAACAAATCCCAAAACAATCGTCGCTAAAATTCGTAAGATAATTACTGCCGCAAAATCGCTGGGCAGCATAGATTACATAAGCATCGTTGACGCTGAGACCCTTCAGGACGTCGGTCGCATAAAAGGAAAGGTGCTGATTGCCATCGCGGCGCGGTTCGGCTCGACCCGGCTGATTGACAACCTGACAGTGGACTGCCGGACGAGATGATGTATAATACTTGCTTTTAATTTTAAGAAGGCAGGCAAATAACAATGCTTCTAAAGATGTTAAAATCGAAACTGCACCGAGCACGCGTGACCGAGACCCGGCTTCACTACCCCGGCAGCATTCTCATCGATTCGGCCCTGATGAAGGCCGCGGGAATCTTACCTTATGAAGGCGTCCTCATCGCTGACTTGACCAACGGCAACAGAGTCGAGACGTACGCGGTGCCGGCGCCGGCAAACTCGGGCCAGATAGTCATTCTTGGTGCAGCGGTAAAAAGAGTGAAAAAAGACGACATCATAATTATCTTTACTTTCTGTTACTGTACTAATTCAGAAGCCCGGAAACTTAAACCCAAAGTCGTCCTTCTGGATGAGCACAACAAAATCATAAAGCAAAAATCATAAATCAGAAATGGCATAAATGCACCCTGAGCTGTTTAGAATACCGTTTACATCATTGACAGTTAAGGGCTATGGCCTGATGCTTGTCATTGGGTTCCTTCTTGCGGTGCACGTCATCAGGCGCCTCAGCAAAAACATCACGCCCGACCCGCAGATAATTACCAATGTCTCACTGTATTCCCTTGTTGCGGGTGTAGTCGGCGCTCGCGTATTCTACGTTCTGCATCACTTCGACACCTTCAAATATAACCTGGCAAGCGTGTTTGCCATCTGGGAAGGGGGGCTTGAGCTTCTGGGAGGCGTTTTTGCCACTATCGCTGTAATTATCCTTTATCTTCGCTACCACAAACTGCCCGTACGCCAATATCTCGACATCTTCGCAATCGGGCTTATGCTTGCCCTGTGTTTTGGCAGGATGGGCTGTTTTCTCAACGGCTGCTGCTTCGGCAAACCAACCGACGTGCCCTGGGCGGTCAGGTTCCCATACGGTTCATTCGCCTACAAAAGCCAGGTCGAGCCAAACCCGCTCCGGAATCGCCCCTCGCCTCAATTGCAACTGCCGGATGACTTCTTTAATTCGGGCGTACTGAAACCATACGACCAACTGACCCCGCAGCAAAAAGAAATGGTTACAACAGGCCCTTATC
Source organism: Phycisphaerae bacterium (assembly GCA_041308485.1). GTDB lineage: Bacteria > Planctomycetota > Phycisphaerae > Sedimentisphaerales > Anaerobacaceae > Fen-1362. Next base: position 1,116 of record JBFZBL010000082.1, on the reverse strand, counting down.
GCTGCTTAGCTGTTCATCCGACGGAATTGTATTCATCCGCAGACGCGGCTGTTATCGCGGGATTGCTTTACCTGTTCTGGAGAAGGGCGCAAAACGCTCAAAAAACTGAAAACTTCCTCAAACCCCTCACAAAACCTGGCGGCACCTCCGCCCTTATGCTCATCCTTTACGGCTGCGTCCGCTTTTTTGAAGAGTTTTTCCGTGACGATAACCCGTTGGAATACGGCCGGTGGATAATTTACAAGGGCGGCACCATCTCCCAGAACCTGTCCATTTATATGGTTATTTTCGGTGTTGTCATGATGCTCATCTTCCAGATGCTTCCTCCCGATAAACAATCATCCAAAGCCATCCTTCTGGATGAGCGTAACAAAATCATAAAATAGAAAATTTTAATGCACCCTGAGCTGTTTAAAATACCGTTTACATCGTTGACAGTTACGGGCTATGGCCTGATGCTTGTCATTGGTTTTCTTCTTGCGGTGCACGTCATCAGGCGCCTCAGCCGAAGCATCACTCCTGACCCGCAGATGATTACCAATGCCTCGCTGTATTCTCTTGTCGCAGGTGTAATCGGCGCACGTGTATTCTACGTTTTGCATCACTTCGACAGTTTTGCAGGTAACCTCAGGAGTATATTCGCAATCTGGGAAGGCGGGCTTGAGCTTTTGGGCGGCGTTATCGCTGCTGCTGGAGTAATTATCCTTTATTTGCGACACCAGAAACTACCCGCGCGCCAATATCTCGATATACTCGCAATCGGGCTTATGCTTGCCCTGTGCTTCGGCAGGATGGGCTGTTTTCTTAACGGCTGCTGTTATGGCAAACCATGTGATTTACCATGGGCGGTCAGATTCCCATACGGTTCTTTCGCCTACACAAGCCAGGTCGAGCCAAATCCCGCCCGAAGCCGCACCTCGCCTCAGCTAAAGCTGCCAGATGACTTTTTTAATTTGGGCATACTGAAACCATACGATAAGCTGACCCCACAGCAGCAGGAAATGGTAACAACTGGACCGTACCGATGCCTCGCTGTTCACCCGACCGAACTATACTCATCTGCGAACGCTCTTATCATCGTGGTAGTGCTTTACTTGTTCTGGAGAAGGGCACAAA
>JBFZBL010000081.1:0-4289 GCA_041308485.1 Phycisphaerae bacterium | reverse complement strand
GTTGTGGCCCTGATAGACCTTGTCGGCAAACAACTGAATCTGAATTATCTTTATGATGATACGAAAGTAACCGGCAGCGTTACCGTGAAGGTTCAGGGCAAAATCCGTGTTCGCGAACTGTATAATCTGCTCGAATCCGTGCTGAAGTTCCGCGGTTTTATAATGAGCAGGAAGGGAAATCTGGTTACTATCGCTCCGGCGGCGGAAGTACTCGACCAGGACCCGAAATTTGTCGATGGGGGCATAAAGCCTGGCGATGTTTCGGTAACAAATGTTTTTCATCTTAATTATATAAGCACCGCAGCGGCCAAAAGACTTCTAACTGAGATGAAACTCGGGTCGAATATCACCGAAATCCCGGAAACCGGCACGCTTGTTATTACAGAATACGCGTTTCGGATTCAGCGCATCGAGGAACTGCTGAATCTTGTCGATGTGCCCGGACCGCCGAAGGAATTCAGGCTGCGGGTTTTAAAGTATACGCTGGCCGAAAGTCTTGTACCTAAAATCAAGGACCTTGCCGAGCAGCTCGGCACGGTTCAGATAACGATAGGCATATCCGCTGCTGCTGCGCCTGCCACCCCTGCCACGAGAGGGCGGACAGTAAGGACGCCCAGAACTGCGCCTCAGCCGGCTCAGCAGCCAACGGAATCTGCCAAGACGACAGGAGTATATGTTGATTTTGACAAGCGAACCAACCGCGTTCTTATGATAGGTCTTACAGCAGAGATGACGGCTGTGGACAATATAATCGATTCTCTCGATGTTCCGCAGCAGGATTTGCGTGTTATACGCGAGTATGAAATGCAGTATGTCGATATCAATAAAATAGTTGAGGCGTTAAAAGAGCTTAACATAGTTGAAGGAGTGAGCACAACCGGACAGACCACTATCAAGAGAACTACAACAGGTCCCGGTCAACCTGCCGCTCCTCCTGCGGCTATCGCAGCCGAGGCGGGATCGCAGGGCGGGGCAATCCTGCTTGACCAGCCTCAGATTGTTATGCTCGAAGCGACAAATTCTCTGCTTGTAAACGCAACGCCTGAGCAGCATACCCAGATTTCTCAGGTTATCGCTTATGTTGACCGTGAGCCGGTACAGGCGGCCATACCTTACAGGATATACAGGCTGGAAAATCAGGAGCCGGAGGCGCTGGCCGAAGTGCTTAACGGCCTGATAGAAAAAACGGTCAAAGACAAGGAAGGTAAAATCCAGCAGACAGTAAAGTACACCGAGGAAAGCATAGCGATCGTACCGGACAAGAATACTTTTTCGCTAATCGTCTATGCGAGCAGAAAGAACCAGGAGTGGATAGGCAACCTTATTAAATCTCTCGACAGACGCAGACCGCAGGTATTGATTGATGTTTCACTTGTTGAGATTACGCGTGACGATAATTTCCAGGTCGACCTTGATGTCGTAGCCAACGCGACCAATCTTGTGTCAAACAGCATCGCCATCAAAGGTTCCACAATCAACAGCCTTTTTCCAAGCGTTTCTCCTGCCGACAAAAGATTCGAGGGCGGTTATTTTGCCGGTGATACCAAGAACGTTAAAGGATTTTATAATGATGGCAGGATACAGGCATTATTTGATCTGATTGACAAAAAAGGCTATGGCAGAATACTGGCAAGGCCGAAAATCCTTGTAAACGATAACGAATTGGGGACAATCGAGAGGACGGAAACTGAGTATGTTGCCCAGACGAGTTCAATTTATAGTAATACCCAGACAGGTGATATTCCTATTACTCAAAATACAACTTATACACCTTATACGGCAAAAATTTTACTTGAGATAACGCCTCAGATAAGCGAAGGCGAATTGCTTCGGCTCGAAATTAAGATGATTCGCGAGGATTTCACCGATACAGTGGGAACTGGTCCAAAAAACACTACCGCCAGTAATATCAATACTATTGTTACTGTCCCGGACGGCAGCACCATAATACTCGGCGGACTTACCAAACTCGATCAGAACAAAACTACAAATAAGGTCCCGCTGCTTGGCGATACCCCTGTTGTGGGAACATTATTCCGTAGCACCGGAAAGATTGACAAGGGAAATAAACTTTATGTATTTGTCAAGGCTAATATCCTTCGGCCTGAACAGACTGTTGGTATTAATCAACTTAAGAATATTTCTCAGACAAACAGGGATGAATTTGAAAAGGCGGAATCGGCATTTCAACAACATCAAGATTTCCCGGGTATAAAACCGGAGCCACTGGAACCGGAGCGCGTACTCGAACAGTGAAAAGCAAAAGAATATCGAAATAAATGATGTATTAGGCTATGGACATGCAATCTAATGAAAGATTTGCTGATAAAAACGGCTCAAAGGACGGGGATAGTTGATGCGGATGTTCTTGCGAAATTTCTCGAACAGAACACCGACAGCCCGATGCGGCTGGACGAACTGCTTCTTAGCTGTCCGCACTTTACGGAAGATGCCGTTTTGCGGTTATTTGCGGAAGTTTTGAAGATAGAGTATCTTGCCGAGATTAATACTGCGGATGTTCCAAAGCAGTTTATCGAAAATGTCCCGCCTGTTTACGCCCAGCACCATTATCTTATAGGCATAAAGCGTAATCAGGAAGACGGTGAAATTACAGTCGTGCTTTCCAGGCCATTTGATACCGAAGCGGTTGATAATGTTTCAAGGCTTACCAAATCATCGGTAAATATAGCCCTTGCCACAAGGACGGCGATAACGGCGGCGATAGATGTCGCCTATGAACAAAAGTCCACTGTCATCGATGAGGTTGCCGAAGAGCTTGACGCCCAGAATCTCGACCAGCTTGTCGATGAGGTCGCTACCGCGGACGATTTGCTCGATGTTGTAAATCGCCCGCCCGTAATCAGGCTCGTCAACGATATACTTTTCCGCGCTTTGCAGTTGAGGTCGAGCGATATTCACGTTCATCCTTATGAGGGCAAGATTCAAATCCGATACAGAATTGACGGTATTCTGTACGATACACTCAGTCTTAACCGCAATGTTCTGTCTCTTGTAGTTTCTCGTATAAAGGTTATGGCGGGAATGGATATAGCCGAGCGCAGAATGCCGCAGGACGGAAGATGTTCGGTTCGGCTGGGAAACCGTGAGATAGATTTGCGTGTAAGTACCGTGCCGACAAGCTATGGCGAACGATGCGTACTGCGATTACTCGATAAGAGCACGGGATTATTCAGTCTTACTGAATTAGGTATGTGGGAAGACGATTTGAAAATATTCGATTCACTGCTGGACCGTTCGCATGGCGTAATATTCGTTACAGGCCCGACAGGCAGCGGTAAAAGCACCACGCTTTACGCCGCGCTTAACAGGATGAACGCCGTCCAAAAAAATATTATTACCATAGAAGACCCGATAGAATATCAGCTTGAGGGAATAAGCCAGATGCAGGTCGCAACCAGAAAAGGCATGACGTTTGTTACGGCGCTGCGGCACGTTTTGCGGCAGGACCCGGACGTGATAATGGTCGGCGAAGTCCGCGACGAGGAGACGGCAAGGATGGCGATACAGTCGTCTCTGACAGGACACCTTGTGTTCAGCACTTTGCATCCTAACGATTCGGCAGGGGCCATCAGCAGGCTTTTGGATCTTGGCGTAGAGCCTTATCTTGTAAGCTCGTCGCTTATCGCTGTGCTTGCACAAAGACTGGTGAGAAAAATCTGCCCGGAATGCAAAGAGAGATACGAGCCTGCGGAGCACGAATTGCGGGAGCTTGGCATCGGCGATAAAGGAAGCAGCGAATTCTATGTAGGGGCAGGATGCAGCAAATGCTTTAACACCGGCTATAAGGGCAGGACGGGTATATATGAACTTATGATGCTTGATGAGCAGATTCGTGAAATGGTTAACGTTCGCCATACGGCAGGGGTGATAAAACAAAAGGCGATTGAAAAAGGACTCCAGACTCTGCGAATGGACGGAGCAAGGAAAGTTATAGCAGGGGCCACGACGATTGCGGAAGTGTTAAGAGTTACACAAGCGGATGTATAATCAGCAATTTAAAATTTAAGATTTAAGATTTAAAATTTTTGGAATCCCGATAAATCGGGATGGATTTTTTATGCCAAGATATTCATATACAGCGTTAGCGGGCGGCGGCAAGACTGTTAAGGGAACGGTTACCGCCGAGAATCCGTACTCTGCCCGTAAACAGCTTCGCGCACGCGGAATCCATGCAACTGATGTACAGCAGGTTGCTGCTGAAAGCGAAGTCAAAAGCGGTTTGATGAGCATGCTGGGCAGGACAAAGAAATCGCATATAATAGAATTTA
>JBFZBL010000080.1:0-11274 GCA_041308485.1 Phycisphaerae bacterium | reverse complement strand
TGCACAGTATTCTTTACAGGGCAAGAAATTCTCTCCGCGCCAAATTGAAACAACTGGCGCTTACAGATAAACAGGAGCATTAAGTATGAACGACGAAAATGAAAATCTTGAAAAAAATATCTCGCGGCTGGTGAAACTGGCCGGCGATTCGAATCAGCCAAATAAGGCGTTTACCGACTCCCTGATTAATAAGGCAATCGATGAATTATCGCAGCCCGCTACAGCGCGAGAACGAAAGAGCAAAACTATGACTGCTAATAAACGATTAAAAATATTCGCATACGCCGCCTCGTTTCTTCTTGTCTGCGGCGTTCTGGCTGCGGTAATGATGCCGTCTTTCTATAAAGTCAGAACACAATCTCAACTTGCTCAACTTGTCGCGAGACTCGACCAGGAAAGACAAGATAACTTGCAGAAATCTTCTGAATCGCAGCGGCAAACGCTGGTGATTGTTAAAAGCGGGCAAAAAGGGACTGATGGCTCGCCAGCTTCAGCGCCTTTAGAGTACACACAAAGAGAAAACAAACCGTTGATTGCTTCAGATATGAAATCTGTCCGTTCATTAGACAAGGCAGAAAAACTGGGCGTCGTCGCAGGACAGCCGACCGACAATTTTGGAGTGGTGCGCGAGATGGATGCGAAAGCAAAAGGTGCCGGCGGTTATGAAATAAAACAACAAGTAGTTGGTTGCGTTGTGGCAAGGTTGCCTGCTGGTCCGCCGCCGATGGCGCATGGCGGGACGAAGCCGCCGAATGGCGAGGATGAGGAGGCGATGTTCTTCAAAAACTATGGCGTCAATCCCTTCATCGACACCGAGGACGACCATTTATCGACCTTCGCGATGGATGTCGATACGGCCAGTTACACGCTTATACGCGGGTATCTGCACGATGGGCATATACCGCCCAACGACGCGGTGCGGGTCGAGGAGTTTGTCAATTACTTCAAATACAATTATCCGGTTCCGAAGAAGGATGACTTCGCGGTGTATTCGGAGGCGTCGCCGTGGCAGTTCGGCACAGACAGGAAAAACAGCTACCTGCTGCGCCTTGGCTTAAAGGCAAGGCAGATAAGCGAAGAGAACCGCAAGCCCGCAATTTTGACTTTTGTGATTGATGTCTCCGGCTCGATGGCGCGCGAGGACCGGCTGGGCCTTGTCAAAAAGTCGCTGCGCCTGCTCATCGACAATCTGAAACCCGAAGACAAAATCGGCATAGCCGTCTATGAAAGCCGTGGCCGCAAAGTAATGGACTACAAAGGCCTCGTTGAAAAGGACGATATCCTTGCGACAATCGATTCCCTGACCACTGGTGGTTCGACTTACGCCGAAGAGGGAATCAGGATTGGTTACGAGATGGCTGAAAGGGCATATAAACCAGGTTATATCAATCGCGTTATCCTTTGTACTGATGGCGTCGCCAACGAAGGCCAAACCGCCGCTGAAGACATCCTGAAAGAAATCAAAGATAAGGCGGACAAAGGTATCACGCTTTCCGCAATCGGATTCGGGATGGGCAACTATAATGACGTGCTTTTGGAGAAACTCGGCGACAAGGGCAACGGCCATTACGCTTATGTCGATACAATCGCCGAGGCCAAACGTGTCTTCGAGGAAAATCTCACGGGCACGCTTCAACTGATAGCCAAAGACGCCAAGATACAGGTCGATTTTAATCCTGATGTTGTTCGCAGTTATCGGCTGATTGGCTATGAGAACAGGGATGTCCCCGATGAAAAATTCAGAGACGATAAATACGACGGCGGCGAGGTAGGAGCGGGGCATTCTGTGACCGCGCTTTACGAGCTTAAGCTTTGGCCCGAAAAGAAAGGCAAAATAGCCACGACTTATGTGCGATACAAAAACGCCGAGACCGGCGCTGTCATCGAATTCAAAAGTGAATTTAACAGCAGCCAGATAAATCGCAACTTCGATGATTCGAGCAAACAATTCCGGCTTGCGGCGACCGCGGCGGAGTTTGCGGAGATTCTTCGCAGCAGCTACTGGGCCAAAGGCGCGACACTTGAGCCGGTACTGCAGCAGGCGCAAACGCTTGCCGGCGAATTCAAAGGTAATGCGGATGTGATAGAGCTTGTCGATTTAGTATCGAAAGCGAAGCAATTGATGCTAAAGTCGCCCGCCCAGCCGGCCGAAGATTCTCAAAGCGAATAATACCGCGTAAAGCGGATAAGTCCAGCCGATCGATGTACGAGGGCTTGCGAGGAGGGCAAGCCCTTCTTTTTTTCCTGTTAATTCCCTTTCATGATTCACGCTTGAATAACGCTTGCCTTAATGTTAAGATAGATAATCTGGCATAGACGGGATAAATAACAAATGGCCGAGAAAGACAGACAAGCTGATGAATATAAGACGCCCCGCAAACCCGTTCTGCGGGCAAAGGACATAATACCCGGAGCAAACAATCAGGCGGGCAAAGGCGAGGGCGTTAGCAATACTGATATCCCGCGTTTTGACCTGGCGGAAGACATAATGGCGGAGCATCGCCGGCTGACCACTATCCGCCGTAAAGGGCCGGGTGGCCCCGCGCCCGCTGACCTTACTACTGTTCCTGCCCCAGCCAGCAAGCCATTCATTAGCATATATGGTTTCTCAAACGGTTTTAATTCTGCCAGTGACCCCATCATAGCGGATATCGTAACCAGAGATATCGAACGGTTCTGCGGTAGCTTACGGGCATAAACCATTTTGCCTCATAGAGAATTTTCTTTGTTCCCACTTGCATTCTGCGTGATAAAAGTCCTATAATCAGCCGTGTGAGTTTAATTTTTTGCTGCTTGATTGAAAAATAAATATAGTAAACTTGCGTTAAGGGGAGAGGAAATGAAACACACTTATACATTTTGCAAGGATTGCAAGTGGTGGAGCCAGCTTGTAGATCACGGGCCGCAGAGAAATCGGGGTGAATGCCGCAGGTATCCGCCGCACGTATTTTTCGCGGGACGGGTGTATCAGACCTTCTGCGAGGTGTCGGAACGCGGTTTTCCGCTAACCGCGGATGACTGGTGGTGCGGCGAATCGAAATTCTAAGCCGGCTTTGGCGATTCGAGCCGGCCGGTAAAAAAATATCATAAAACGAGTTGCAGCAATTGACAAAGTCGCGCATAATTACAGGTTTGAAATTCTGACACGCAATTTTGAAAGGCAATAGATGGGTTCGGTATTACAGGCGCTGGTAAAGCTTCAGAGCGTGGAGAACCGCCTGCGGGCGGCCAAAGCGAAGCTTGCCAGATGCAGAAGAAACGTCATCATACAGGAAAATCAGATTCGCACGCTTCAAAACGCCCTCGAAGCAAAAAAAGAAGAAATCCAGCTCACAACGATACAATCAGACCGGCTCGAGCTTGAGCTTAAGACCCGGGATGCGGATATTGCCAAGTTAAGGGCGTCGCTGAATACGGCCAGAACCAACAAGGAATACGCGGCGGTACTGACGCAGCTCAACACCACCCGCGCCGACAATTCCAAAATCGAGTCGCAGATTCTCGACCTGATGAAGGATATCGAGGTTGACAACACGGAGTGCCAGAAGCTTCAGCAGCAGATTGACGAGCAAAAAGGAAAACTCGAACAGATCCGCAAGGAGTCAGAGCAGCTGGCGACCAAATACGAAGCTGAGACGGACCAGATTCAGAGCGAGTGGGACACGGCTGCCGCTGAGGTGCCCCTCGAGCAGCTTGAGATATTCAAACGCGTGGCCGAAACATACGACGGTGATGCCGTCGCCGTTATCGAGGGGGGCCAGGGCAGGACGGGTGCTTACACCTGCGGGGGCTGCTTTATGGGTGTCACCAACGAGTGCGTCAATCAGCTTATGACCAAAGACGATATAATCCGCTGTGCCAACTGCACACGAATCCTGGTGCTCAATCCTGCGCAGGAATAAACGAATTAAGAATTGAGAATTAAGAAGTCAGAAAGGCAAATATCGGCTGAGTTTTAAATTCTAGATTCTTCATTCTAAATTCTCAATTCAAAGTAAATTACGGAGAATACCTTGGCGGAGAATATAATCGCTCACATCGACGGCGGAAGCAGAGGCAATCCCGGCCCTGCGGCGGCGGCGTTTGTGCTGACGGATTCGCGCGGGAAACAATTGCAGGCCAAAGCATTTTTCCTGGGGAATGCGACCAATAATTTTGCCGAATACACCGCTATTAACAAGGCTATTGAGGCGGCCAAATCAATCGGCGCGGCGAAAATCACAATTTACAGTGACAGCGAATTATTAGTCAGGCAGATAAACGGCCAGTACAAAGTAAAGAGCGAACAGATAAGGCCGCTCTTCGCCCAGGCCGTAGAAATGCTCGCCGGTTTCGAGAACTGGCAGGTCAGGCATATTTTCAGGGAAGACAACAAAAAAGCCGATGAACTTGTAAATCGTGCTCTCGATGTTAAAAAAGATGTCGAAATGAAGGTTGATAAAGCAAAAAAAGTAAAGCCCGTTCGTCTGGGCGTTTTAATAAGCGGCGGCGGAACCACGCTGATAAACCTCTTTGACTGTATAAAGCAGGGCAAACTCGACGCCGAAGTGGCTGTCGTGATAAGCTCGCGTTCAACCGTCGCCGGGGTAGAGCGGGCCAGGGCCGCCGGACTCGATGTCAAAATTATTCGCACAAAGGACCATCCCGATATAGATGAGTTCAGCAAATGTATAGAACGGGAGCTGGTCGCGGCGAAGGTTGACCTTGTTGTACAGGGCGGCTGGCTTTGCCTCTGGAAGATTCCAAAACAGTTCGATAACAGGGTGATGAACATTCATCCCGCGCTTTTACCCGGCTTCGGTGGCAAGGGTATGTGGGGACATCACGTTCACGAGGCCGTTTTGAAGGCAGGGTGCAAGGTCAGCGGCTGCACCGTGCATTTCTGCACCAACGAATACGACAGCGGGCCGGTTATCGTCCAGCGGTGCTGCCCCGTGAAAGATGACGACACGCCGGATACGCTGGCCGCAAGGGTGTTCGAGCAGGAGTGTGTCGCTTATCCGGAGGCGATTCAGCTGTTCGCCGAAGGCAAACTGGTTGTGGACGCAGGACGGGTGAGAATACTATCGCAGGGTAAAAATCAGGCGGGGCGGATATGAACAAATTACAGAAACGGATTCTGACAAATTTCATTTTCGTGACGATAATTACCGGCGCTGCGGTTATCGGGATGGTTGAGTTGAAAAATCAGGTTAACCGTTCCGAGGCGATGCGGGCGATGCAAAGTTTGGGGCAGGTGGTCAGCGATTACAAGCAGAAAAACGGCTCAGTGCCTCCGGAATCCTACGTGGACGGAATTATAAAAACATTCGAGGGGCAGCCGCGTCTCGGCAATCCGAACTACAGGGCAAGATGGATAAAATTTGATTCGTCGCCGGATACTATTCTTGCTTATGCGAGAGTGGACTATCGTTCCCTGTTTTCCCGTCCTGGGACGATTGTGCTTCGGCTTGACGGTCGTATTGAATGGATAGACAAGGCAAGTTTCGACAAACTTATCGCGAGCCAGCAAACGCCGATGGAGCGGGAAATAATGCCCAAATAATCGCCTGCACGGTTTCGGTTTAGACAGCCGTCTTTTCGTTCTTGGCCGGCTGGAGAGCAGAAACAGACAAAATAGACAGATGAATAGCCGCAAAAAAGCACGAAAACACAAACATTTTTTCTGTCGTAAGCCCCCCTCATAAGAAGTTATAAACATTATGTAATTTTTTATCATAATTATACTTGACAAACTTTTATTCAGTAATAGATTGAATATCCGAGAATTAAGGATATAATTATGACTACTCCGCACCCATACAAAATGGTAGTCGTTTCGCCGCGCAAATCACGGCAAATCAGCAGAGACAATTCATACATTACCCGCAACATATTTTTTCGGAGGGCAGATTTATGATTAGAAAATCCCTATTTGTTTCTTTGGTTCTAATGGGCATTGTTTTTTTTCAACCAATCAGCATGGCGGCAGAAAATGATTCAAAGGTAGATAATCTTATAACCAATTATGTTAATAACGCATATTTGGCCTCAACACTGGTTAATACCGCAGGCCAATACGTTTGGGACAGGAAATATGACGGTGCTGAGAAGTTATATCGTGCGGTTATTGAAATTCATCCGAATAATCCCTATACAATAAAAGCTCAAGTGGGGTTAGCAAGATTGGATGTTCTTAATCTTATAGCAGAAAAGAAATGGTCGCTTGCACAGCAGCAGGTCGAGTTAATGGCAGCAGATTTCAACAATGAGCCGGATTTGGCGGTTTCGCTGTTTCATATCGGAAAAGAGTATACCTGGCAGCATCGGTATTCAGAAGCAAAAGAAACTTTTGGTCTTTTACTTAAGCAGCCGCTGAATAATTCATTTTCGCAGGAGGCAAAATTGTGGTTTGCCAGAGCCGAGGTCTGTTCATTAATTGGGCAGGCAAAAGATGAAGAAGTTGTTACCTCGACAGATAAATTGATTAGTGATTTCGAGGGCGCCGCAGGTCTGCCCGAGGCAATATATTGGATAAGCAAGGAATATGAATGGGAAAAAAGCGCCGGAGAAAACAGGACCGGCTGGTACGATGCCCCTAACAGTATTTTTCAACGGCTTACTCAACAATTCGGGAACTCATCTTTCGGAATAGATGCCGAATGGGACCAGAAACGATTAACGCATCGTATGAAAATCTTTAAACTAATGCAGGAGCCGAACCAGTCCAATACAGATGCCGCAATTGAAGCTATGATTGCTGACCTTATAGACAGGCCGGAAATTTCGACCGAGCTTCTTTGGATTGCATGGGGCTATGAAGAACAACCCGGTAAAGATGCGCAGGCCAATAAATTATACAAGAGAATAATAACGGAATATCCCGAAAGCGACGAAGTTAAAGATGCTTATTATTGTTCAGGTGTCTTTTACAGCCGGTCAAAGGAGTACAGCAAGGCCATCGAAAGATATCAAGCCGTGGTAGCCAATTGGCCAAATTACAGGTTTGCGTGGAACGCTTGGTTTATGATTGGTCACCATTACCAGCAACTCGCGGAAACCGGCGACGTGCCGCAATCTGTAGCTGACGCTGAAACTAAAGCCGCATATCAACAAATCACAAACGCATTTTCTGATTGTCCCGTCAATGGATTAGTAAATAGTTGGCTGGAAAGACATAAGGAGGATTAAATTATGAAGATGGATGGATATAAATTTGTTATTATTTTAGTGAGCATTATATTAATTTGTTCTAACAGCTTTGCCACAAGTACTTGCCGGTCGAACCATAACGGCACAATAGTTACAGGGAGTTGTGGATGTGGAGCGGTAGAAATGGGTACTTGTGGAGGATCTGTAACGGTGACTTACATATACATTTGTGTTGGCACCTGCTCAGGTGGAAGTTGCCGCCCAAACGGCACACAGACAGGAATCGTGGGATATATATTTCGCTGCAATGAGGTCAGTTGCGGTTCCGATCCAGGCATATGCACAAACAACTACCCAAGCACTGGGGATCCGATTTCAGGTGATATCTTAAGATGTGCTTGCCAATAAGATTGAAATTGAAACTATTTTATTTGGTATTGATATTTGTTTGAAGTGAAAATATAGTTTTTAAATTAATCGGAAGAATATGAAGGGATGCGATTATGTTAAGGCCTCAAATTGTGGTTTATCAACTGATTTGTGTATTCTCGCTTATAGTAACAACTTCAGCGCAATCACAGGAGATGACTTTGTCTGAACTCCGCAATACGGCAGACGGGGAGAGGACCGCGGTAGTTACGGGACATCTAATTTATGAGGAAAAAATAATAAGCAATCGTCCGGTAAAGCGAGAGGCCTTTATGGATGACAATATATTCAATCAAATGAAATCTCATCAGAACAAATATCACAAAATGGACGTTCTTATAGACGTTAAGGGCAGAAACCTCAAAATCATCTCAATCGACCTTCGTGATTTGAACGATTTGATGAAAGATTACAATTTGCCCGATTACGCCGTATCAGAATCAAAATCATATCTGTTCAAGGATAATATTGAAATGTACCTGCCCAGCGTTCCTTTTCCCGGGCAAAAATATCAGGTTGGGCTGGTTGAACCGCCGGGGAATAATGTTACGTTTGATATGCTGTTGTTAGGGGTCATTGAAAAACATAACCTGATGGATGACAAAAATCCAGTGTTGAGCACCGTGGAAAAAGACGGGAAGAAGTTATTGCGTGAAACTATTACGACAGCGCGAGACGGGGGCACGTATAAAACGACGATAGATTGCGACCCCCAGCTCGGTTATCGATTTAGCAGGGAGGAAGTGCGATTTGATGACCGTCTGGTGGGAGAAACTATTGCAGACCACTATATGGACGTTAACGGAGTATCGTATCCCTTCGTATTTATTTACCGGGCCTTTGATAAAAACGGCGGTATCAGCTATGAACGTATATGGAACTTCGAGAAGGTGGAATTGAACATATCGGTTTCGGCGGACGACTTCAAGATTTTGATACCTTCAGGTGCATCAATTAACGATAGCGTGGTTTATAAGGGCATTTATGAGTTGAAGGACGGAGGATATATGGGAATAAGTGACATAATGGGAATGGGGGCCATTAAATCCATAAATCCTTGAGCATAAGTTCGCACTATACAAATGCGCAAATCCTTTTTCGATTGCGCTCTTTTGCCCTTATTTCTACACGACCGCTTTTTCGTTCTTGGCCGGCTGAGGCGCTTCGAATCCCTCGAGTTTGAGGTGCTCCTCGTCCAGCACGTCGATTCTGATGGCGTTCTTGCCCTTGAATTCGCCTCGCAGCACCGCTTCTGCCAGCGGGTCTTCTATGTAATGCTCGATAGCTCTTCGCAGCGGCCGCGCGCCGAATTCGGGATTGTAACCCTTTTCGATGATGAATTCCTTTGCGGCGTCGGCCAGTTCGAGCTTTAGGCCGTGCTCAGTCAGCCGTTTGAATACCTTGACAAGCTCGTAATCGACTATCGTTCGCAGGTTTTCCTTCGAGAGCGGCTTGAAAACAATTATGTCATCGACGCGGTTGAGGAACTCAGGCCTGAAGTGACGTTCGACCTCCTTGTGAAGCATGTCCCTCATCTTCTCATAGTTTGCCTCCGGCGTCTTTTTGCCGAAGCCGAAGCCGCTGTTGTTCTTAATCAGCTCTGCGCCGATGTTGCTTGTCATAATGACGACGACGTTCTTGAAGTCGATCATTCTGCCGAAGCTGTCAGTGAGGCGCCCCTCATCCATTATCTGCAGCAGGATGTTGTAAACGTCCGGATGCGCTTTTTCGATTTCATCGAGCAGCAGTACCGAGTACGGCCTGCGTCTGATTCTCTCGGTGAGTTGTCCGCCCTCTTCGTAGCCGACGTACCCCGGAGGAGCGCCCACGAGCCGGCTGACGTTGTGCTTTTCCATGAACTCGCTCATATCCAGCCGGACAAGCGCGTTGCGGTCGCTGAACATGAATTCCGCCAGCGCCTGCGCAAGCAGAGTTTTGCCGACGCCGCTGGGGCCTAAGAAGATAAAGCAGCCCATCGGGCGGTTCGGGTCTTTCATTCCGCTTCTGCTGCGGCGAACCGCCTTGGCAATTGCGGCTACCGCGTCATCCTGCGAAACGACCTGTTTGTGTATCTCGGCTTCGAGTTCGAGTAATCTCTGTGTTTCCTTTTTCTCCAATCGCGTAAGTGGTACGCCCGTCATATTGCTTACGACCTCGGCGATTATCTCCGGGTCAACTGTGCCTGTTGTCTCCTTGTTCTCATCGTACCAGCTCTTCTGCATTTGAGTCTTTTCGTTGAGAAGCTGCTGGGCTTCGTCTCTAAGAGACGCCGCGCGTTCATAGTCGGCGTTGCGGACCGCCTCGTCTTTTTCACGCTGGAGATTCTCGATTTTCTTCTCAAGCTCGGCAAGGTTCGGCGGGGGCGCCATATTTTTCAGCCGGACTCTCGCGCCTGCCTCATCGACAACGTCAATCGCCTTGTCGGGCAGGCATCTGCCGGTGATATACCGCGTCGAAAGCTCTACCGCCTGGAACAGCGCCTCATCGGTAAACTTGACCCTGTGATGCGCCTCGTAGCGGTCCTGAAGTCCCCTGAGTATATCGACCGTCTCTTCCTTTGAGGGCGGCTCGACTATAATGGTCTGGAATCTTCGTTCAAGTGCGCCGTCCTTCTCGATGTGCTTTCTGTATTCGTCGAGGGTCGTTGCGCCTATGCACTGCACCTCGCCGCGGGCTAAAGCGGGTTTAAGAACGTTCGACGCGTCGATTGCGCCTTCCGCGCCGCCCGCGCCCACCAGTGTGTGCAGCTCATCGATAAATAAAATTACGCTTTTGGCCCTTCGGACCTCGTTGATTACCGCCTTTATTCGCTCCTCGAATTGTCCGCGGTATTTTGTCCCCGCGACCATCATCGCAAGGTCGAGCACGACGATGCGCTTGTCTTTCAGAATCTCCGGCACCTGCTTATTGATTATCTGCTGGCCCAGTCCTTCGACTATCGCGGTCTTGCCCACACCCGCTTCGCCCAAGAGCACCGGGTTGTTCTTCGTGCGTCTGCACAGTATCTGAATCAGGCGCTCTATCTCGCGTTTTCTGCCGATGACCGGGTCAAGCTCGCCGTCGATGGCTAATTGCGTGAGGTCTCTGCCGAAACTGTCGAGTGCAGGCGTCTTGCTCTTGGGTTTTGCCCCCATTGTCGCAGGCCCGCCCATTTTCATATCGAGCCCCGTCGGCTCATTGGTATCAACTCCGGCGCCAAGCAGATTCAGCACTTCCTGGCGAACGTCCTCCAGCCGAAGACCAAGATTCATCATTACCTGCGCCGCGATACCTTCGGTCTCGCGCAGCAGGCCCAACAACAGGTGCTCCGTTCCTACGTAATTATGATTCAGCGAACGAGCTTCCTCTATCGCGAATTCGATTACCTTCTTTGCTCTCGGCGTATGAGGCAGCTTGCCCATCGTGACCATATCAGGCCCGCTCTTGACTAACTTCTCAACCTCAAGGCGTAGCTTCTTTATATCCACGTCTAAGTTTTTAAGAACGGTTGCGCCGACGCCGCTTCCTTCTTTGACTAACCCCAGGAGGATGTGCTCGGTCCCGATGTATTCGTGGTTAAAACGCTGCGCTTCCTGGTTGGCAAGCGCCATTACCTTGCGTGCCCTGTCTGTAAATCGCTCAAACATCTTTTACCTCGAGTTTGCAGTATTCAAAGTTTGTTAACGCTTTAGCCCTTTGTGTTCTCCGCAGTTGCTATTCTACCTTGTTGGCTTG
>JBFZBL010000079.1:0-9608 GCA_041308485.1 Phycisphaerae bacterium | reverse complement strand
TGGTTGATATTAACGGTACGCACTGCGCGCACCGATTCCTGCTGATTGAAAATGATGAACCTTGACCCTTCTCCGGTCATTCTCTTATCTCCTTCTTTGCCTTTTGCCCCCCAGCGGTTCGACCGTGCTCACCAGAGCCCAAAGGCGATTTTCATTATACTCTCTTGCTGAGGGTAAGACAATGGGCTTGAGAGGCAAAAATAAAAAGGAAACCCTTGTGTCTTTGTGACTTGGTGGTAAAAAAAGCAGTGTAAATCCGTGTTAATCCGTGTCTAAGGTTGGCTATCTTCTTCTTTTGCCTTTTTTGTGTTTTCGTCGGCTGGCGAATTTTCCGATGCCGTGTTTAGCGCGTTTGCCTTTGGCCTTCGGTTTGAGCTGCTCACGGCGGGGATGAATCCCGCCTTCGAGGATGGCGAGAACAGGCGTAACATTCAATTGCCTTGCGGCAACATTTACGGAGACGATGCGAACCTTCATCGGCTGGCCTAAGCAAATCAGCCGGCCAGAGTGTTTGCCGACGATTGAGCCGTGTTTGGGATTGTATTGCCACTGGTCAGGGCCAAGGTCGGCAAGCTGAACAAGGCCTTCGATACCGAGCTTACGCGACTGGACAAAGATGCCGAAATTCGTCAGGCCCGTAACAACGCAATCCAGTTCCTGTCCAACCTTGTCAGCCAGCATTTGCAGAATCAAAACCGCCTTCAACTCGCGCTCTGCGTCGTCGGCACGCTCCTCGGTAAACGTGATATGCCTGCCGATATCCGCCAACTGCTGATTATCAGGCAGCCAATCAGGCCCGGCGTCTAAGTCGCCGCGAAGGTAACAATCAAGCGCGCGATGAACGAGCAAATCGGCGTATCGCCTGATGGGGCTTGTGAAATGGCCATACAAGTCCGAGGCGAGCGCGTAATGGCCGATATGCAGAGGCAAATACTGCGCCTTTTCCATACTCCGCAAAACAACGAGATTAATTGCGAGAGAGCTGTCCGTACCCTTGACGGAATTAAGAAGCTGCTGCAGCGCCGCCCTATCGGGCAAGCGAGGCAAGCTCAATCCCAGCGACCGCACAAGCTCCGCGAGATTTCGCATAGTAAGGGCATCCGGCTCGGCGTGGATTCGCCTCATAGCCGGTATATTATTTCTGTCGAGGACCGTCAACACCGCCTCGTTGGCCTCGACCATAAACATCTCGATTATCGTATGCGGATAGCTCGTATCCGCAGGCTGGCCATCGATAACTCTTCCCGCCTCATCGAATACAAGCTCCGTCTCAGGCAAATCCAAATGCAGCATCCCCTGTTTATCCCGGCGTCTTTCGATTATCCGCGCAAGCGTATTCATATCATTTAACAAAGGCATCACTTCGGGTTTTATATCCTTGGTATGCCCCTTGAGGAAGCGGTCAACCTGCTGATAAGTCAGCCGCTGCGTTGAGCGGATGATGCTATTGCGATAATTGCGATTTACGATGTTGCCCTGGTTATCATAAGTAATATATGCGCTTTTGACTAACCGCAACTGGTCGGGCTGCAAACTGCAAACACCATTACTAAGCATTTCAGGCAGCATCGGTATTACCCTGCCCGGCAGATATATGCTGTTGCCACGGTCGTTGGCCTCTTTATCAAGCGGTGTCCCCGGCGGAACAAAATAAGTAACATCCGCGATGTGAACGCCCAAAAGCCAGTTGCCTTTCGCGTCTCGCTCCAAACTAATCGCGTCATCGAAATCCTTCGCATCCGGCGGGTCAATCGTTACGATTACTTTATTGGTTATGTCGTCCCGGTCGCGGATATTTTCCGGCTTATATTCCGTCGCGGCCTTATGCGCCTGAAAAATGCAGGAATCGTTGAATTCGCCCGGAAGCTGGAACTGGTGAATTATCGACGCTATTTCGCTCTCGTATCTACCGGCCTTGCCCAGCACCTCGATAATCACCCCGCGGGCCAGATACCTCTCCGTGGGATATGAAATTATCTCGACTACCACCTTGTCTTTTTCTTTTGCGTTTTTGGCGGTAACGTCATCTACGGTTATTGGGTCAGCAGAGCCGGAACCATCCGGCTGCACGAGCCAGCCCTCCGGTTTTCGCGTAAGCGTGCCGACAAAGCGGTTGCGTCCACGCTGGACGATTTCGATAATCCTGCCGCTGTAACGAACCTGCTCACCCCGTGTGGATTTCTCGACGACCTTGGCGGCTACAACATCGCCGGTCATCGCCTCCATCGTCTCGCCGGGCGGGATAAATAAATCAACGTGGGCCGCCGATTCCAATGGCGTAACAAAACCGAAACCCCGCGCATTTGCGCGGAATGTTCCGATGATTCGACCTGAAAGACCGGGCAGCCCGGCCGTGCTGCCGTCGCCCAAAACGACGTGGCCCGCGTGATGAAGCTCGTCAAAGGCACGTTTGAACTCGGAGAAATCAGCCTGCTCGACCCCCAATGTCCTAGACAGTTCGCTGACCTTGGCCGGTTTATAGTCGGCGTGCTTCAGTAACTTGATGATTTTCTTTTTATAAACTTCCCGCATAACTCGTCATCCGTGACTCACCTCTCGTGACCCGAGCCCCGAGTCACGGGCCTGCCCTCCGTAGTTTTAACGAAGGAGGGGCACGAGCTAAGCTTTTGCTTTCAGCGCGTTAAGCTTTTTGGCAAGACGTGATTTTTTGCGAGCGGCTGTCCTTTTGTGCATAGTGGTGGTGGACGCGACCGTATCCAGCCGTTTGACCGTCAGACGGAATTGCTCCGTTGCCGCCTTGATATCCCCGCTGGCCAGCGCCTTCTCAAAACGCTTAATCTGCGTCTTGACGCTGCTTTTTCTTGCGCGATTAATTGCTCTTCTTTTCTCGTTCTGCCTTACTCTCTTTTTTGCCGACAACGAATGAGCCACTTCTGTCTCCTAAAAAATACTTCTGTTAACAATTTTCCTGTATACCGTTATTTTCAATACCTGTTATTTCGCTTCGTTTCTCAGCCGGTCAACCCGCTTGGAAACATCTTTGAACCCAAAATCGACCTGGGCTATTTTGCGATAAATATCAAGGGCCTCGGTCCTTTTACCCTGCTCCTCAAAGGAGCGGGCAAGATTATACCGCAATTCCTTCGCAATGTCGTCATCTTTTATTTCATAAGAATCGATTGCCCTGGTAAAAATATCCTCCGCGTCGGCGAACCAGCCCTTCATAAAAAAGCACAGGCCTATCTTGCCCATCGCCTGTATCTTGTGTCTCGGGTCTTTCTGGGCCTCCTGAAGCAGCGGAATCGCCTCATCGTACTTCTGGTTGTGAACGAGGCGCAGGCCGTATTCGTATTTTGCCCGCAGGTCTGTAGGATAGTTTCTGACGCAAAGCCCGTAGTGCTCCAGTTCCGCCTTGTTCAGCTGCGCGACAAGACCGGCGTGTTTTGATTTGGCAAGGCTGTCTTCAGTATTGGCATCAAGTATCTCATCCGCCTCCCGTATTTTGCGTTTTACCTGCCCGATGCGAATCAGCCCGGCACGCTCCTTGAAGCTGAAATCCTGCCTCTTTTTGTAAGCGTCATCAAGCAGTTTTATCGCCTCTTCTTCCGCCTCGTCAGTCCTCATATCCGCTAGAGCCCCTGCCAGACTAAATATGCTCTGCGCCGATTGCGGGTTCTGCTCGTACGCTCTTCTGGCCGCCTCGACAGCCAGGACCCGATAATCCTTTGTCTTAACCACCCCCTGCTGCGACTGTAGTACTTCCTGCTCCTCGCGGTTTTTAATCGACTTGCGAAAATCGCCTGACTGGTCATACCTGCCCCGCGAGACAGTCATTTCCGCGGACAATCTTTTCGCCTCATCAGTGATATCGGCATCGTCGGGACGCAGCTTCGCAGCGTGCTGGCAGGCGGCAAGTGCCCTTTCCCACAGGCCTATGGCGGCGTACGAATCCTTCAGCAGCAAATACGCATTCGCCGACGGTGATTCTGAGTCGTTATTGGCAGCAAAAAGCAAATCCGCTATCCATTTCGTCGTCTGCTTGTAGTCGCCGGCCACAGCCGCTTTCAGCATCGCCTCGATGTATGGCAAATGCTCCGGGTCCCTGGCCATCAGATATTCGGCGTTAAGAAGCTGGTCGAGGGGGGTTTTGCCGCCGGAATACCGCATTCTTTCCATTATTGAGGGTTTCTTGCCGCCCTTTGCCTGCCGGTTCAGGGCAAGCTCTCGAAGCCGCAAGTGGCCGTCCTGGAGCGCATCCGGGTCGCATCGCAACCCATCGAGAAACAAACCTATCGCATAGTCGAAATTGTCGTTCGCGGCCGCCTCGTCGGCCTTGTCGAAAAACTGCTTTGCCTTTGAGTTTATTCCATTGTCTTCAGGCATCAATTTCCTCAATAAAACTGCTTCCCACCCCTATAATCCTATTCTTCGGCCAAATTCTGTCAACAAATAAATGCTTGTATCAAAACCTCTACTTTGCTATAAATTGAGGCGCCTTAAACCAATTTTATGGAGAACATGATATGCTTACGGCACTTGAACAGTATGACCCGCAGATATATGAACTTGTAAGGCAGGAAGGGGCGCGGCAAAGCGCGTGTGTCCGGCTGATTCCATCTGAAAACTACGTTTCCAAGGCGGTAATGCTGGCAAGCGGCAGCTGCCTGACTAATAAATACGCCGAAGGATACCCCGGCAAGAGATATTACGAAGGTCAGCAGATTACCGACCTCATCGAGACCGTCGCAAGACAGCGGGCAACAAAGCTGTTCAAGGCAGACCACGCAAATGTCCAGCCCTATTCCGGCTCGATAGCGAATATGGCGGCTTATATAGCGCTGGCTAAACCGGGCGATACGATTATGGGTCTTGCATTACCCCACGGTGGACACCTCACCCACGGTTGGAAAGTCAGTATGACCGGCAAAATATTCAACTCCATGCAGTATGGCGTCAGCCCTGAGACGGGCAGGTTCGACTATGACCAGATTCGAGACCTGGCGAAGAAAAACAAGCCTAAAATCATAATCTCCGGCTGCACCGCTTATCCGCGCGAAATCAACTTCGAAATTTTCGGTGACATCGCCAAAGAAGTCGGCGCGTATCATGTCAGCGATATCGCCCATATCTCCGGCTTAGTCGTAGCGGGCGTTCACAAAAGCCCGGTTCCTTACGCCGACATTGTATCGACCACAACGCACAAGACGCTGAGAGGCCCGCGTGGCGGAATGCTCTTGTGCAAGGCCGAACACGCCGACAAAGTCGATAAGGGAGTGTTCCCCGGACTTCAGGGCGGCCCGCATATGCATACGATTACAGCGATAGCCGTAGCACTGGCCGAGGCCGACACGCCCGAGTTTGTCGCTTACGCAAAACAGATTGTCAAAAACGCAAAGGCAATGGCTGAAAAACTCCTCGAACACGGCTTTAACCTCGTCTCGGGCGGCACAGACAATCATTTGATTCTCATTGATTTGAGAAACAAAAACATCCCAGGCAAGAAATTCGCCAAGGCGCTGGACCGGGCCAGAATAGAAACGAATTATAACACGGTTCCCAACGACCCGGCTCCGCCGGCAAATCCGAGCGGCCTGCGAATCGGAACGCCAGCGATTACCACTCGCGGTATGAAGGAAGAACAGGCCCGGCTGATTGCGGAATATATAGCCAAGGTCGCCGAAAATGTCGATAATGAGTCGGTCATCGAACAGGTCGCCAAAGACGTACTGCTTATGTGCTCACAGTTCCCGGTGCCGGACCACTTCATTATCCCGAACAAGAAATAATTGCGGGTGATTGCGGCCGTTTATTTTTAGCTGTGATTTGTGTGCAAGGATGCCCGAAAGTCCTCTGAAAATAGCTGTTATCGGTCTCAACGACACGGGCAGGCTGATGCTCGAAGCCGCGAAAGGCTTCGACTACTTCACCATTGCGGCCGTGGGGGACAATGATGCAAATCTTGCGCAGCAGGTCGCCAAAGAACACCATTGCGCCGCTTACGACGATTACCGCCAGCTGATAATGCAAAACCAGCTCGATTGCCTCT
Organism: Phycisphaerae bacterium; assembly: GCA_041308485.1. GTDB lineage: Bacteria > Planctomycetota > Phycisphaerae > Sedimentisphaerales > Anaerobacaceae > Fen-1362. The sequence continues at coordinate 3,601 of JBFZBL010000079.1, read as the reverse complement.
TCGTGGCAGCCCCGCTGCACGGTTGCGCCGAACACCTTAAGATGGCAATAAAAAAGAAGTTTCACATCCTTAAAGCCCCCCCATTGTCGCGAAATTTCAGCGGGGCGTCAGAGTTTGTCAAACTCGCGCAAAACGAAGGGGTTACTCTGGCCGTAGCTAATATCGACAGGTTCGCTCAAAGCACTCTCGCAGCAAGAGGTTATTTCCTGCAAAATCCCACCGAGCAGCCCTTTCTTATCCTCGCAGCCAGCGGCAGGACCTCTTCAGATGTCCCACAAGCAACATGGCGCAATGACCCGGTGCTTGCCGGGGGCGGAGTGCTCCTTTACGAATGCTGGGAGATAATCGACCAGATAACGCTGAACTTCGGCCTGCCTCAGCAGGTTTACTGCCCCGTCCTGAGCACAGTTGAAGGGGTTGCCGGCAGCGCAGCACCCGACAGGCAGCAGCGTTTTTACCTGACAGAGGACAGCGCCATTGTGACTATGAAATTCAACGATACGTTATCAGGCAATCTTCTGGCGGGCCGGGCAGCAACCGCATTATCGACGGGCAACCAGCGGAAAAAATGGTTAATCGCACAGGGACAGGATAAACTGGTAAGGTGCGACGATACAAGCTTTGAGATCACGGATTCACGGGGAAAGCAATTGAAACGGGACGAATTCGGCGATGATTGTCTCGGCAGAATGAAAATGACGCTGGAAAATTTCGGCTCTCATCTGCTCTGGCCCGACAAAAATAACCTCGTAAGTACCGCAGCCGACAACCTGAAGAATATGGCTTTCATAGAAGCAACGTATTTGTCCACCCGCACGGGTATGCCCGAACAACCCAGCAGAATACTTACAATCGCATAATAACTTGCAGCCTGCGGCCGGCTGAAATTATCTCTTTGACAAATCATCCGGCAAGCGATAATATTTTATTAAACCTGTAACCAACGTGTTCTTTTGTTTTTGGAGATTAAGATATGGAAGAGAACGCTAAAAAAATGCTTCTAATTGTAGTCGCCGTCGCGTGTATAGCAGCAGCGGGCATCATCGTATACAAAACAATGGGTGGCGGAGGCACTGCGCCAGGCCAGCCAACCGGCAAAGTATGGGTCAAATGCAACAACCCGAAATGCGGCCACGAATACGAGATAAGCGCCCAGGAATACACTGATTTTGTGATGGCTAACGGAGGACCTCGCCAGTTTATAATGAGCGGCGCTGTCCCGATGAAATGCCCGAAATGCAGCGAAGACAGCGTCTTCAAGGCGATGAAATGCGAAAAATGCGGTAAGGTATTCTTCCCCGGAACCGTCGAAGGTAAAGCTGAAGATACCTGCCCCGGCTGCGGATACAGTCCATCGTCGGCACCAGCCAAAGACGCAAAATAATCAATGCTGTCCGACAGGTAAAAATGTAGAATGTAAAAACTATCCAGGGGAGTCCGTTTCAAAAAGCGGACTCCTTTTTTTATCCCACTGCTATTAAGCTATTTACCCGGCGAATCAGGAAGATTTTTTAACCTGTCCAAAACATTCTGCTGGTAATCATCCCGCCCGACTTTTGTTCCCGCGATACCGTCTGGGTAATGCGATTGGATTCTGGCCTTGATGTAATCGGTACGGTTCGCCGGCGACGGGTGTGTTGAGAGAAAATCAGATGCCCCGTGTGCTCCTTCCTTTTGCAGTATCTGCATCGTTTCGACCATGCCGTTGGGATTGTAGCCAGCCCTGGCCATATAATCTATACCGCCAAGGTCGGCTGTCCTTTCGTCTTCCCTGCTGTATTTGAGCGTCACAAGCTGCAACGCAATATCGGCAGCGGCTATCTCGCCCTGTGCTTTCGCCTGGGATGCCGCCAGCACAAACAATGCACCCAGTCCCACCTGTTTGCTCATCATATTTTCAGTGTCCCTTGCTACAACGTGAACGGTTTCGTGCGCCAGTATGGCCGCAAGCTGCGACTCGTTCTCAAGTTTCAGCAGCATGCCTTTTGTGATGAAAATGCATCCGCCGGGCAGGGCCAGGGCGTTTACCGATTTATCGTTGACGGCGATAAAATTAAAATCAAAATCCGGGTTGTGGCTGAATCTGGTGATTTTATGGCCCAAGCTGTTTATGTAATCCTGCAATACCTGGTCTTTGATTCTTCCCTTAAGCTCTTTCTCAACCTGCGGAGCGACTTGTTTGCCTAACTTTATATCGCTGTGGTAATCACGGTTAAACATCAGCTCATCTTCGCCGGTAATCGGGTTTGCAGCGCAGCCAAAGGATAAACACAAACCAATATTTATTGTCACAAGTACAAGTTTTCGCATTTTAAATTTACCCTTTATAATTCACTCTTTATGATTTATCATCGTCAAATTGTAAAACAAAAATAATAAATCGAAAGCAGAAAATAGATATGAATGAAACATTGGTAACGGGCGGACTGGTAGTTATTGTTGGCATAGTTCTGGTTCTTCCTTTTGTATCCAAAAGGGTAGAAAGGCAGCTTGAGGCATTTCTGTTCATTATGGGGTGTCTGGCCGTTACTATCTCCGGGCTATGGTCCTGGCATCTTGTCAAAGAGGCGCTTGTTGACCCGATTAAAATCACGGTGGCGGTGCTGTTTGCCGGTCTCGTTTTCAAATTCATAAGGCCTAAAATCGGCAAATGGACTCACGCCTTCGCCAGAAAGTTTGGATACTCCACGCTTTTCTTTATAATCGTCGTCGGCCTTGGATTATCTTCAAGTGTCATCACCGCAATTATCGCCGCGTTGATTCTCGCCGAAGTCGTAAGTGTGTTAAAACTTCCCAGGGCTCTCGAAGTGCGACTGGTAGTCATTGCCTGTTTCTCAATAGGTCTCGGAGCGGTGCTCACGCCCATAGGCGAACCGCTTTCCACAATAGCAGTCTCGAAACTGAAAGGCGAACCATATAACGCTGATTTTTTCTTCCTGCTGAAACTCTTAGGCAAATGGGTAATACCTTTAGTCATACTTCTTGGCATACTGTCGCTATTCCTGACGAAAAAGCACGAGGGGAAAGGCCCCACCCTAACAGAGGACAAACCCGAAGAAATAAAGGATATGTTCATCAGGGCAGGTAAGGTTTATTTGTTTGTTCTTGCGCTTGTTTTCTTAGGCACAGGATTCACGCCCGTGGTTGACAAATACCTTGTGCGTATCCCTTCATTGACTCTTTACTGGGTGAATATCACCTCGGCAATTCTCGATAACGCAACGCTGACAGCCGCGGAAATATCCCCTGCTATGCCCATAGACACAATTAAACATGCCCTGGCAGGCCTGCTAATCGCCGGCGGCATGCTTATTCCCGGCAATATCCCCAATATCATTTGCGCAAGCAAGCTCTCGATAAAAAGCAAAGAATGGGCAATATTCGGCGCGCCGCTCGGAATGGTCATTATGGTCGGCTTCTTTATCTTCCTGCTTCTAACGTAATATCGCCCTGGCACTTGCGAAATTACATCATTTTCCGTATAATGCTGCCGATATAGAACTTACGCCAACGTAGCTCAACGGTAGAGCTCCGGTTTTGTAAACCGGAGGTTATCGGTTCGAATCCGATCGTTGGCTTTCACTCCCCCGCCTCACACAAC
>JBFZBL010000078.1:0-8539 GCA_041308485.1 Phycisphaerae bacterium | reverse complement strand
CCCGAACCCGCCACGCTTTTGCTTCTCGGCCTTGGTGCGGTGATTGCTAAACGCAGAAAGACACTTAAAATTTCATAACTTTTTTTGAAAAATAGTATTGAACAAAAGGATTTTATATGCGATAATATATGTACATCCCTGATAGGAAACTATCAGGCCCCAGGTTTCTTCGGACGCCTGGGTTTTTTAATTTAGGGAGCCAAGGATGAGCCGGTATTGCTTTTACGTTGACGGATTTAACGTCTATTACGCCCTCCAGAAAAATCCAGCATACCACAAGTACAAATGGCTCAATTATCGCAAACTGGCCGAATCCGCCCTTTATGCAAAAGACACGATTGAAGGGATATTCTATTTTACTACTTTTGTGAAATGGCACCCTGAAAATGTTGAGCGGCACAAAATATATATAAGTGCCTTGAGAAGCGTGGGAGTGGAGATTATCCACGGCCGTTTTTTAGAGAAACATATCCAATGTCACAAATGCCATCAATTTTTCAAAACTCATGAAGAAAAGCAAACCGATGTAAATATAGCGCTGAAAATACTTGGTGATGCCGTAGACGACTTATATGACAAAGCCCTGATAATTTCTGCGGACAGCGATTTACTTCCGGTAATCAAGTCAGTTCAACATCACGCTCCCGATAAGGAAATAGGCGTAATGTTTCCAATCGGCAGTTCCAGCTTTGAATTACGTCAAAATGCCGGATTCAGGCGCAAGATGTCTGAAGAACTGCTTCGTGATTGCCAATTTCCGGATGAAGTTAAAACCGGGAATACAATAATCAGGCGTCCCTCAAACTGGCGGTAGCCCCATTCTTTTTTTCATTTTCTCTTAATTTTTTTGTCGCATTTTTGAACCTGAGCCGCTCTTAATATATAGAATCGCTGCGATGAGGCGATTATCAGGTGCAGGCGGATTGCGAGAAAAAGGCAGTGAGGTTCCGCGATTACGAAATAAGTTTTTGCGAAACCCTAATTAAGCAATTCACTTATGTACTTTGCGTGCCGCAAAAGAGAAGATAATAGTGAAGCGCGATATCATAAGGTGTGCGCGACCCTTATGGTACGGGCGATAAAAAAATCTCCCTCGCGCGGGAATCAACCCGCGGCGAGGGAGATTGTCTTTAGGGCCGGCCGGCCTTTCACGGTCTTTTGCCTGCCTCTTCATTTTGCCAACACACTGGCAAAATAGGCGTATTCTGATAGAATATCGGCGATGAAGATACCGCTGACGAGATACGGCTGGCCGCAGGTTGTATTTTATCCGGCGATGCTGCTTGTGTTTATGATTGTGCTGTACTTTGGCGCAAGCCCTACGACGCCCGTCTGGATTGTTCAATACGTCGAAATTGCGCTGGGCGTCGTTCTTATTTGGATATTGTCGTTTTTCCGCGACCCGGAAAGAGAAGTTCCGCAGGACAAGAATATATTAATAGCTCCGGCGGACGGGACAATAGCCGATATCGAGACCGTTGACGAACCTGATTTCATCGGCGGAAAGGCCCTGCGGGTCGGGATATTCCTGAGCATTTTCGATGTGCATATCAATCGCAGCCCATGTAAAGCAAAAGTCGAGAAAATCACATACCGCCAAGGCCAGTTTCTTGACGCGAGAAACCCAGAAGCGGGCAAGGTGAATGAATCGAACGACCTGTGGCTGACGAGAATTGAATCGCCCAATGACAAGTTGATTGTTCGCCAGATTAGCGGCGCGATAGCCCGGCGAATCGTCTGCAAAGCGGAGCCTGGGCAAAACTTGGCAGCGGGCGAAAAATTTGGTATGATAAAGTTCGGTTCGCGGACGGAAGTTTATGTGCCTGCCCGCGATGGGATTGAGTGCCTTGTCAAAATTGGAGACAAAGTAAAGGCGGGACTAACGCCGATTATAAAGTTATGAACGAGTCAGAGCCGAACAAGCCAAACATTCCCTTCGACCGGCAAAAGCCGACCCGATTGAGGCCTAAGGAAAGCTTCCTGCGGCGGATGCGGAGGCAGCGGCTCAAATACATCGCTATTTTGCCCTCTCTGGTTACGATTATAAATGGCGTGTGCGGGTTCGCCGCGATTACTTTTGCCAGCAAGGCGATTACCTCGGAAACGGGACAATTCGCATACTATCGACTTGTCGTGCCTTATTTCGCCATGTCGGGCTATATGATTCTGCTGGCAATGCTGGCGGACATGCTGGATGGACGCCTCGCGAGAATGAGTAACAGCACATCGAGTTTCGGCGGACAACTGGACAGCTTGTGCGATATAGTCAGTTTCGGCGTTGCTCCGGCGTTTTTGATGCTCAAAATTCTTGAACAAAAACTCGCGGGACTTACGGCAATCAATCCTGTCATAATCAGTTTCATTGAGCGATTTCTCTGGCTTGCGGCGGCAACGTATATGAGCTGCGCGGCTATTCGGCTGGCCCGGTTCAACGTCGAAAACGAGGAGGACGAATCCGCCCATATGAGCTTTGTCGGATTGCCCTCACCTGCCGCAGCTGGTGTCATCGCCAGTTTGGTGATATTTAACCAGGAGACGGTGCCTGATTTTCTTGCGCACCCGGGACGCGACTGGGCCGCTGGATTTGTGAGTTTCCTGCTTGATGATTTGGTGATTTATTCGTTACCAATAATTACCCTTGGCGCGGCGGTGCTGATGGTCAGTCGAATCAGGTACGCACACGTGGTCAATCAGTATGTAAGGGGCAAAAAACCGTTCGCACATTTAATCCGCGCCCTGCTGTTTTTCGCGCTGATAATCTGGAGTCGTCAGGTCGCGTTTGTTTTGATTTTCTGCGGCTTCGCGGGCAGCGGGCTTGTAAAATGGTTCTATTACAGGTTTCTCCACAAGGGCCATCAGGCCCTCGACGAATCAGCCGCCGCCATTTTGGATTAGATAAAGTGCTGTATAACGCGATTGGAACAACTTTTTTGATTTGCTGAGAGCTATTTCTTTTTTTCAAATCACAGCTTAAAAATCAGCGGTAATTTTATGGTCGATGAAAACAAAACCCGGCAAAATACCACAGAGAAGGTTGCGATGGCAACCATCCTGGTTATTTCGATATTAGTGGCCAGGCTGGTAATGCATTCCAAAACCAGCATTAGGCTGTCTGGCCCCATTGAATTGAGCCGATCGGGATTATCGCTTTCAATGCCCTCGGGCAACGGCTGGAAATGCGAAGATAAATGGACTTATGAAAACAATATCTTTTCGACCAGCAGTGTCCCTGCTGCCGGCGGCGCTGCGAATCAGTCGTACGTCCAGTGCCGTTACCTGCTGGCGGCGCAGAAAGACACGCCGCTGGAACGGGCAAACCGACGTTACATGAAAGCGGAAAATATAGAGACGGGCGCAACAATGGCAGGAGAGATTCCGGTTGACTGGGCAAACGTTATGACCGACGCCGGTTTTGAGATAATTGTAGGCGTCGGCGACCTTCCGGGAGGACGACAGCTCGAAATCGAGGTACTGCTGACCGGAGAAGAACAGGGACGGGCGCAGCAGGTCTTCGATAAAATCGTCAAAAGCATCCAGTTCAGCGACAACGGCTTACTGGAAGCTGGCATTCGGCTAATCAGCGATATCAGGAATAAAGGGCTGGATATCGCCCGTGATGACGAGGCGACAGTTTCTTTTTTCACTATAGCCGACTCCCATAACAAGATAATCGGCTTTAAGATGGATGCCATGGAGTTAGTCAGAACGGACGCCAACACCACTATCAACGCCGCGGATTATTACTACCTGCGTGGAACAATGTCCGATGAGCAAGTCAGCTTTTTGCGCGGAGGCGCCGATCTGCAGCAGTTCACCTGGCGGGTCGAGACCAGCTCGAGAATGGGCAGCAAAGGCATCGAAATGACGGCCGACTCCGGCATCCTGACGGTTCGCAGGTCGCGGGCCGGCTTATCCATCAACCGGCGGGCAGGCAGAGAGACAGGCGAATATGAGCTTGGCGAAACGGCTGTACCGGATATTATTCTTGGCCCCGTTTTGACAAGGGTGCTGGACAGTAACGAGCGGGCCGTTATCATCGACGTAATAAGGTCGGACGGGATTATTACGCCGGCGTATATCGAGAAAATGCCCCCCGCCAGAGGGCAAACGGACGGATATTCCGTAAAGATGGAATGGCTGGACGGACGCGGCTACTGGCAGCAAACTTATTACGACAGTTCACAAAAAGCGGCGAAGATAACGCTCGGACAGGAATACACATACACACTCAGTTCTGCCGACGCCAACGAGATAATAAAAATTTTCCCCGAGCGTGCCAACTTCGTTAGCGACAAAAACCAGATTCTCGATCGCAAACTTTGAAAGGCGATAATACTTCACCTGGGCAATACCTTCTCGTAGGCGGCAATGGTGCGGTCCATAAACTCATTGTAATTTTCATCCACCACACATCGTTCCCGGTCGGCCTCGAACCACGCAACAGAGCGACGGACTCCCTGTGCAAAAGGAACCGTGGCGACAAAATCAGGAACAAGGCGTTTTATTTTGGTGTTGTCGAAGACGGCACAGCAGGATTTGTCACCCAGAAGCGTTCCCGTCATCTCGGGGTCGATTTTTCCGATAAAGTCGGACGGAATATAAACCGGCTTATGTTCTACACCAGCCGCATCGGCTATTGCCTGGTATATCTGGTTCCAGGTAAGTGCTTCGTCGGAAGTAATATGAACGGCATGTCCGATTGCCTGAATGTTGCCCATAAGTCCGAGGAAACCTTTTGCGAAATCAGTGTTGTGCGTCATCGTCCAGAGCGTCAGGCCGTCGCCGTGGATGATTACTTTTTTGCCCTGGCGCATCCGGTCAACAATCGTCCATGGTTTTTGCCAGCTGTTAATAGCGGCGGGTATTGCCGTAATACCGTATGTCAGCGACGGCCGAACGATTGTGACGGGAAAACCATTGTCCCGGTATTCCTCCATCAGTTTTTCTTCGCAGGCTATTTTGTCCCGTGAGTATTGCCAATAAGGATTGGCCAACGGCGTCGATTCGGTGATGAGCCAGTGAGTCGCAGGCTTTTGATAGGCCGAAGCAGAGCTGATGAATATGTACTGGCCGACCCTGCCTTTGAAAAACTCGATGTCGGCCTCGACGTGCGTCGGCACATACGCCACCCAGTTAACAACAACATCGAAATCATGCATCTTCAGAAGTTTGCTCGCGGCTTTCCTGTCCCTGATGTCCGCTTTGATAACTTTGACGTCACTGGGAATCATTTTTCTGCTTTGCCCGCGATTGAGCAGAGACAGGTCTATTCCTCTCTCAACCGCCAACTGCGTAACGCCTGTGCTTATTATCCCGGTTCCACCAATAAACAATACTTTCATCTTTCTACCCCATCTCTACAACAACATCGTTTTCTTTTTTCATTTTGGAAACGGGAATCAGGGTGCCTTCTATTGTCTGGCCGTTGAGGGTGATTTTTTTAACGCCCTTCTGGACGCCATTCGGATTTACTACTTTGATATTCAGTATCTTGTTGCGGAAACGACGTACGGCTGTGAATTCCTTCCAGTCGGCAGGGATGCAGGGGTCAATGAGAAGGCCTTTGTAATCAGGCCTGATACCGAGGATATATTGCGTCGCCGCATAATACGCCCAGGAGGCAGCGCCGGTTAGCCAGGGGACGCGCGCTGCACCGAAACGCGGGCTGTAAATGCTGTGAATGTATTGCGCATAAACATACGGCTCACTGCCGCGAATCTCGGCCTTGTCGTTGAATGACGCGGGCATATAGCTTCGGAAATATTTGAACGCCCTGTCGCCGTGGCCCAACATAGTCTCGGCCATAACTGCCCAGCCCTGTATGTGGTTGAAAATGCTGGCGTTTTCCTTGGCGCCCTTGTTGAACACAATCGAACGGATTTCCGCAACGGGCATATTGTCATAAGGCGGGGCGCAAAGCATAAGGCCGTAATCGCAGGCGAGCTTTTCGTTTACGGACTGCATTGTCTGCTCTGCCCGGCCCGGATATTTATCGGCGTGGCCGCTGATAACCCCCCAAGACTGCGTATTGAGATAAATCGAGCCATACTTGTTTTCCTTAGATCCGATTTTCTCGCCCGATTTTTTATAAGCACGGACATACCATTTGCCGTCCCAGCCGAACTTGTCGAGCTTAGCGTCGATTTTCTCAAGCTCTTTTTTCGCCCATTTAATTTCGGCTTGTTTGCCAAACATTTCGCAAATCTCGATATAGACCAAAAGGCCGTAACGCACCTGCAGGGCGACAAATACCGATGTGCCCCCCGTGCCTAAACGCAGGCAGTCGTTCCAGTCGGCAAAAAGGCCGCTGGGCAGACCGTGTTTACCCGTACGTTTGAGATTGAATTCGATAGCCCGGCGCAGATGTCCCAGCACGGTCGCCTTGCCCTTGTCGGCGTAAGGCAGGACCTTGTTATAAAAGTCAATGTCGCCCGTTTCCTTGACGTAAGTGGGAATCGCGTTGAAAAGCCATAGGCAGTCATCGGAGCGGTATTCGTCTTCTTTGGGCAGTTTTTCTTTGCCGGGCTTGTGCGTAAAAGCCATAACGATTGACATCGCGCCGCCGGTTGAGCCCTGGCCGGTAATCATAAGCTCAAGACGTTTCTTTGCCTCGTCTGGAATGAGCTGCATAACGCCCATAAAATCCTGAACGGTATCGCGATAGCCGAGGCCGTCGCGTTCGCCGCTGTAAATCAGGCTGGCCATTCTCGACCACGCGTACGTAATCAGGCAGTTAAACGGGCTCCACATATTCATCATACTGTTAAACTGCGCATCGGGCGAGCACACGCTCAATCCTGTTATTCTGTTATGCCAGTATTGTTTTACCTTTTCAAATTCCTCTTTTACTTTTCCGATATCGCCGAACTGCTTGACTGTTTTTTTACCTTCTACAGCAGCCTTGCCGCGACCAAGAAGGACGACAAGCTCTTTTGTCTGGCCCGGTTCAAGCTCTATATCAATCTGGATTGAGCCGCAGCCGTCGTCGCTTTCGCACTTGGAATTGGTGCATTTGCCTTTTTCGACGACCATAGGATTGTGATAGCCGCGATACGGGGTGATGAATATGTCACGGTCTGTATCGAAGCCGGCTATCTCCCCGCCGACAAACGCCATAAAAGACCGTCTGTCATCATCGGTTACGAGGGCCTGGCTTGCGTAATTGATAATGCCGTCAACGAAATCCATTTTCACTATGCCGTGCGAGTATTGCTGGTTTAAAAAGTCATGGAAACACTGCCATGTATATGGATATTCAACGAAGGAAAACAAGCTGAGGTTTCTTTTTACGGCATCTTTATTTGTTACCTTCAAGAGCCAGCATTCGAAATGTTTGCCAAGCGGAACAAAATAGGTCGTCTCGGTCTCAATCTTCGAATACTGCGAATTGATAATCGTATAAGCGGTTCCGTGCCTGCATGTGGTTTTATACTGGTCAAGGGGTTTACCCACAGGCTGCCATGCGTTTGACCAGTAGTCGCCCGACTGTTTGTCGCGGATATAGATGTATCTTCCGGGCTGGTCAGTCGGGACATCATCAAAGCGAAGCCGTGTGAGGCGTCCCTGTGCCGCAGACATGTAAAAGCTGTAGCCGCCCGCATTATTGGTTATGATTGCGCCGTATTCCGTCGAGCCGAGATAATTCGCCCATGACCTCGGCGTATCGGGCCTCTCGATTACGTATTCCTTTGCTTTATCGTCAAAATATCCGAATCGCATTTTTTGCACCTCTCCATCAAAAATAGAACAGGTTTATCACAAGTAAACGTTGTGCAGATTATAACGATATTTATAAAAAAGCAAAGGCCGCGGATTGAACTAAGCCGCGGCCTTTTTTGTCTGTGTAAAAATCGTAACAGCTGTTATACCTGACCCCGGCGTGCTTCGAGTTTAAGCCGGATTTCCTCGCATATCTTTTTTGTAAGCGGCACCTGCAAAATAAAGATTATCACCAGGGCCATCCCGACAAGGGGGATACTGACAAGCATAGCACGAATCCAGAAAATAGTTTCAGGCGTCTGTATTTTGAGGGTAGCATTATAACCGATCCAGGAGAGGATAGCTCCCGCCAAGGCGCCTCCCATCGAATTACCCAGTTTTAGAATATACGTTCCGCAGGAAGTAAAAGAACCTTCTCGTCGTTTGCCGGTATTAAGCTCATCGTAATCGATGACATCGGCACAGATTGAACCATACAGCATCCAAAGACCGGAGGCGGTAATACCCATCATACAGGAGGCGACTGTTTGCAGCCACTGGATATTGGGGTTGTAAAGATACCAGGAACCGCCGTAGCTTAATATGCCGATAAAGGCGGTAACAATCAGCGCATTGCGTTTGCCTGCGAAATACGCGACCCTGTTGAGCACAGGAGCGCCTATAAGCCCGCCGAACATAAACGACAGCCCCATCCAGAAATTCCAGTTGTTGCCCATAACTGAATCACCGGCACAGACATAAAAGACTGTCGCGTAATAGCCCAATGTGCCTATCATACTCGTGCCTAAGTTAAATGAAGCCCCAACCAGCAGCATAAACA
>JBFZBL010000077.1:0-2641 GCA_041308485.1 Phycisphaerae bacterium | reverse complement strand
ATTGTTTATCTTAGCCATACTAACACTATTTTACTGGTGTCAGATTTTAGAGCACTGATCTAATAATTTAATCATTTTCCTTTCATTGTCAAGTTTTTTCTGAAATTTTTGCGGCCGGTTCACATCGAGGTTGCAGCGGTTGCACCTTTCCGCCTGACATAAATCCCGGCCTGAACCCTATTGAGTCGATGATCCGGGTGACCCGTTGCGATGCAGCGACCTCGCTTTGATATTTTTTCAAATTGTTCTTGACAATGTGGAAATAATATGTATATTATTAGAGCACCGCTCTATATTACCTTCCCGGAACTTTCACCCAGCCCTGAACTCAGGAGGGGTGATTTTCCAGGGCGCTGGTAAAAGGAGCGCGATTGCGAAGAACGACAGTGCCTTGTACAGGACAACCTAAGAGCCTGTCGGATTTATATTGTAAGTACTTGATTTTATTATTGGGCTGCTTTTGCGGGCAAATTTTATAGTATATTATAATCAATAGCTTATAATATGGGAAAACTTCAAATCCGACAGACTCCTAGCGTGGGTTAGAGCTTGTCGCGCCGCAAGGCGCACACGTTACCGGCCAGCGGAGGCGGAAAAATGAAATTTCGAAATCAGCAGATCAAACAAGAGATTCTGCGTGTGGCGAAAAAACTCTTTTCTGAACAGGGGTTCGAAAAGACATCGGTGCGAAAAATCGCCGAAGAAGCCCACACTTCGATGGGGAATCTCTACTACTATTTTCCCAACAAACTGGCTATCCTGCAGACCATCTGCAAGACTTATATCGACATCCTGCGCCGCCAGATATCCGAGATTCAAACGCTGAACTTGCCGCCGGAGGTTGGATTCTCACTCGATCTTAAAATCGGTTATATCAATACCCTGGAAAATAAGCAACTCTTCCCCCTCTGGCTGGTCATAAGGCGCATCCCTGAAATTCACAAGCATTCCCTCGAGAACAAACAAATCCGATTAAGGGCTTTTTTCAGCGACCGGTTCACGCCCCAGGAACTGGACATGCTGGCGATGGCCATCCAGGGAATCGCCGACTCTTTTTATGAACAAAAGGGTGCGAAAAAGATTGATGAACGCAGCGTCAATCCGGGCTATAAAATCATCGACTATTCTCTACGCCTGCTGGGTTACTCTCCTGAGCACATTTCCCGGGTTATCGAACAGGTCGAAAGACACATACAAGAACATCATATCACCATCGGAGAATATTTTCTGCAATGACAGGAACAGCAAGCCCAAAACCACGTAAAGGAGGTGATGGCCGATCCATTAACTGTAGTCGCATTCCCGATCCGGTAGCAAATGGGAGGAGGTTCACTCGATTTCAGCACGCCATTCACGGCGTATTATCTTTCTCAACCCAACAGAAGGAGGGAGACATGAAGGTGTTTAACAGGTTTTGGGTTTTATGGTGCATTCTGCTGCTTGTTTGCATGACGACGGTTTATGCCGAGGGCACAGTGTCCGGCCGCGTGTCGGACGCCAACTCGAAGCAGTACCTGCCTGGTGCAAACATCATGTTGCGCGGCACCAACTTCGGCGATGTTACCGATCGCGAGGGCAATTATGTCATCGCCAATGCGCCGGCCGGTACCTATACGCTGGTGGTCACCTATATCGGCTACGAGCAATTCGCCGTCGAGATCACGCTTGCCGATGGGGCCACCCTAAAGCAGGATGTGGCCATGGCCGTCAGTTACGTCGACATCGGACAGGTGGTGGTGCGCGGCATTCGTGAAGGCCAGATTAAAGCCCTGAGCCAGCAGCGCACGGCCAGCAACATTCAGAATGTCGTTTCGCAGGAGCTGATGGAACGTTTTCCGGATGAAAACACCGCGGACGTGCTGAAGCGCATTCCCGGCGTCTATATACAGAACAGCTCTGGCGAGGGGCGCTTCGCCCTGATCCGCGGCACAGATCCCCGCCTTAACATCATCACCGTCAATGGCGAGAAACTGGCCTCCAACCGCACCGAGGAGCGTTATCCGCAGCTGGACATTATCGGTTCCAGCCAGCTCGCGTCCGTGGAAGTGACCAAGGCATTGACGCCGGATATGGACGGCGACGCCATCGGTGGTTCGATCAACCTGGTGACTCGCAGTGCCTTTGACTATACCGGCCAGCGCATCGACGCCACCCTCGGCAGCGGCTATGCCAACCTCGAGCAGAAAGCATTGACCCAGGGCAAGCTGCACTACAGCAACGTTTTCGGCGCCAAACGCCAGTTCGGTTTCACCTTTACTGCCAACTGGGACCAGAAGGATCGCGGCACCCACAACACTGAACCGCGCTGGGCGGACAAGGAAGACATCAACAAGAACAAGATCCCCTACGCTTTTACCGAAGTGACGTTGATGGATTATAACACCATCTGGACGCGCATGGGCGGTGGCATCGACCTGGAATACCGGCCCAATCCGAATCACTCCTGGAATCTGTCGGGTTTGGTCAGCCAGTTGAACGATGAGACCTTTCGCGGCCGTAACCGGCTGCGTGCGGACCGCGGCAAGTACCTCAATCCGGAAGGCACGCTGACAGACGGATCCCGCATTGTGCGCGATCACACCTACCGCACCGAAGAGCTGCTACAGAAGCAGTTTTCGTTCGGCGGCAAGCACAAGTTCGG
>JBFZBL010000076.1:0-5372 GCA_041308485.1 Phycisphaerae bacterium | reverse complement strand
GTCCGGTGAAGATATTTTCGCCTGGCGAAGCTGCTTTTGGTAGAAGGTGGTTTTTAACGCCCACGAAACAGTTTCGCGGAGGCGTTCTAATTGTATTGCTTCCAGCCGAGACCTGTCGGCCGTTTCGATTTCCCTGTTCCAGAAAGGCACATCCATATCAGAGGCCTTCGATTTCCCTGCGTGTGACGACTTTTACGCCCTTATCGGTGAGGATTTTCACGGCCTTGTCGGTATCTTCGAACCTGAAGACCAATAGCGCATTGTCACTGAACTTTTCGACGAAGCCGTACATATACTCGACGTTTATATCGCTGTCGGCGAAGATTTTGAGGATTCCCGCGAGTCCGCCGGGCTTGTCGCCGACTTCGATGGCGACGACGTCGGTGAGATTGGCCACAAAATTGTTCTGGCGAAGGGTCTGGATGGCGAGCTCCGATTTATCTACGACGATTCGCAGGACGCCGAAGCTTTCGGTCTCGGCGATTGTCAAAGCGCGGATGTTTATATTGTTTTTTCCCAGCAGCGAGCAAACATCGTAGAGCCGACCTTTTCTGTTTTCCAGAAAAACTGATATCTGTGTGAGTTTCATTTTCGTTCCCTTTATATAGTTCTCTTGTCAACAATTCGTTTGGCCTTGCCCTCGCTGCGCTGGATTGTTTTGGGCTCAACAAGCGTTACCTTAACGCCGATGGACAGGACGCCTTCGATTTCCTTTTTGATTTTCGCAGAAAGCTCATTAAGTTTTTTGACTTCATCGGAGAAAATCTTTTCTTCGACTTCAACGAGCACTTCGACCTCGTCGAGCTGGTGGGCCTTTCTATCGACGATAATCTGATAATGGGGCTGGGTGCCCTTGATGCCCAGCAAAACATGTTCAATCTGCGACGGGAAGACGTTAATGCCGCGGACGATAATCATATCGTCGGTCCTGCCCTTGATTTTGCTGATTCGCGGGCTCGTCCTGCCGCATTTGCATTTGTCGTAGCGGATGCTGACGATGTCACGGGTGCGGTACCTGATGAGCGGGATGGCCTGCTTTGTGAGGGTGGTGATTACAAGCTCGCCCGATTCGCCTTCTTTGGCTTCCTGGTCTGTCTTGGGGTCGATTATTTCAGGGTAGAAGACATCGCTGAAAATATGCAGGCCTTCTTTGTGGGGACATTCCTGCGCAACGCCGGGGCCGATGATTTCCGAAAGCCCGTAAACGTCGGTTGCGGACATATTCCAGACCAGCTCGATTTCCTTTCGCATCGATTCGCTCCAGGGTTCTGCGCCGAAGATGCCGATTTTCCAGTTGCCTTTGGCGGGGTCGATTCCCATCGCCTTGGCCTCTTCAGCCATATACAGCACATAGCTTGGGGTGCAGGCAATGACTCTGGGTTTGAAATCCTGCATAATTTTGAGCTGTCTTGCGGTTTGTCCCGATGACGTCGGAATTATTTTCATACCCATTTCGAGAGCGCCATAGTGAAAGCCGAGGCCGCCGGTGAAGAGACCATAACCATAAGCAATCTGGATTGTTTCACCGGGTTCGCCGCCAGCGCAACAGATTGTTCTTGCCATAACATCGGACCACAGCGAGACATCGTATCTTGTATAGCCGACGAGGGTGGGATTGCCCGTTGTGCCGGAGGAGATATGTATTTCGACGACGTCTTTATCTTTGGCGGAGAAAAGTCCGTAAGGATAATTGTCCCTCATATCGATTTTGGTGGTAAAGGGCAGACGTTTGATATCGTCGATGCTTTTGATTTGGTCGGGCTTAACGCCCGCGTCGTCGATTTTCTTTTTATATACGGGACAATTGCTGTGAATGTAAGGTATGAGTTTTTTGAGGTAATCCGACTGCAGCTTTTTGAGTTCCGCGGGCTGCATGCATTCGATTTCTTTTTTCCAAATCATGATTGGCCCATTTCCCTTCCTTTAAGAAAGACCCCCTTATTTTCTTCGACGTATTTTTTCTTAAAAACCGACTCTATGGCCTGTAGCCAGAAATCGGTTTTAATCGGCAGAAACGCAGAAAGCACGCCGACGAGGAAGACGTTGAGGTGGCGCGGATTTTCGATGGCGGTTTTGGCTTTTTCGAGGTAATCGGTGAGGTCTTTGCCGTCAGGTTTCAAGAATGCCTTCAGCCGGTCGTGCTCTTCCGGGTGAAAGCACACGAGGACATCCGCGCCACCCTGCTGAACGATTGGCGAGAAAACCTTTTTGCCGAAGCGCAGGTGCGATTCGACGGAGCCGCCCCGCTGGGCCATGCCGTGGACCTCGGATTTTTTGACATGGTAGCCGGCAAACATCGCGGCCCAGCCGCAGATTTCCGCGGCCTTGAGAATCCCCTGTCCTCCGGTTCCGCCAAATGTTATGTTGCAGGTCTTGTCTTTCATTTTTCTCCCGTATTACTGTTTTACAAGCAGTTTACAGGGGTGTCTTGAGATTATAACTGATAACGCGTTTTCGTTAATACGTTTTTCAACGAGGGCATCGAACTCGGCCCTGTTTTTCGGGTCGATAACATCGACGTTGTCCGCGCCGCACGCCTTGCAGAGGTCTTCGAGGATTAGTTTCTTTGTCGGCTCGTTTCGTATGGTTAACCCTGTGGCGGGATGCTGCTGGCCGCCGGTCATAGCGGTGGTGGAATTATCGAGGATGAATATGACGCCTTTTGCCTTGTTGTAGGCGGCGTTGATAAGGCCCGTTATTCCCGAATGCACGAAAGTGGAATCACCCACTACGCCGACGATTTTTTTGTCGGGTGCGCCTTTTCTCCAGCCCTCATTGAAAGTCACCCCTGCTCCCATGCACAGACAGGAGTGAAGTGCGGAAGTGGGAGGCAGGCAGGCGAGAGTATAACAGCCGATGTCACCGGCGACGTAGAAATCGAGTTTTTTAAGAGTCGCGAACGTCGCCCAGTGGGGACATTCCGGGCACAAACGCGGTTTTCTTTTGGCGACTATTTTTTCCTGCTTAACTTCGCCTTTCACGACAGCCGGAATCAATTCAGGCAGCAACTCGCCTATCCGGAAAGACGGGTCTTTAGCGTGGCACTTCAAGCCCAGGGCTTTGACATGCTCTTCGAGGAAGGGGTCAAGCTCTTCAATCACATAAAGCTTTTTAACGGTCTTGGCAAAGGCGCGAATTTTGTCATCGGGGAAAGGATACGTCATACCCAGCTTTAAATAAGAGGCATCGGGGTAGTGTTCCTTAAGGTACTGGTAAGAGACGCCAGATGTAATGAAGCCGATTTTCTTATCGCCCGGCTCGATACGGTTGAATTTTGTCTTTTCGGACAGGGCCTTGAGTTTTTTGAGGCGCTGCTCGACAAAAATATGTCTGCCGTACGCGTTGCCGGGGACCATCACATATTTGGGTATATTTCTTTCGAAAGGCGGCTGCGGGGGCACGACCCTTTCGCCGAGCGTTACATCTTCCTTGGTATGCGCGACGCGCGTAGTCATTCGCAAAATTACGGGCGTATCGAATTTCTCACTTATCTCGAATGCCTGCTTGATATATTCTTTTGCCTCTCTGGGGCTTGCCGGCTCAAGCATAGGCAGCTTGCCGTAGATGCTTACCCATCTGGTGTCCTGCTCATTTTGTGACGAGTGCATTCCCGGGTCATCACATACGACGGCGACAAAACCCGCGAGTATCCCCGTATAGGAAGATGTCATCAGCGGGTCGAGTGCGACGTTTAAGCCGACGTGCTTGCAGGCGAACAAGCTGCGGACGCCGCTTATGGCCGCCCCAAGCGCAACCTCATACGCCACCTTTTCATTTACCGACCACTGAACGTCAAGCTCAGGGAAGGTGGCCAATGTTTCAAGTATCTCTGTGGAGGGGGTTCCGGGGTACGCGCAGGCGACCTTTAAACCGGCCTCGTATGCCCCAAAAGCAAGGGCCTCATCGCCCGAAAGCAGCGCCTTTTTGGACGTATCATTTTTGCTCATACAGCAATATATAATAGGAGTTTAGATGTCCCGGTTCAATAAAAAAAGCCCGGTTTTTAGGCCGGGCTTTTCGTTAAATCAAACAAGTTTTTTAGAATGTGTACTGAACGGTGGCGTGGAAATACAAGGCATCATCGCCATTGGTGCTCGAGTAATAGTTACCCGGTATCATATATTCGCCGACCAGATTGCCGGTAAGCTGCTTTGAGAAGGCGTATTTTGCCCAGCAGGTTATCAGCTGGCCGCGGAAAGAACCATCTTCGCTTACTTTTGTATTGCCGGGGAAGCTATTTTCGGGAGCCCAGAGCAGATGGTAGTCGGTTGATATATCCCATTCTTTGGTCGGTTTGAACTTATGCCCGAAGGCCAGCCGGTGAAGGTTGGATACCAGGCCATCTTCCATACTGGTTATATATGGCTGGTACAATTCGCTCCACTGCGGCCACATACCCCATAGCGGATTAAATGACTCAACTTGTTTTGAGTCCGGGTCATCGCCTGACAGGAATTCGTAAACAACATGCAGCTTAGTATCCACATCGTCTTTGAAGCAGTATTCCAGATTACCCTTACCGCCGAAAGCAATGAGATTTTCGGTTTCATTATAGGCAGTGACATTCGTACTCGGCGCGGCTGAGTCGCCTGTCTGCACAGCGCCTTCGACACGGTAATTCCAGTTGTCATTGAGAGGAGCCGAAAGTGCGCCTCCAAACGTGAATATCTCGGCTTTTTTACTGTATGCTGGAATCGCAACAGCCGGTAAATTGCGAGCAGGCGCATCAACCGGATTGTTATTCTTATACATGAAATAACCTTCGAGCTGGGTTGGATTGCTCTTGTCGGTTAAGTAAAGAATTGCGCCTTCTTCTTCTTCCAGGGTTACATACCTTTCCCTGTCATTGATGGGCTTGAGCCACCAGTCAGAATCCGGATGCTGCGTAATATAAATCAAGTCGAGCTTGGTTTTCTCAGCCAAATCATAAGTAAACCTAAGGGCATCAAAGTAAAAAGTTCTGGAACCTTCATATGGTGCAGGCGTTCCATCCATCACAAGCCAGCCCTGTCCGAGATTCATAATGTCCTGACGGCCGATAACAGCGGTCACTGGCATATCGAGGAATTTTTTAATCGATACGTTAAAGTTGTCCATTATTATTTCATCGAAGTCCGTATGCTGCAGAGCGCTCTCCGGCTCGTGAAAATTCCGGAATTCCCAAGTGAACCTTGTATTAACAGCGGTGTTTTCATCCATCTTAAACTTCAGCCACCAGCGGGCGCGGACTCTCTGCCACTCCTGGTCTGATTTGTCATTACCAGCGGCGTCGACGGCTTTACTATCCAATGTTGTCCAGTTGTACCCGTAATGTTCCCTGAACCTGAAATCCGCTCCCTGTTCGAGCCATGGTTCCGGATTGTGGAACCAGT
>JBFZBL010000075.1:0-2583 GCA_041308485.1 Phycisphaerae bacterium | reverse complement strand
AACGCCTGTCCGAACAGCGGACTTAAAAACATATTCGCATCGCCTGCCCGTACCTTGCTGACCTTAACGCCGATATCGTGCATTATTTTCAATCCGTAGTTTAACGCAAAAACGATTCCCTCCTGCCCCGCTCGTAATAAATGTTGTTTTGTGTGTGTATTGAATCTTAAGCCGCTTATTTGTGCGCCACTGTCTCTGTTTTCAAGCGTTCTTTCCGCTCCGTTTCCAAAAGGCAGTATCGCCAGCCCGTCGCTGCCGATAGGAGCTTTGGCGGCAAGTTCATTCATCGCGTGATAGTCCGCGTTGTCTGCGACATTTTTTCGCAGCCAGCTGTTCAGAATCCCTGTTCCGCTCACGCACAAAAGCACCCCGTATCTCGGACGTTGTTTGCTGTAGTTCACATGAACAAAACTATTGACGCGTGATTTGTCGTCATAAGAAGCCTTGTCCGTAATACCGTAAACAACGCCGCTCGTCCCCGCGGTCGCCGCTATTTCGCCGGGATTAAGAACGTTCAGTGAAAGCGCATTATTCGGCTGGTCGCCTGCGCGGTATGTAATTTTTGTACCCGCCTTTAATCCTAATTCGTCGGCTGCTTTTGCCGTCAG
The DNA here is from genome assembly GCA_041308485.1 of Phycisphaerae bacterium. GTDB lineage: Bacteria > Planctomycetota > Phycisphaerae > Sedimentisphaerales > Anaerobacaceae > Fen-1362. The sequence continues at coordinate 1,975 of JBFZBL010000075.1, read as the reverse complement.
TTCTCCTTGCTCTGAAAAGCTCGGCAGTACCTCTGCGTAAAAATCCTTCTCGAACCCGAAATATTCCAGCATAATATCCGCAAGCCCGCCTCTGTTGTAATCCCACAGTATATGTTCAGAAATCCCGCCCGGCGTCGTAATAATTCTATCCGTAAGTTTCATCGCGACGTATTCCCCGGGCAGAATAACTTTATATATTTTTTTGTAAATTTCCGGCTGGTTGTCTTTAACCCATTTAAGTCTCGTCGCCGTAAAATTCCCCGGCAGATTCAAAAGTGTCTGCAGGCATTTCTTCGCCCCGATTTCCTCCGCCGCCTTGGCGCCGATGGGCACCGCTCTGCTGTCGCACCAGATAATCGCGTTCCGCAGCAATTGCTTGTTTTTATCGACCAGCACAAGCCCGTGCATCTGGTATGAAATGCCGATGGCCTTTATATCCGCCGGATTGACTTTCGAAGCCGCCAGTATTTCCGCTGTTGCCTTTTTTACGTTCTCCCACCAGGCTTCCGGATATTGCTCGGCCCAGCCGCTTTTTGCCGCGATGATTTCAAGCTCTTTTTTGGGGCTTGTCGCCGAGGAGACAACTTTGCCTGTTTGTGCTTCCAGAAGTGATGCTTTTATTGATGAACTGCCGGCATCGAAACCGAGGAAATACATTTTTTCATCCTTAAATGATTTTAACAGGATGGCACTATTATACAGTTAGCCCCCGTATGGTCAAGGCAGCTCTTTTTATAATAGGCATCTCGCCGATAGGATCAGAATTTTTTTCTGAATCTCGTCGTGGGAATATTCATCAGTTTGCGGTATTTAGCGACAGTTCTTCTTGCGATGTCTTTTACCCCCATCTTCTCGAGTTTGTCGCGTATCGCGTCGTCGCTCAGCGGCTTTGATTTATCTTCCGAATCGATAATCTGCTGCATCTTTGCTCGAATCGCCTCGAAGCTTTCGCTTCCGCCGTCGTCGGTTTCCATTCCGCCCCCGAAAAGGTCCCGCAGCGGCATCAGTCCCTGCGGCGATTGTATATATTTGCCCGCCACCGCCCGCGAAACGGTTGCGACGTGTACGCCGACCTTCTCGGCGACCTCCGACATCGGCAGCGGCTTTAAATGCATCTTACCTTTCTCGAAAAATTCTCTCTGTCGGTCGACCACCGCCCGGCTGACCCTCAGGAGAGTTTGTTTTCTCTGTGCGATAGCGTCCATCAGCCATCTCGCCGAGCGGATATTGTCCTTGAGAAACTGTCGCGTCTTCGTGTCGAGCTTTTTGTCTCTGGACATATCAGAATAATATTCGTTAATCCGAAGAGCGGGAATACTTTTGTCCGCAAGCCAAACCTTAAATCCGCCTCCCTCGTCCGGCTCGACTATTATGTCGGCCTTTATAGGTTGATTTTTAACCCTGCTTATCTGAAGCCCCGGCGAAGTATCTAATTTCCTCATCCGCAAAATCGCCTCATTTATCCGCTCGACGCCGCAGTTCATTTTCTTTGCGATTTCAGGCAGTTTATTCTCGAGAAGTTTATCGAGATATTTCGATACAAGCTCCATCTCGAAACTCATATCGTCGTTGGATTGTGCCATCTGAATCAGCAGACATTCTTTTGCGTCTCTTGCCCCGACCCCGATAGGCTCAAGCTGCTGCACGAGTTTTAATGCCCGTTCGAGGTCTTCGATGCCGAAGTCGTGTTTGTCTTTATTATGGAGTTGTTCGAGCCGGACCTTCAGGTATCCTTTCTCGTCGATGTAGTCGATAATTTGTTCTCCTGCTTTTCTGGTCTTTTCATCCGTATCGACAAGTCGCCACTGCTCGCCCAGGTAATCATTCAAAGAGATTTCCAGCGCCGGCGTGTTATTCATCGCCTCAAGTTTCTTGTCAAACTCTCCATCGTTTTTTGGCCGTCCGTGTACCTCTGTTCGGTAAAGATAGTCGTCGGAACTCTCGGAAAAATCGTCCAGCTTTCCGAAATCCTCTT
>JBFZBL010000074.1:0-9525 GCA_041308485.1 Phycisphaerae bacterium | reverse complement strand
AACTCGAATTATAACAATGTTATCGGGTCTCCCTGGGATATCATAACTAATGGCACATCAGAGCAGAACGGCACGTTTGATATGATGGGCAATGTCTGGGAATGGAACGAAACTCTTATTGGTTCCTATCGTGGCCTTCGCAATGGGTCGTACACCAACCACTACGGCTCCGGCTACGACCTCGCGTCGTCCTACCAGGGCTTCTGCGACCCGTACTACGAGAGCTCTATTATCGGGTTACGTGTTGCCTCCATCCCCGGCTCCGCCACACCTCCTATCGCTGATGCAGGTTCTGACCAAAACGTTATGGATGCTGATGACAATGGCGACGAAATTGTTACTCTCGACGGTTCCGGTTCTACGGATTCAGACGGTACAATTCAAAGTTACGTATGGAGTGAAGGCGTTACTCAGATTGCCACAGGAGTCAATCCTACTGTAACTCTGCCCGTTGGAACGCATGTTATTACTCTTACTATCACTGATAATGACGGCTTAGCAGATACTAATACCGTTACTGTTACAGTCGAGCCATATCCCAACCAGCGGCCTGTTGCTAATGCCGATGGGCCATATACTATCTATGTTGGTGACAAGCTTACACTGGACGCAAGCGGTTCAACAGATGATGAAAATGATATATTGTCTTACCTTTGGGATTTGGACGATAACAACAGCTTTGAGACCGATGCGGGCAGTAACGCGGTCTTTGATGTAAACTATGCATACTTACAGACACTGGGTCTGCTCGTCGGCAACACTTATAAAATCCATCTGAAAGTAACCGACGGCGGCGGTTTAAGTAATGTCGCCAATAGCACTCTTACAATTATTCCAACACCCGCATTGCAGGTTATCGTTGATATAAAGCCCGGAAGCTGTCCGAATCCTCTGAATGTAAAAAGCTCCGGCGTACTGCCGGCGGCTATATTAGGGACGGCTGATTTCGATGTAACCACAATCGACGCGACATCTATCAGGTTAGCCGGTGTTTCGCCTCTGCGAAGCAGTATTGAAGATGTGGCCGGGCCGGTAGCCGATAGCAATGATTGTAACTGCACTGAAGACGGCCCTGATGGTTTCCCTGACCTTACGCTGAAGTTCAAAACGAAGGATATTGTTGAAGCGATAGGCGATGTCAACTATGGCGATACGTTGACTTTGAAACTTACCGGCGTGCTGATTGGGGAAAACCCAATAGAGGGAGCCGACTGTGTTGTTATTGGCGGTAAAAGTAAACCTTTCAATAAATTCGACGTTAACAAAGACGGCGTGGTTGATTCGCGGGATTTTGCCATTTTTGCCGAGAACTGGCTGCAATCAAGTATTGTTGAGGATTAGCGCCTACTTTCCCGCTACATAATCATTTTTCATTGCTCGGTTTTATGTCATGAAGGCCAAATCTGTGTCCATCTGTAGCCCGGATTTTGCTTGGTTTTTAGGCTGTTTGACGATATAATATGGGTGCAGCAATAATGGGCTGCACCCATATTTTACCGTATTGATGAGGATTCGACGATGAGAGGCTTAGGAATCGGTTTTTTAGTGTGTATGATGTTGGGTGTTTGCTGGGCGGCCCCGGAGCCAGCCGTTGTCCCGAAATCCGGCGACTGGATGCTCGATATTCGTTTTGAGAATCCGGAGCAGATTGCCCTTGATGGAAAGAATCCGCAGCGTTACTGGTACATTATTCTATCACTAACCAATAAGACGGGTAAAGACGTCGATTTCTATCCTGCCGCTGAGCTTATTACCGATACGTTGCAGGTTGTTCCGGCCATAAAGGGAACTCCCGATGTTCTTTTTGAGAAGATAAAGAATCGTCATCAGGGGAAATACCCCTTCCTCCAGCTTCTCGAAAAAACAGGCGATAAAATTCTCCAGGGGCAGGACAATACCGTTGATATCGCGGTCATCTGGCCTGACTTTGACCCCAATGCCAAGGGCGTGAGCATATTCGTCACGGGTCTCAGCAATGAAACCGTGGCCGTTGACCATCCTACCGAGAAGGACAAAGACGGCAATCCGGTGAAAGTTTACCTTCGCAAAACACTCCAGCTCGATTATTCAATCGCGGGCGACCCCAAATTCCGTGCAGACCAGAAGCTCAAATTCGAAAACAAAACCTGGGTAATGCGCTGATTTGTGAAGGAACGTGCCTGGGGAGTCGGCTTTTTATTCCTGCCGGGTATTTGCCGCCTTCTGCATAAACTCGTGTACCCATTCCTCGAAAAACACCGGGTACAGGTTCATTTTTTCGCTGCCTAATTTTGCCCCGTTTTTGGATAGGAGTCCGCGCAGGAGGTCTTTGTGTTCTGGAAATTGCTGTCCGATACGTTTCAGATATAATGCCGCCAGCATTTTTAGCCGCTGTTTTTTTACTTCCACATTTTGTTCGTCGGCCCTGAAAAACCGCCTTACCGAATCCACCGTTACGCCCGCCTCCGGGAAGTAAGCTGCCAGCCTTCGGGGCGGCTGGCTGGGCAGCATAAAAGCTTCGTCCATAGACGAGTCCGTTTCTGCCGGCTCGTAATGAATAAAGGGGTCGAAGAAAAATACCGCTGCGTTGTAATCTCTCCGAAGATTTGCGAGGTAAGGGACAAAGACATCCGGTGGTTTGCCCGGCTGGAATAAATTCAGCGGCCCGTCGCCGATAAGCACCGTGAAACAGAACCGATTCAAATCCTTGCGGTTGTACCCGATGATTTTGTTGTATGCCTGCTGCAGTTTGTGAAGAGTTGCCCTTCGCACGTCCATTATCAGCATTCTCGCGTAAACCGTCCGGTCGACTATTGAATCTATCTCTTCGAGCCGAAGCTGCCAATCGGTCTGCCTTGGGGCGACTATTTCGTAGAACCTTGTCTTGGGGCCGTTATGCAGTCTTTCATAAATGTCCGAACCCAGAACCTTGTCCAGGGTCAGGATATGAATCCTCGGCTCTCGCTGCTGATAACTCAATACGTCAAATTCTTCGCCCATCTTTTAGCAGACCCATCTCGCTGATTAAATTCACTTCCGGCCGGCAAATATTCGCTTTACAACCCCTTTATTGTACCCAATTTAGGGTCTAATTGCAAGCCGTTCGCGCGCGTTTGGCAGGCGGTAGCCTTTGTTTTGAATTGACGTAAGGGGGTGTATTGAGGTATTTTGCTCATAATATCGAGGGGTTATAATTGGTAGAAATGTGTTTAAGGAGATTGCTATGAGAACACGAATTCCGCTGATTGCATTAACAGCCATTATCGGTGTTGTTTGCGTGAACCAGAGTATTTTAGCTGAAGAAACGGCAGCTCAAAAAGGGAAGGAGAAAGCCATGTCTGTGAAATTGCAATGGTTCGGTCACGCCAGCTTCAAAATTTCGAGCGGCAGTGAAGTGCTTTATATCGACCCCTGGAAACTCAAAGACGCCCCGCACGACGCGACAATAGTTCTTGTCAGCCATAGCCATTACGACCATTATTCAGCCGGGGATATAGCCAAGGTTTCCGGTGCGACTACGAAGCTGGTTTCCACGGGGGATGTTATCCAGAAACAGGGAAAAGGCCAAGTGCTAAAGCCCGGCCAGTCAATTGACATCAATGGGATTAAAATTACCGGTGTTCCCGCTTACAATCCCGCCAAGCAATTTCATCCAAAATCCAATAACTGGCTTGGTTTCGTGGTCGAAGTTGGCGGCAAGCGCATATATTACGCGGGCGATACGGACGCTACTGACGAGATGAAGGCCCTTAAAAATATAGACCTTGCCCTGCTGCCTGTGGGGGGGACATATACTATGAATGCCGAAGAGGCCGCCGAGGCGACAAAACAGTTCAAACCAAAACAGGCGATACCATATCACTGGGGTGATATAGTTGGGGGCCAAGCCGACGCCGAAAAATTTGCGAAGTCCGCCGGCTGTCCCGTCAAGGTTCTTTCTCCGGGCGGCTCAGAGACTGTAGAATAACGCTGTATCTGTGTGTCTGATTTGATTATCCGAAAGACACGCCGACTTCTTTGCCTACACCGCGTATGTAATCCGCGGCCTGCTTGTATTCCTCGGCATCCTTCAAGTGCTCAATCATCAGAGGAACATCAGGGTATTTAGTCAATTCTTTGAGAAACGTTTTGTAATCAAGTCCGCCCAGGCCCGGCCTAATCTCATCCAGATGTGCCAGCGCTGCATTACCGAGCTTGACGTCTTTTGCGTGGCAGCTCTTAATCATGGGGCCGAGTTTCTCGAAGCATTCGCTTATGACTTTGCTGTTGCTGAAGTATAACGGCGGGCTGTAAATCAGGTTTGTCGGGTCGAGATGCACTCCGAACTGCTTTCGGTCGATGGCCTTTATCAGCTGCAGGTAGGAATCCGCCGAAATCGGGTACCACCACATTCCTGTTTCAAGCGTATAAAACGTCCGTGTCGGTTTTACGCCGTCGATGATTATTCGCACGGATTCGACAATCATATCGAACGTTTCGCTTTTCAAATTATCGGGATGTTGTCCGGCCCAGTTCTTCGGGTTGCGTGAGCCGCATACGTTTACGCAGCAGCGGGCGCCAATTCGCTCGGCAAGCGCAAGCTTCGCCTGACAATTCGCAATCGATTCCTTGCGTGTTTTCTCATCGGGAGAAATCGGGTTATTGTTCCATGCGCCAACCTCGGCAATCGCGATATCCGCTTTTCTGGCGGCCTCCTCATATGCCTTTACAACGGTGTCGGAGGCTTTTGTATCGACCGGGCAATACGCCGCCCTGTAACCAAGCGCCTTCACTGCCGCTGCCCACTGGTCCGGGTTTTGGGGATTGCCGAATACCGGCCCGCCAAGCCTTAATGCTGCTGATGCGTCTTGCGCTATAACATTTTGGCCTGCACCAGCGGCTGCCAGCATTGCAGCTGCTGCTGTGCTTTTTAGGAAAGTTCTTCTCGATATGTCATTCTTTTCGTAAGCCATTGTTCATGCTCCTTTTAAGTATCAATTGCTTTCAGAAATAGCCATGCCGGCGCAGAAGCGGTATCGGCATAAATCCTATTATTGATGCAATTAGCATTCGGTCAAGCTTAAAAATCTTTAGTGAGTATTACTCTGCATTTGGGAGAGCCGAGTCGGCGCCGAAAATTTTAAGTCAGCCGCCTGCAAACGTACAGCCCTCAAATCCGGTGAATCCGTTACAGTCGATTAGTATCCTCCTATTTACTGTTGATATCCAGTAAATTGTTAACCCCAGCCTTAGCTTTTGGCATACTCGCGGGTCGTGTCAATCCTGATTTTCCAGTTCTAAATGTAGTGCTTTGCCGATAAGGCGCCTTTTATGCGGAATAATTACAAATACTGGATAAGCGAGTAAGATTTTTCCTTGAATGATATAAACTTATGCGGTGCGGCAAACGTAAATACTAATGAACGGGACGGCTGGGGGGAAACCAGCAAGACCGTGTAAAGCCCGGGCTGCCTAGCTACCAAACCTCCCTGCAATTGCAGCCCGGCTTCTTTTATGAATCCATTTCGCGTTTTGCTGTGATTACGTCTTTTTTACGTTATGTGTCGTGTGGCACCGCGGGCATTCCACTGTAGCGACGGCATAATTCGGCGGTATTTTCAGTGTTACTCCGCACGCGCACGCCAAAAAGACAAAACCGTTTACCTTCCGCATAATATCGCCCACCTGGCGAAGCTGGTTTTCCTTCTGCTGTTTCTTGGCTTCTGCGCTTGCCTGCCGCAGCGCGATATCTTCTTTTGTTAACGCCGAAGCGGGCATAACGGTCCTGCTTTTTGTTACGCTTACAAATGAATCCGAATAATCCTTCAATGACGCCCCTTGCGACATATTCCGCAAAATCCGTATTCTTTCGGATATCGGCGGATGTGTGCTCGTCAGGTCTGACAAGCTCCATTGTCCTGTTTTTTTGAACGGGTTTACTATGAACATAGGGGCGGTAACTTTGTTGGCTGACGCGAGCTGGGGGGCGCGGTCGTTGGCGATTTTCTCTAAAGCGCTGGCAAGCCCCTCGGGATACCGTGTAAGCCGAGCCGCCCCCGCGTCGGCGAGGTATTCGCGCCGCCTCGATAACGCGAAATACAACAACTGCGTCATAATCGGCGCCAGAATCGCAACCACAATCGCTACTATTAAAAGTATGGCTGCTGCGCCGCCGCTGCCTTTGCCGCTGCCGGACGAGAATCTTCTTCTTGACCCTCCGCCATATATCATACCTCGCAAAAAGACCTGCGAAAGCAGGGCCACCGAACCAAGCATAATGCCCGCCAGCGTAACAAACAAGATGTCGCGATGCAGTATGTGGCTCATTTCGTGTGCGACGACACCCTGCAGCTCATCGCGGTTAAGCCGCCCAAGCAATCCGGCGGTAACAGCGACCGATGCTGATTTAGGGGTGCGTCCAGTCGCGAAGGCGTTGGGCGCCGGGTCGTTGATAATATAGACCTTGGGCATGGGCAGGCCTGAAGCAATGGCCATTTCTTCGACCACGTTGAAAAGCTGCGGGTGAACATCGTGTGTAACAGCAGTTGCGTTGCTTGCCGCCAGCAGAATCTGGTCGCCCGATGAAAAGCTGATGAGAGTCATTACGACCCAGATTACAGTCGCTATCATCAGGCCCAGCATCCCGCCGTCAGGCCCATTGATTGCCATGCCAATGACTACCCCGAGTACGAGCAGGCAAATCGCCATCAGCATCAGCAGCAGGACGGAGTTTCTCTTATTTATCCGTATTAGTTCCCACATCTTTAAGAGTTTTTAGTTTTAAGTTTTTGGTTTTTAGTTGTGATTTTTCCTGCGTTTGAACTGGTTTTAACTATGCTTGTTAGAATTTTAACTAATGTTTCGGATTCAGATACGAGATGCTTTACCTGGTTTACTCCAACCAGACCTGAGTCTCGAATTAGTCGAAGCCAATAGTGTGTTTCCCTCGCTTCTTTTGAAGCAATAGACATTTTTGCAGTAAAATCTTTTTTGCTGAATCCTGCAAGTGCCTCTTCAACATTTGCTCCTATGCTTGTTCCGGCTCGGACTATTTGATTAGCTATTTCAAAGTGTTTCTTGTCTGTTAGAAACAGGTATAGTTTTATAATGCGCAAAGCAAAATCGTAACTCTTATTTTTGACAATGCTTTCCGTCATTTTAAAATTTCCTTAACGCTGGATGCGGTATTGAGTTTCTTAACCAAAAACTCAGCACTTAAAATTAAAAACTAACTTTAGGCACTTCGCGTTCCGCTGCCGCTGAAATCTCAAAGAAATCCCGCCTGGTAAAGCTGAACATTCCCGCCACGATATTCGAGGGGGACATCTGTATCCTGTTGTTGAAGAACATGACCTGGTCGTTATACGCCTGCCTGGAGAACGCGATTTTATTTTCCGTGCTGGAAAGCTCTTCCTGCACCGCCAGGAAGTTCTGATTTGCCTTGAGGTCAGGATAATTTTCGACAACCAGCATGAATTTGCTAAGCGCATCGCCCAGGGCTCCTTCGGCCCTGGCTGCCTCGGCGACCGTTTTAGCCCCCATTGCCTGCGCCCGTGCATTGGTTACCGCTTCGAATGTTCCCCGCTCGTGCTGCATATATCCTTTGGCTGTTTCGACGAGATTTGGAATCAGGTCGTGACGGCGCTTGAGCTGCACGTCGATTTGCGACCAGGCGTTGTCAACCTGGTTGCGAAGCCCGATGAGAACATTGTAAGTTCCTATCACATACAGGATTATCAAAAGCAGTACGGCAGCAATTCCCAGCAAAACAATCATTACTATGCTCATATTGGTTCTCCTTCAATCATCGATTTATTCACTCTTCCATAGAACAAAACCGGCTTTCACATGCATCCTAAGGACAAATTATAAACCGCGAATGCGGATTGTCAATTAAAACCACCGTCTCTCTGTGTTTGGGAACTGCATTGATTATGGACGAAAATCTTGTTGACACCCTTGCATTCCTGCCGGACACAAGCTAAATTCATGGGTTTATATCACGGCATGGATTACGAACGGCACATTTTACTATGCTTAGACAGCTTAACATAACCGACGGCAAGTTGATCGAAAGCCCAAATGGCTCGGGGCAGGTTTGTGTGTATATCACCCCCGATGAGGCCGAACGCAAATATCTTGTTGACCAGCTTAAAATCGATGAGCACACACTTAACTCATCGCTCGACCCCGATGAGGTCAGCCGGCTGGAATTCGAACCTGACCACATCGCCATGATTTTCAAAAGGCCGAAGCGATACGCCGCCATTGATAACTTCCTCTTCAGGGTCGGTTCTGCGGGCGTTTTTATGTTCAAAGACCGGCTCGTTATTGTCATCGCCGAAGATGCGCCTATTTTTGAAGGCAGACCTTTCACAAGGATTCAATCAATTCAGGATGTCTTCCTTCGCCTCATCTACCGCGCCATATCGCATTTCGTCGAGCACCTCAGAGGCATTAACCAGATTTCCAATGAGCTTGAACAGCAGATTAATGCCGCGATGGAGAACAAGTACCTCCTGAATCTGTTTTCTCTCGAAAAATCCCTCGTCTATTACCTTGACGCTATCCATTCCAACAACGCGGTTATCGAAAAGCTGAAATACAGTGCTGCCAAAATAGGCTTCAGCCAGGAAAACGTCGAGTTCCTCGAAGATATTCAAATCGAGAATAATCAATGTCTCCGCCAGACCGAAATCTACTCCCAGGTTCTCGCCTCTATGATGGACGCTCGCGCATCAATCATCAGCAACAACCTCAACATCCGCATTAAGACCCTCACCCTCATAACCATCGCTATTATGCTTCCTACCCTTGTTGTGAGTATCTTCTCGATGAACGTCCGCATTCCTATTGCCTGGTACGTAGACGCTTTTTGGGCAATCACCGGGCTGGCTGCCGCCTCCTCTGCGCTTGTCGGCATCCTCTGGTGGCGCAAAAAATGGTAACTTCCTTAACTCCAAATTAAAAACTTAAAATTCAAAACTACCCTTGCTGTCCGAATATATCCGCCAGAACTTTTCGTATCTTGTTGCCCTCATCAAGTTTGGCTCTCGCGATTATGTTATTCAGCTCCCCATTGTCAAACCACAGGCCGTCTCCTTTTGAGCATCTGTCTATCAGCAGCGTTGGGTTTTCGTGCCCGACGATAATCTTCTCCATTTTCTTATCGCATATGGGGCATGGTTTCGGTTTCTCGCTGGTGCTTGTGTCTTTGCTGAAGGAGTCGATTAGCATTTTTGCTTTCCCGTCGTCGTCGAGAAGCATTTCAAGCTCCCCGGCGTCCAGCCATACTCCTTTGCAGCCCGTGCAATAGTCAACCTCCGCTTCCGCCAGTTCCAGCGTTATCATAACATTTTTACATACCGGACAATCCATAATTATACTCCCAGCTATACGGCATTATTAATTGAACAGATTACCACCTTTATCGCTGCTGTGAAAGCGGGAATCCGGAAATTAGCCCCTTCAACTTGACATATCAGAGGTGTAAGCGTATATTTACAATTGTTAGGATTCGGCTAATCGAACAATTATAGAGGAAGGATACCCCCAAAAAGCGGTTAT
>JBFZBL010000073.1:0-8357 GCA_041308485.1 Phycisphaerae bacterium | reverse complement strand
GCTGTTCTCGAAAATGATACGCGACGCGGACAAGTTAGATATTTATAACGTGATTATAAATGCGTATATCCGGCACAGAAACGAACCGGCCAACTCCAAACTTGAGATTGAGTTTCCAGATGAGCCGGGGTTTACGCCTGAGGTGCTTGACGCGATTCTTACGGGCGGCCGGGTTGATTACAAGGCGTTACGAGTATTGAACGACCTGAAGCTGTGCGTGCTCGGCTGGGTTTATGATGTCAATTTTGCACCGACATTTAGGCGGTTAAAACAACGGCGTTACCTCGAAACTGTTTTTGAATTCCTACCAGATACTTCCGATATACATAAAGTTCGCGAGAAAATATTCGCTTACGTCAATTCCCATATCGGGTGATTCGCCACCCCTCTACTGGTCCGACTACCTCACCACTGGTTGCTAAGGGCAGGCTCTTCGGCTTGTTTAAAGGCGGACAGGGCGTAAAATTTACTTAAAAACCGATGAGAGGCGGCAAACGTATTAATTACAGATAAAAGAGGGGGCAGTAGCGTTTAGGAAGTAAATAGAGTTGAAAGGGTACGACAATGATTATGTGGGCACATAGAAGGCCATCGATAGCAATCGTTGCGGCGCTTCTGCTGATTATTGCATTGGTGCATCTGGTTCGGCTGTTCTATCATACCAGTGTAATGGTGAACACAGTGGCGTTACCTGTTTGGCTAAGCCTGCCGGCAGTGATAGTAACGGGCGGACTGGCGATATGGCTTTGGATGGAAAATAGAGAACAATAAGACCTCGGAGTTACGGAAAGACGAGAGCGGCTGATTAATCTTTCCGGGTCCCGGCAAAGATAAAATGTTAGAAAAGCTTGATGGTTTTAACATTCGTTGGGAGTTGCGACGAGGTGAAGATACAGGACAGGTAATCTTGCCCTGTATCTTTTTTTGTTAGCAACAGAGGACACAAAGATTGTTTATTTCTGATTTGCGGTTGTCGTTCTGTTGCTGTTCCAATCCCTCCTTTTGGCTATGCTGCTCTTGGGCCTCGTAATTACTCGACTTATCTTTGGGTTGTTATACTTGCAGTATCACCTGTCAGGCCCGTAGCTGCTGCGCTTATATTTACTTCACCGTATTGGTTTGTTGTCCGGAGCAGGAAGGTTGCGATACCGGCTTCAGCCTGGACCTGGTTTGGATCTACTATTGTAGCCGGACCGCTGATAATATTGAGTGAAATCATGTTCGAAGCATTTGGCACTACTGTACCGTTAGCATCCAATACCGATACATATACAAATGTAATATCACCTCCAGCCGCAAGTTCACTCAAATCGAAACTGATATTGAGCGATGCTGCAATACCAGGTGTTTTAACAATGTGTGTCGCGGCCAATTGACCATTGATAAAACCTTCGGCTTTTAATTCGCCTACCTGCCAGGTCAAGCCGGTAAATGTAAATGGCGGATGCAGGAGATTAGCCGTAGGATGATTTGCATCGTTGGTATCAGGATTTTGGATACCCTGACTTACGCCGTTGATGGAAAGCTTTACCTGGTCACAGTTGCTAAAAACCTTTACGTCTGCAGGAGATGTGGAAGTCCAGTAGTTGGCTATATAAACCATAGGACCGGAGTTAATGCCGAGTATAATCAGGTTCGGGTCCCGTTGGCTCTGCCAGAAATAATAAGAAAGTTTCGGCAGCCGGAATTTGTCCATGACACCCGAAGGCCAGGCCATATAATCCATACCAACCCAAACTCCGTCACCACACATATTCGGCAAGCCGCGATTTAAATTATGTGACTCCTGGTGATTCCATGCCTGCTGGAGCATCGCTGTTTCGCCATCGCGACGATGTACGTCACTGGTACTGGCGGTGCCGCCGTATTCCCAGTGTCCATGTTCGCTGACTATGAGCGGCAGCGGCCCGTCGTAGGTTCTCGCGCCGGCGACGGGAGTGGCAATGAAAATATCGTATAGCGCAGGTTCTCCCCACATACCGCCGTCTTTCCAGCCTGCTATATAACATTGATTGCCGGGATATTCTGAATGGCCGATGCTCATTGCCATGGGCGTATAGTTCGGGTCGGTCCACCAGGTTTCATTCAGAGACAGTTCCCATGCGATAAAGCACGGATGATTTCTGTCTCTTCTGATTAAGTCTCTCATTGTTTGATAAGAACGTTCTTTGAATACAGTTCCGCCAATGAACTGACAGCCCGGTATTGGATTTAGGACCATGATTCCCAATTCATCGCAGGCATTGAGGAAAGCGGAATCCTGGGGCCGGCTGGCTGAAGTCCGGACATACTGGAATCCTGCTTCCTTCAGTTTGTATGCGTCACGGTATTGTCCGGAATTACTCATAGCGAAACCTACGTATGGATAATCCTGTTCCCTGTTAGCACCTCTAAATTTGAGAGGTTGGCCGTTAATCTTAAAACCTCCGGATTTGGTGAATTCTATCGTTCTAATACCAATTCGTGTTTGGAAGCTGTCCACAGCATTGTTGGCGTCGTAAATCTGAGTATACACAGTGTAAAGATAAGGATGGTCCGGATGCCAGAGGCAGGGGGCTGCTATAGTTATTAACTGAGTGACGGTATAATTTGTATCAGCCGCAATCAACTGCGTACTCGATGCGCTGGCAACAACCATCCCATTGGCGTCAACTATGAAAGTCTTAACTGTACAATCTTTTGCGGCAGTGAATTCGTTAAATACATTGGTTTTGACCTGCACCTGGGCCTGCGATTCGCTTACGGAAGGATATGTAACAAATATACCCCCGTCAGCGGTAGCATTCGCATAAACCGCGTCGGTAACATGTAACTTATCGGTGATGTGCAGCCAGACATCTCTGTAGATTCCGCAGAAACTGTTTATACCGGGTACATCCGGATTCCACCAGTTGTTGACTTTTGCTGCTATAACATTTTCTGTGTCGCCGAAGTTTGCCTTGTCTGTTATATCGATCGTGAAAGGCAGATACCCGCCATAATGTGTGGTCAGATATTCACCGTTCAGCCAAACCTCGGCGACCACATTGGCGGCTTCGAACTCTATAAATATTTTTTTGCCCTGGTAGGCGTTATCCAGTATAAAATGTTTTCGGTACCAGCTGATACCTTCATAGCTTATGGTCGGCCAGATTGGCCAGAGCAAGTCCGTTACAGGATTATGAGGGAGGATAACATCCTGCCAGGAAGAATCGTTGAAATCGGCAATCGCCGCAGTATTTGCGTCAGCCGGATTTTCACTTATTGTTACGTACAGCCATCTCAAAGTTGCCCACGGCACACAGGATGACGACATAAAAGTTATGATATCGCCGGTGTTAAGGTCAGGTATATTGACATTGAATCCCTCATCCTTCTCATTCCACGGCTGTAATACAGCACTTTCCCAGATTAGAGAGCCGTTGCGAAGAATTCGGGCCTGGAGATTATTGACATCACTAAAAGCCATAGCTTTGCCTGAGATTATAACAGACGAATTGTCGGGATACGGCGATACCCATTCTATTCGCGGTATATACCCCGGCGGATTGGCATCAAAGCTGGATGCTATCATGTAACACCAGGGTGGGCGATTGTCAGGAATAAATCTGTTATCGTTTATTGTGCACCATGTACCGGCCGGCGGATAGTTCCATAATGAGCCCCAGCCGCCGCCGAGATAGTCGTTGTAAAAAGTCATCAATCCCTCGCGCGGACCGGTTGTGTTTCTGCCTGCCGCGAAATACCAATTGTTCAGACCCTGCGAAGTTCCCGTTTCCTCCGTCATAGTATGCTCAAAAGCCGAACTCGGATTCCCCTTATAAAATTTCCAGCCCGCGTTAAAGCTGATTTTCTCCCTGTGTGTATCCGCGGGAATGTACTGATAATTCGCACCCAGCAGCCAATCCTGTGCGAAGATGGAAAGATCAAGTATGTTGATTTGATTATCAGCATACAGGTCATACATCTCGTTATAATCCGGCGAACCTGCCTCAGTCAGCCAAGCATCGGCCATGGCGGCATAGTCACGGAAATCAACAACTCCGTCACCGTTGAAATCTGCGGATTTTTGAGTCGGCGAGCCGGTGATGATGAAATTATCATACTCAGCGGTGCAATCTGAGCCGACATTCTGGCTGTTCGAGTACAGACCAAAGCCGGTGATATTGCCTGACAGGTTGGAGGCGGCAGTTGTGCCTCTGATGAGCGAAGCGATGTTGAGTGTGTCCCAATTATCCTTCGAAGGATTATAAGCAAGCGTTTTGCTCTGAAATGTCGTGGTAGTTTCAACAGATACCGTTTTGGAAACATACCACGTCCCACCAACTTCGACAGCAATGCTGACCTCTGGTGTCGTGCTGTAGTATGAATGCCTGCGGAGGTCAAATCTAAAAGCTATATTTGAATAAGCTGAAGTGTCCACAGCATACTCACGCGTGTAGATGATGTTGCCGCAATTACCCTTGTGCCAGACCCAGGCGAATTCACCTGCGACCCCGCCGCCGCTGCCGCCGGTGTCGTACACGCTGTTCCAGCCGACCACATTCACATCTCCGTCTCCGGTGAATGGCTCGGTGTACAACTGCTCACACATACCCGGGTTGGTACTCACGAGCAGAAACAGCCATATAGTTATGTATTTCAATCTAACAAGCATTGCATGGCCAAATCACATTTTTGTGTTCCTAAATTATAAGTTAGGCTACGATAGTACGTGTGCATCACACAAACAGCACAGCTTACACCTGCATTATAACATATTGAAAGGGCATTTCTGAGAGCATATACAAAACATCTTATAGGTTCGAGCAGATTGAGTTGTCAAAAATTCCATAACTTTTTTGTTGTTTAACGGGCAGAAGTATGCTTTTTCGCTGCTTTTTGAGAAGATAAAAGATTGGCCGGAAGACCGTAGAAATCGGGGCGGGTAATTCTCGATTCCGTGTCTGCGCTTGACGAAAAGGGGTGTTCAGGTTAGCATACCGCTCCCATAAGGGATACTGCGTAGGCGAAAATAAACTTTTGAAAGGGATTGTGATGGAAGCGGTATTGCAGACGAAAATCGGGAGTGTTGAGCCGAAGAGGGGCAAGGTGCGGGATGTTTATGATTTGGGCGAGAAGCTGTTAATTGTCGCCACCGACCGCATAAGTGCGTTTGACGTCGTGATGGCCAACCCCATCCCCAAAAAGGGCATCGTGTTGACGCAGATATCGCTTTTCTGGTTCGAGTTTCTGTCATCTTCAATCAGTCATCACCTAATCGCTACCGATGTGAGCAAGTTTCCTGCTCCGTTTAATAAGTTCGAGAAGCAATTAGCCGGCAGAAGTATGTTAGTAAAGAAGACGAAGGTCTTCCCGATTGAGTGCGTTGTTCGCGGCTATCTGGCAGGGTCGGGGTGGAAGGAATATCAGCAGTCGCAAACGGTATGCGGGATAAAATTGGCCGCGGGAATGAAGCAATGTGATAAGCTGACTGAGCCGATATTTACGCCCGCGACGAAGGAGGAATTCGGCAAACACGATGAGAACGTCGATTTCAACAGATGCGTTGAGATTATCGGCGATAAAAACGCAAAATACCTGCGCGACAAGAGCATCGAAATTTTCAAGAAGGCATCAAAATACGCGGAATCGAAGGGGATAATCCTGGCTGATACTAAATTCGAGTGGGGCGACATAAACGGTCAGACGATTCTTATCGACGAGGTTTTGACGCCCGATTCATCGCGTTTCTGGCCCGCGGACAAATACCAGCCGGGCAGAGACCAGGAGAGCTTCGATAAGCAGTTCGTCCGCAATTATCTCGAAGAGATTAAGTTCGATAAATCCGGCCCGGGCGTAAAGCTGCCTGAAGATGTTGTCAAAAAGACGGGCGAAAAATACATCGAATGTTACGAACGCCTGACGGGCGAAAAATTCGGGTTTTAAAATTGATGAACGTATCAATTCCCAAACACATCGACTGGCGAAGGTGGGTTAAACGCTGGGACCGGATGCAGGATTTCTATATCCCGGCCAGAAAAGAAAGATTTAAAATAATAGTTCAGCTAATCGTGGCTTCTCAGAGGAGGGTTTCAAGAGTTTTAGATATCGGATGCGGCACAGGAAATTTGATGCTGCCGATTTTGGAGAAATTTCCGGTTTCAGAGGTCTGGGGCATCGATTTTGACGCCACGCTTCTTGCGCTGGCTAAAAATCGCCTTGCTAAATTCGGCGGACGAGTAAAATTAGTGCGGGCGGACCTGCGTAAAAAACAGTGGATTGATATTGTTGATAGGCCGTTTGATGCGATTGTTTCCGCAACGGCTTTGCACTGGTTTAGTCCCGCACAATTAAACCGGTTGTATCAACAGTTCGCTGGGATTCTAAAGCCGGGCGGGATATTTCTAAATGCCGACCACGCCGGAAGCCGATGCGAAGGAATTCAAAAATGTTGGCAGGGCCAGAGAAATAGTCATACACGAAAATACAAAAATAGCGGCGCTGATGACTGGGATGGCTTCTGGCGGTCTTATGGTAAAGCCATTAAAGTGGATATGGGGAAATTCAGGAAAGAATTGATGGGTTCGTGGGTCGGTTCAGAGCTGGGATTGCCGCTCGAATGGCATTTTGGGAAATTGAAGGCGAGCGGATTCGAAGCTGTGGATTGTTTCTGGCGTTTGGAGTTTGACGCGATATACGGCGGTATTCGGAAATGACTGAATGGTTTCACAATCACCGGCGTTTGTTGATTTGCATATTACTGGCGATTACCACGTTCGCGATTTACTTTCCGGTTCGCAATTACGAGTTTCTTCACTACGACGATGATATTTATGTCACTGATAACACGGCAGTCAAGTCTGGGTTAAGCTGGCAGGGCGTCGAATGGGCGTTCACGACGGGACACGGCTCCAACTGGCACCCGCTTACGTGGCTGTCGCTTATGCTGGATTGCCAGTTATTCGGCGTCAAATCAGGCCCTATACACATTGTCAACGTCTTGTTTCACATCGCGAATACGATCTTGCTTTTCCTTGTTCTGGCCCGAATGACAAATGGCGTCTGGCAAAGCGCGTTTATTGCGGCGTTGTTCGCTTTGCATCCGCTGCACGTTGAATCTGTGGCGTGGGTGACCGAACGCAAAGATGTTCTTAGCACGCTGTTTTGGCTGTTGACGATGCTTACTTATGTGCGATACGCCGAGCGTCCATCAGCGGGCCGATATATCGTTGTGCTGGTCTTGTTCGCGATGGGTCTTATGGCCAAACCGATGCTGGTGACGCTGCCGTTTGTTCTGCTTTTGCTCGATTACTGGCCCCTTCAGAGAATGTCGATTTTCGATTTTCGATTTTCGATTTTAAATCGACAACCGGCAATCGGCAATCGGCAATCATCAACTCCAGATTCTAAATTCTCAATTCTAAATTTAGCTGTTGAGAAAATTCCCCTGATTTTTTTATCCGCCGTATCGAGCGTTGTCACGTTTATAGTGCAGCAGAAGGGCGGGGCGGTAGTAGAAAGCAACCGGCTGTTGCTTGATGAGCGGATTCTCAACGCGGTTGTTTCGTATCTTGCCTATCTCGGCAAAATGCTTTGGCCCGCCAATCTCGCCGCGTTATATCCGCACCCTGTCCACGCTATACCCGTATCGAGGGCCGTGATATCAGGCGTGGTGCTTGTCCTGATGACGGTTTTTTTTATTTATCACGCCAAGCGATACAAATACCTTCTTGTGGGCTGGCTTTGGTATCTTGGGACGCTTGTCCCCGTTATCGGCATAGTGCAGGTCGGTTCGCAGGCAATGGCGGACAGGTATACTTATGTCTCTTTGATTGGTATTTTTATAATCATCGCATTCGGCGTGACGGAGCTGTTGAAAGAAAAACCGTTCAGGAAGATTGTTCTTGGCGTCCTGGCTGGTGTTTCCCTGCTGGCCTGCGCGGTTGTTACGATGCAGCAGATGAAATTTTGGAAGGACAGCTTGTCGCTGTTCGAGCATACTCTCGCTGTAACCGAGAACAATTACCTTATGCACAATAATTACGCCAATGTCCTAAGCGACCTCGGCAGGAAGGAGGAAGCGGCGTTGCATCTTGTCGAGGCGATGCGGTTTCTCCCGAATTCCCCTGAAATTCACAATAACTACGGCAATGTCCTGCGAGAGACAGGCAAAGTGGATGAGGCGATAGAACAGTACAAAATCGCCCTGAAGCTAAATCCTGATTTTACGCTGGCGCGTTATCAGCTTGGAGTGGGTCTGGCGGCGAAGGGCGACTACGAAGGCGCAATTCAGCAATACCGGCTTTACGCTGGCACAGCGGCGGATTTAGCGAGTGCCCGTCAGGAACTGGCGACGCAACTGATCAAAGAGGGCAAGGTGGATGACGCGTTAAATC
>JBFZBL010000072.1:0-5650 GCA_041308485.1 Phycisphaerae bacterium | reverse complement strand
GGCGGTCTCTTTATTTTCCAGCACCTCATCCGGCAGCGGCTCATTATCCATCACGTCGAGGTAATCGCTGATGTCACCATCCACAGTTGGTCTGGCTACTCGCTTTCGTATTTCAAGCCGGATATTGTTGCGGGCGATACCGAATATCCATTCCTCGATGCTGCCCTTCTCGGGGTCGAAGGTTGCCCGCCCGCGGACGGCGTCGAAGACGGTTTTCTGCACTAATTCTTCTGCCAGCGACGGGTTTGGCCAGCTTTTTAGAAACATCCCATAAAGCTGCGGAATAATCCGCTGTAGAAGCTCTTGCCAGGCCCCGCTGTCGCCTTCGACGGTTCGACGATGCTCACCACAGGCGGTTCGACTATGCTCACCACAGGCAAGTCCCGAACACGCGTGTTTTTTCGGCTCCTGTTCCACGAACTCCTATTCCTTAAAACCAGTACCAGTTTTCATAAGATATTATGCGCAGAACACCTCTATTACTCACGTTTTTTCGAAAATTCTCCCCTTTTTGTCATTGCGGACGTAACAAAGCAATCTTAAACTCTGGAGTTAGGATTTTTCAACTGCCTGGTTGTCCCAAATGGCCGTTTCTTAAGCTTGTTAAGAAAAGAATTAAGAAGCTCAGAATGATTTTGTAAAGAATATATGAGATGAAAAAGAAAAGATTACTATTTGTGGTCATCGGGTTGTGTTTTGTCGCTATGGCAAGCATCATAATCTATTATGCTAGGCCAATCATTTATCATTCCAAGGAAGATATACATAATAGATTATTAAAAGATACTCCAATTGGCAATAATAAGAAACGGGTTTTAGAATACATCGAGACGAAAGGCTATGCGATTGATTATGAGCTTAACGCCGCTTATGAGGAAGGTACCTATCCACATCGTAAAATAGGTGACAGTTTTGTGAGGGTAGATATGGGGCATTATCAAGGTATCCCATGGAGATGCGATGTTGTAGCAGTGTGGGTATTCGACAAAGATGAAAAACTGATACATATTGATGTGTGGAAGGAATACGATGCTCTTTAAAAAGCATCGGGGAATAAATTGAGACAGCGGGGCTGTTGAAAAAGTCGAGATTGCACTATCGTCTTTTAGCTGTTTTGCGGCCATGCGATTAGTGCGCAGCTTACAGAACAGTCAGGATTCCCGCTTCCTTCGACAAGCTCAGGACAGGTGCGAGGGAATGACAGTTATACCAGTCGGAAGGCCGACCTGATTTTTTTACATCAGCGTTTGTCTCTATTTTCGTTTATTTTGGAACTTTGCTCAGCGGGATGCCAATCGCCTCGGCTACGCCTTTGCCGTACGCAGGGTCTGCCTTGAGGCAGTTGCCGATGTGGCGAATCTTAACCTGGTCTGAGGCATCAGCAATCGCGCGGGCGGTGTTTTCAAATAGAACCTTTTTCTGGGCGGCGGTCATCAGGTTGAAAAGCATTCCGGGCTGGGTGTAGTAATCGGTATCCTCGCGGTGGTTCCAGTGGTCGGCGGCCCCTTCAATAGAAAGAGGCGGCTCGGCAAATTCCGGCTGCTGCTGCCATTGGCCAAAGCTATTCGGCTCGTAACCGAGCGTGCTGCCGTAATTGCCGTCAACCCGCATTGCGCCGTCGCGGTGGAAACTATGGAACGGGCAGCGGGAGGCATTGACGGGAATCAAGTGATGGTTGACGCCGAGGCGATAACGCTGGGCATCGCCGTATGAAAACAGGCGTCCCTGAAGCATCTTGTCGGGCGAGAAACCGATACCCGGCACGATGTTGGCGGGATTGAAGGCCGACTGCTCGACTTCGGCGAAATAATTTTCCGGGTTGCGGTTCAATTCCATTACGCCGACTTCCATCATCGGATAATCCTTGTGCAGCCAGACCTTGGTGAGGTCGAAAGGATGGAAGCGGTATTTCGACGCGTCCTTTTCCGGCATTATCTGGATAAACATAGTCCAGCGGGGAAAGTCCTTTTTCTCGATGCTTCCGTAGAGGTCCCGCTGATGGCTTTCGCGGCACTTGCCGATGATTGCCTCAGCTTCCTGGTCGGTAAGGTTCTTTATGCCCTGCTGGGTTTTGAAATGGAATTTGACCCAGAAGCGTTCGTTTTTGGGGCTGATGAAGCTGAATGTGTGGCTGCCGAAGCCGTGCATATGGCGATACGTGGCGGGGATGCCGCGGTCGCTCATAACGATAGTTACCTGATGCAGCGCCTCGGGCAGTGAGGTCCAGAAATCCCAGTTATTGAGTGCGCTACGCAGATTGGTGCGGGGGTCACGTTTTACCGCGTGGTTGAGGTCGGGGAATTTCAGCGGGTCGCGCAGGAAAAATACCGGCGTGTTATTGCCCACGAGGTCCCAGTTGCCCTGATCGGTGTAAAACTTCATAGCGAAGCCGCGAATGTCGCGTTCGGCGTCGGCTGCACCGCGCTCGCCGGCCACTGTTGAGAAGCGGACAAAAAGCTCGGTCTTTTTGCCTACCTTTGAAAATATGCTGGCCTTGGTATATTTGGTGATGTCGTGCGTAACTGTGAATGTGCCGTATGCGCCGGAACCTTTGGCGTGCATCCGCCGCTCAGGAATCACTTCCCTGTCAAAATGAGCGAGCTTTTCCAGAAACCAGACATCCTGCAGCAAGGCAGGGCCTTTCGGGCCGGCGGTCATAATGTTCTGATTATCCACTACCGGTGCGCCGGCGTTTGTCGTAAGCTTTGTTTGTTCTTTCTTTTTTTCTTCTTTCATCGCATTTCTCCTTTACTAATCTCTTATATTTTATGCTGCTCCGTTATTTTTTGTTTTTATTCAGACACTTTTTACACAGGCCCTCTATGGTAACCTGTAATTTAATGACCTTGCATTGCCTTGCGATATCCTTAGGAACGGCGATTTTGTCGTAATAGTCGGATGTGAAATCGATTATTTTGCCGCATTTTTTGCAGCGAAAATGATGGTGTTTTTCGAGCATCGGGTCAAAACGCCTCGCCGAGCCGAACCCATCTACCAAATCGACAAGCCCCATTTCGTTAAAGGCTGATAGTGTTCTATAGACAGTATCGAGAGAAAGGCCGTGAACGACCGTTTTAAGCTTTTCAAAAATCTGTTCCGGCGAGGGATGGTCGAGCGAACCGAGCAATGACTTATAAATCATTGTCTTTTGATGCGTTACGCGCATTCCGTGCTCTTTGCATTTTTCGCGGAAAAACGCCAGTTCGTCCTGCTCGCTCTTACTTGTCATGTTATTCTTAATAAGTAATTACTATGCAATTGTCAAGAAAAATCCGAATATTTTTCAAAAAAAATAGATCCGGTAGACAGGCAATAATAAGATTCGGATATCGCTTTTAGCTGTTTTGTGCGGGGGATAAGGAGTACTGGGCGAATTCGCCGAGGGGGTATTCCTTTAAAAGGGTGCTTATTTCAGCCACGGTAACGGCTTTTATCGCAGCAACATCTTCCTCTATTTTTCGATACTGCTTCAGATACGTCCAGTTGAAGCCCAAATCGACAAGCCGGCCCATAGGAAGCTCATTTTTTATAACTAATGAGCTAAGGACTTTGTTTTTGGCCTTGGTCAGTTCGTCTTCGGTAACGCCCGAGCTGGTCAATTCCGCGAATATCTTATTTACGATTTCCAGTGCCTTAGGCGTGTTTTCGCTGGAGCATCTGATATAAGTGTAATTTGCGCCTGTGCCATCCATCGGGGCAAAATCGAAAGACGCCGTTTCGACGATTGCCTTATCGACAAGCTCCCAGAAAAACCGCGAGCCGACATCGTCGCCGACAATCATATTCAAAAGCGCAGCGGCGAATCGTTTTTCGCTCTGTGCGCATACCGAGGGACTCAAAAGGCAGACATGCTCGCGGGAAAGATTGGCTTTTTCTAATCGCTTTTTATCCCTGCCTCCGCGCGTATCGGAAATTTTTCTTACGACATCAAAGGGTTCCCAGCCGGAGCAGCCTTCCTCAATAATATCGCGAATTGGCTCCCAGTCGAAATTGCCCGTGACCGCCGCGACCATATTATTCGGCGCGTATCGGCTGGCAAAATATTCCCGCATCTGCTCGGCCGTCATCGCGTCAATGCACTCTTCGCTGCCCAGGACACTGTGGCCGCAGGGATGCCCCGCGAAATAAAGCTCCCGGCAGCGGTCCATAACATCGAAGTTGGGCTGGTCCTTGTACATCGCTATTTCTTCTTTGATGACATTTTTCTCAATTGTAAAATCTTCTGTGCGCAGCGCGGGCCTCATCATTTCAATCCACAGCTTTGTAATTTCCTCGAGGTATTCAGGCAGCACCGCCGCCCAGAATACGGTGTTCTCTTCGCTCGTAAACGCGTTGTATTGCGCCCCCGTCCTGTCGAATGCCTCATTTACCGCGAATGGACTCAGTTTCTCCGTGCCCTTGAAGACCATATGCTCGAGAAAATGCGACACGCCGTTGATTTTCAAATCCTCATCGCGTGAGCCGGTCTTCACAAAAAACCCGACAGCGGTCGATTTGGCGCTTTTATTCACCTCGCCAATGACCGTCAGTCCGTTTTTCAGCTTGTGACTTTTGAATTCCATACTGATATTATCCAACCTTTACTTCCTTCGGGCCTATCGTTACGACTGTAAAATCTTTGAATCTGTTTTCGCGAAGGAACGTCAGCACCGAATCGACGCTTGTCTTGTCTATCGCCGTTTTAATTTCGTCGAGCGAACGGACTTTTCCCAGCATATAGTAATCTCCCGCGATTGAACCTGCCCTGCTGCTCGATGACTCGCTCTGCATAATCAGCATTGATTTGAGGCCGACCTTGGCCCGGCCAAGCTCATCTTCGGTGATACCTTCCGCGAGGCGATTGAATTCCGCGACTATCACATCGTAAGTCTCTTGCGCTTTATCAGGCGTCGTCCCCGCGTAGCACATTACACCCGCCATTTCTTTCATCGCATGGTATTGCGCGCCGACTGCGTAACAAAGCCCACGCTTTTCCCTGACCTCCGTAAACAACCTGGCACCCATTCCGCCCGACAGCACCCCCACAGCTACACGCGCGTTATAGTAATTTTTATCTTTCACAACTACTGTCGACGTCATAAGGCCGATGTGCACCTGTGCGCCGTCATTGTGAATATGCTTATATCGCCCGCCGGCTTCGCCGGTTTTTACTGACCTGAACCGGCTGCCGCTTTTTGCACCGAATATATTTTCTGCCTGGCTCACGACCGCGTCAAAATCATATTTTCCCGCGACCGAAAAAATCATCCTCGCGGGATTGAATCTCTCGGCAATAATCTTCTTAGTCGTCTCGGGTGTAAGCGCTTCGAGGTCCACGATTTCCCCGGCGGTGCTCCTGCCAAGCGGCTGCGGATAAAACTGCTCCCGAAGTTTCAGCATCACCTTGTGTCTCGGGTCATCATCAAGTCCCATAACGGCCTCGATTGCCAGTTGTCTTGCCGGCGCAAACTGCTCATCCTCCAGTTTTGCGCGAAGTATTATATCGCCGTACAAATCAATCGCCGCCGACAGGTTGCTCGCCTCCAGGGCCGCACCAATAGAGATATGTGCGCTATCGACTCCTGCCGAACGCTGAAGACCCAGCCCATCCAAAGCATCACCTAACTGCCTGTTGTCCCTGCTGCCAGCACCGCGGAATATCCAGTCGGAT
>JBFZBL010000071.1:0-41029 GCA_041308485.1 Phycisphaerae bacterium | reverse complement strand
CCTGTTTTTTTGTACCGCCGACCGTTAAAGACCGAACCAGAACCGTAGGCATTCCCGCGTCGATGGGTACCAATTGTCCATCTTTGCCGCAGGTCGATACACCGCTCCATTCAAGTTCGAGGTCGTCGGCGACCATTGTTATATCCCGCAGGAGATTCGGGCCGTTGCCCATTATGTTGACGTCCTTGATTGTCGCGCCGAGTTTGCCATTTTCAATCAGCCGGCCCTGCGAAACGAAAAACGCGAAATCACCCTGCCCGATATTTACCTGCCCGTTGCTGACGTCCTGAATGTAAATGCCTTTTTTGACGCTTTCGATAATCTCCTGCGGCTTGTTCGGGCCTGGAAGAATATAGGTGTTCCGCATTCTCGGTATCGGGTAATGCGCATAGCTTTCCCGCCGGCCGTTGCCTGTGGAGGATAATCCGTAATGTTCGGCGGAAATCCTGTCGTGAAGGTAGCTTTTCAAAATGCCTTTTTCAACAATCGCCGTTTTCTGGCTCGGGGTGCCTTCGTCGTCAAAGTTAATCGAGCCGCGTGCGCTGGGCCATGTCCCGTCATCAACAACCGTTACCATCGGCTCAGCGACTTTTTGCCCCATCATCGTGGAGTAAATAGATGCTTTCTTGCGGTTGAAATCCGCCTCGAAGCCGTGGCCGACCGCCTCGTGGAGTAAAACGCCAGGCGAACCGGGGGAAAAGACAACAGGCATCTCGCCCGCGGGGGGAACCACAGCATCAAGAAGCGTTACAGCCGCATCAACGGCGCCATGTGCCACTTCCTTTGCGATATCGTCCGTGTAATATGAAAAATCGCGTCTGCCTCCCCTGAAAAACATGAATTGCTCTTTGCGGCCGTCTTTCTCGACAGTAACCATAGCGAATAAGGCGCTGCCCGGGAGCAAATCCTCCGCTTTCGCCCCGTCGCTGGTCACAATCATTATCCGTTTCCTCGCGTCATTGAAACGGGCTATTGTTTTGATAACGTAATTTGAGCGAGCAAAGCACTTGCCCGCGGTAGATTCGACAAGCGAAAGACGGGGCGCCAATGGCGCCGGCTTAGTGCCCGTTAAAGAATAATAGTCGCCTGCCTTTACGGGCGCGAATTTGCCAGCAACCTGTGTGGCTGAGCTATCGGCAATCGTCGCCGCCATCACCGCCGCAGCCATCATCGACTTTTCAGTCAACTCCTGCGTAAACCCGAAGCCCACCTGGTCGCCCTTGACCGTGCGGATACCTACGCCGAGATTGACCGACGTAGATGCCCGGTCAACCTTTTTGTCTTCCAGGCCAAGAGCATTTGCTATGGTGTGCTCGAAGTAAAGGTCGGCGAAATCACCGCCCTTCGACAATGCTTTTGCCAGAACTTTTTTACACAAGGAATCGGTTACGCCGAATTCTTTTTCGAAGTATCCTGTCTTTTCGGTCCCCGCAAAGGTCAGCCAGCCGTCAAATAACACCGGCCCGGCGATTATCGTGCCGCCCGCAACCGATGCGGTTTTCAGAAAAGTGCGCCTGTCTATTCTATCCATAATCATTCCCCGACAATCTCTTCTTATACTTGCCGCCAGTTTATTCTGTTCGCCCGTCCAAAGCAACCTGATTTCCGGGGTCCAAAAGCAAAATGGCGAAACTGGACAGGCCGTAGATAATCTGATAGATTTTCATAGCCAATGCCGCGCTATCTCACAATCAATTATAAATACGGGGAACTGAAATGACCGGAGAAAACGAGAAGGAAATCAGGCGTGATTTTATACGCGATGCGGTTACAGAGGATATCGCCCCCGGCGGACGGTTCGAAGGACAGACCGTCTGCACGCGTTTTCCTCCTGAGCCGAACGCCTATCTGCACATAGGCCACGCAAAGGCCGTCTGGATTGACTACGGAATAGCCGAGGAATTCGGCGGAAAGTTTAATCTCCGCTTCGACGACACCAACCCCGCAAAGGAAGAGCAGGAATTTGTCGACGCTATCATAGAGGATGTCCGCTGGCTCGGCGCAAAATGGGATGGTCGCCTGTTTTTCGCCAGCGATTACTTCGGCCAGATGTATGAATGGGCAGTTGAGCTGATTAAAAAAGGCAAGGCGTATGTCTGCGACCTCACCGGCGACCAGGTCAGCGCACATCGCGGCACACTTACCGCCTCGGGCAAAAACAGCCCCTATCGCGATAGAAGCGTCGAGGAAAACCTCGATTTATTTACACGGATGAAAAACGGCGAATTTCCCGACGGCTCAAAGACGCTGCGAGCAAAAATCGATATGGCGCACCCGAACCTGAATATGCGCGACCCGATTATGTACCGCATCCTGCATACCGAACACCACCGGCAGGGAAATAAATGGTGCATTTACCCAATGTATGACTGGGCGCACGGCTTTGAGGACTCAATCGAGGGCATTACCCACAGCTTGTGCTCTCTGGAATACGAAAATCATCGGCCGCTTTATGACTGGTTCATCGACGCGGTAAACGAAGGACGCACAGATGACGGCTCAGGCCCGTGGGGCAAAAAAATCGACCACCCTCGACAAATCGAATTCGCTCGCCTGAACCTCACTTATACCGTTATGTCAAAACGCAAACTCATCGACCTCGTCCGCGGAGGCCATGTCCGAGATTTCGACGACCCGCGCCTGCCGACACTTGCAGGACTTCGGCGAAGGGGTTATACGCCCGAAGCGATTCGCAATTTCTGCGCCACTATCGGCGTCAACAAATTCTACAGCACTATAGATGTCGCACTCTTAGAACACTGTGTCCGCGAAGATTTGAACAAAACCAGCGCACGTGTTATGGCGGTATTAAAATCCTTGAAAGTGGTTATCGATAACTACCCCGAAGGACAGGTTGAACAATTGGACGCGGTAAACAATCCCGAAGACCCGTCTGCTGGAACTCGCAAAGTGCCCTTCTCGAAAGAGCTTTATATCGAGCGCGATGATTTTATGGAAATCCCGCCCCCTAAATTCTATCGTCTAAGCCCCGGCAAAGAAGTTCGCCTCCGCTACGCCTATTTCATAAAATGTGTAAATGCAGTAAAAGACAACACTGGCAATATCGTCGAACTGCACTGCACCTACGACGCCGCCACAAAAGGAGGAGATGCGCCGGATGGCAGAAAGGTCAAATCCACAATCCACTGGGTTTCAGCCAAAGACGCCGTACCAGCCGAAGTCCGGTTGTATGAGAACCTTTTCACAAAAGAAAATCCCGATGATGTGCCCGAAGGCAAAGACTTTACTGTAAACCTCAATCCCAA
Organism: Phycisphaerae bacterium; assembly: GCA_041308485.1. Classification (GTDB taxonomy): domain Bacteria; phylum Planctomycetota; class Phycisphaerae; order Sedimentisphaerales; family Anaerobacaceae; genus Fen-1362. Next base: position 37,763 of record JBFZBL010000071.1, on the reverse strand, counting down.
ATCGTTAGAGGTCTTGAGAAATTGCTTTGTTGAACCGGCTTTGAAAGATGCAAAACCACTTGCCCGGTATCAGTTCGAGCGTTTGGGCTATTTCTGCGTTGACCCCGACACCGCCAATGGCACCCTCACCTTCAGCCGAACCGTCTCCCTCCGCGACGAATGGGCGAAAATACAGAAATCGCAAAATAAATAAAAGGATTGGTTTAAAAGTGGGAAATCGCCTTATAGAATATATCGGTTCTCTTTGGCGAGAGATACGCCTGTGTATAAAAATTCTAATAGCGGCTGTTGTGCTATTTGTCATTTTTCATACCACTGAAACCATTTCACTCTATACCAATGTAAATTCCGGTGGATTAGAGCCTATTTCCGGTAAGATTTTTCTCTATTGCCCCATTGGCTTAATGGTATTTTTGCTTATATTTATCATTTTGATTCCACTGTGTTTTATTGTGTCTCTTGTCAAAATTGACGAACCAATAAATATTTTTTTAACAGTTATTGCTATCGTAAGTATAGTGGTAAGCTTCAATGGTAGTTCTTATTTATGGGGTGAAAAGATAAAATATAAACCCGAACCCGATGTGACTCGCTGTGTTGCTCACAACATGGCAAGAGGCAAAGGCCTAAAGAGATTGGGGCTTAAATTGGACCTGTTAAAAAACGCCAAAGATTTTGTTTTTACCGAGCCATTCTTGGAACCGAATTCAACCTACCATATATATGCCCTCCCAAAAGGCACATTCGTATTGAATTCAAACCTGCTAGATAAAAAACCTTCGCAGATTCCTGACGATGTCGTAGTAATTTTTGAATCAAATCTTTCACCACGCGATAATGTTTATATCGGTGGGCCTAATGATATTTCGACATGGTGGCATTATGGTCGAGGCAGTTTAATGGTTTTTGGTAACGGCCGTGTTGAGTTCGTAAAAACGGAAGATTTTAATAACCTGCGGTGGAAACCGTGATTGCAAAAGTGCAGAAAGTTTATGGGTGCGAAAAATGAGATACGTAACGCTGATTGCGATGGTGATTGTTTTTGCTGGAGGATGCCAGCGGAAATACAAGGTAGTAGAAGCTGAAAAGGCGGGATTGTCGGACGCCGAAAAAAGGGAAGTGATGAAGGCGGAACGCCTCGGGGAGGAGTTGTATTTACAGGATATAATTGCCGCAAAGGCAACGGATGCACTGCTGCGGGCGGCGGGTACGATAAAGCCGGGGGAACTGGCCGGCTGGATTGTCGTTAAGGACGGAGGCGGGCACCTGACGCGATTTATCAGGAGGACGGGAGAGGACGTAAATGTCGCTTATGACGTGCAGATTGACGTTAAGGGCAACACCAGAGTTACAAAGGACAGCCTGCGGCCTTTGTCGGCGACAGAAACGGCAATGCTCCTCGCCAGACGAAACGCCCTGCTTGCCGCGCCGAAGGACTGCACCAAGGCATATAATACCGCGGTGATGGAAGACATCGATTCCAGCGGATGGCTGGTATATGTTCTGGCTGCAACGGCAGAGGATTTAATAGTGGTGGGAGGGCACAGCCGGGTAAAGGTGTCAGCGGACGGAAAAACCATTTTGGCAGTAAATCCGCTTTATCAATCATGTTTGATGCTGCCAAAACCGGCTGCCGACAAGAGCAACCAGGCACAGGCCCTTTCCCTGGGTTACCCTGTTGGGAACATCCCCTCGGAGATTCACGTATTTCTGAACTGTCTTCACGGATACCCTCTGTATGTAGCCACGGCAAAAGGCACCTGGCTGGTGAAGAAGGGGCAAATATCGTTAATCGAGCCCGTCAAAAAAACAGGGCAGTTAAAATAAACCGGCAGACAGTGCTCCTTTTGAGGCACAGGTTATTTTGCTAAAATCATTTTTATTGATACCACCAGCATCGCCACACCGAAAATTCTCGAAAGAGTCACTCCTGAAAGGGCCGTCGCGAATTTGGCCCCGACAAACCCACCGAGGAAAAACCCGATGCACATCAGGCCCGCAACTTTCAGGTCCACGTAACCTTTTGAATAGTAAGCCCATGCAGCCAGCAGGCCGATTGGCGGGACCATCATCGCCAGCGTCGTGCCCTGTGCCATTTGCTGAGAAAAGCCCAGCAGAAACACAAGCGCAGGAACAACAAAAATCCCGCCCCCGATACCTAAAAGCCCGCTAAGAATTCCCGCTGCCAGACCGAATGCCAGGTAAAGAGCTGTCGTCATTGCATTTGTCCTTTCTTAACACCTTACAATCATCACTTGATAAACACCACGATAAGGTCAATTATAAACAGCAGCACAATCGTCGCCTCGAGCACGAACATCCACACATTGAACCTGTTCTGAAGCAGAATCTGATAGAGACCGTCAAGCGTCCGGGTTTTTTCAACAATTATGCGCTGCCAGTCGGCAAGGTGGAATCTGTCTGAAAGGTTTTTATATGTCTTGGCAAGGTGCCAGTCGCCGAAAAACTTGGTTATGTTGGATAGTTCATCACTTAGCCGTGCCAGATCGATACGAAGCTCCCGCAAATTCGGCATCACAGGACCGGTCCGTCGAATTCTTTCTCTGCTAACATCACTATAGGCGAGTTGAAGGGCCTCGTCGAGGACCTTGTCGTAAGCCGCAAGCTCGACAAGCTGCACGTTTGCAAGCTCCATTATGTGCAGAACGTCATCGAGCGCATCCTGCTGGCCGACGACAACCGCGGAATCCCAGTCAACCACAACGAGGTCGTCTCCGTAGTAGCTCAAATAGAGTCCCGTCGATTCATCCACTTCCTGCTCTGACAGAACCTCGTCGTCTTCTTCCTGCATAAGCAGCGACGCCACGCGCCTTCGGTTTGCCTTCAGCCAGTCCTCCGCCCGCATCCCATGCTCTCCCGACAAACCCGGCAGCCCGCCTATGCAAAATACCGTATATGCCTCCGCCTGCGTTAATATCCCCACAGGCCGGACACAGTGCGGCTCAAGGTCTTTTAATACCTTTTCCGCGAACTGGCCAACCTCATCATCAAGGCCTCGCTCGGCGAATTCCAAATCGTGATAGTCAACGAGGTCCTCCAGACGCTTGACCTCGAACGGCACACGCACCTGCACCGTCATCGCGCCGACGCCGAAGATTTTCACGCTCTTTCTGATTTCGACCGATTGTCCGTTATCGAGCGTGCGTTTCTCCGGAGCAAACTGGGCCATCCTCGGCCGATAGAAAAACATCTGCTTCGGCATCCGCTTGCTCGGGCTTACAAGATAATCCTTCGTCGGCTGACCTAATATGCTCTCCACCGGCTCATTTTTTATGTCGTACGCGATATCATAAGCGTAGATATAAACTACCTCGCCCTTATAAGCCGCTTTTGTATCACCTTTAATATCCATCTCAACCAAACAGTTCACAGAATTTTGCAGCTATGTCGCCGCTTTCGCACAATGTCTGTCCTATCAGGACCGCGCTGACGCCAGCCGCTTTTAATTTTTCCACGTCCTGCCTCGTCTTGACTCCGCTCTCGGCGACAAGCTCAACCTCCTTATCCAGCAGGCCGGCGAGACGCGAAGTGGTGTTCAAATCCACCTGCATTGTCGCGAGGTCGCGGTTGTTTATACCAAGGACGCTGTAACCCTTTCTGGGAAAGCCGATAACGCCCCGCACCGCCAAAAGCGAGTCGGCGTCGTGCACCTCCAGAAGCACCGTCAGCGTCAATTCGGCGGCGGCAATCATCAGGTCGATAAGCTCCGCGGGCTTCAACGCCTCGGCAATAAGCAGTATGGCGTCGGCGCCGGCGACGCGGGATTCATAAACCTGCCATATATCTATGATAAAATCCTTTCGCAGGACGGGCAAATCGACGGCGTGTTTGACATGGTCGATGTATTCAAGTTTGCCCTGAAAATACTTTTCGTCGGTAAGAACACTTATGGCGTCTGCGCCGCAGCGTTCGTAGGTCTTGGCGATTGTGACAGGGGCGAAATCTTTGCATATTACGCCCGCGGAGGGCGAGGCCTTTTTTATCTCGGCGATAACGTTGAGACCTCTTTTGTTTGTCTTCGTCACGGCCTTGTAGAAATTGCGGCACTTGCCGAGAATCGCAAGCTGTTCTTTCAGCTCTTCGAGCGGCTGCTCCCTTTTTTTCTTCTCGACCTCTTTGCGTTTATCCGCAATGATTTGTTCCAGTATGGTCACAAATGTCCCTTCGCACTTTTTACTCGCTAATTTTCAGTTGTCCCAGCGACCTTGACGTAAGCCATACGAAGCTCGTTGAGCGCAGAAGTTATGGCCTGCTGCTCCTCGTCGTTGAGATTGCCTTTTGTTTTCGCTTCGAGCGTTTCCAGCATATCGATATTGTACTTGGCAAGCGCGAGGTCCGGCGCACGTTTTTCCTGCCCTTTGACCTGGATAAATCCAAGCGAAAAAAGCGTCTGCGTGAAAAGCATGCTCAACAGGGCCGCGAAGTCCCCTTCGGGCAGCGGGCCCCGGCGACTATCCCCCTCGTCTTCCTGCTTCTCGGCATCCTCCTTTGCCGCCATCACCTCTTTTTCCTTTTTGGCCTGCTGCTTCCAGTCCTCATCGATAATTATCTTCTTCTCGTCTTTTTTGTTGTTTTCAGCCATAACCTGCCTGCTCCTTCCTTTCAGCGACGAAATTTTTTCATCCTCTTGTCAATGTCTCTTTTCTGCTCGCGTTCAGTTATCGCCCGGCGTTTGTCATACTGCCGTTTGCCCCGCGCAAGCGCGACTTCGGCCTTCGCAAGCCCCTTTTGATTAAAATATATCCGCAGCGGCACAAGAGTATAGCCGCGCTGCTCCAATTTAGTGTAGATTTTGTGAATCTCCTGCTTGTGCAGCAATAACTTTCTTTTTCGCGTGGGATTATGTCCGGCGACCCCGGTTACCTGGTATTGCGATATTTTAGCACCCACCAGCCAGCATTCGCCATTTACGATTCTGGCGTATGAGCCGCTCAGGTCGGCTTGGCCCGTGCGGAGCGACTTCACCTCGCTGCCCAAAAGCTCCATCCCCGCTTCGAATTTGTCTTCTATCTCGAAGTTATGCCAGGCCTTCTTGTTGACCGCGACCGCCTTGGCCGCCGCGTCTTTTTTTTGGGATTTTGCGGACATTTTCACCCCGTGAGATATGCTCTTCTTGGCAAATAAGGACCGTCCTGCTTTTCTTCAAATTATCTCACGGGGTAAATAATAGCCGTGTCGGCCCCTTTTTGCAAGGTCAACGGTTGCCAAGGCCAAAATATCCACCTGCCGCTTGCATTTCAATCCCACAAAGAGACAATATCATAACATCAAGGAGTTAAAATCAAAAGTCAAACTGACGTAAGGAGATTAAGAGCAATGAAAAATGCGGCCATATTTTTAAGTTTACTCCTGATGTGGTGTACCAGGCAGGTCGCTGCCGGCGATACGGAATCAGCGCCACAAAAAACCACGGTGATACTTGTTGGTACCATACATGGCGCACACTATACAAATCCGGAGTATAGCCCGGCTATCCTGAAGCAAATAATCCTCTCCATTAAACCGGATGCGATTTTGAACGAGTTGCCGCTGAGTCATGTTGACCCGAACGGCAGGCCGTTTTACAGAGACCCGAATAAACATCCCGAGAACTGGGCGTCGGATACGATTGCCTCGCAGCTCGGTATAAAGCAAATACCGTTCGACCGCCCCGACAGGCAGGAAAACTTCAAAAAGACCGACTATTTCGAGAAAGAAAAACGAGCCAAGGAACTGTCTAACAAGTGGGAGAAGGAAATCAGTGCCAAAGAACCCAACTGTGTTGATTTAAAAATGCTGGCGATAGGAGGTTTGGCAGCACAGGCACAAACAAAGTTTACAAGGCCGGAGACAATCAATTCCGATGCCTTCGATTTGATCATAAACATAAAACATACGGTGTTCTATGAAATCGCGCCGCAAATACTTGCCAAGTACAATGGATACGAGACCGCTGCTTCCGATTTCACCTTTTTGGCAGAACAGTGGAAAGAGCGAAATGAGATTATGGCCAAAAACATAATCAAAGCAGCAAAGGAAAACCCCGGCAAGCGGCTGGTCGTCATAACCGGCTGTGAGCACAGGTATATCCTGCGCGACTTGCTTGCAAAAGAACAATGTATCGAACTAAAAGAATATTGGGAGTCAACTCTAAGGAGATAACAGCGAATAGCCATGCCGACCCCTTTTTGCAAGGTCGCCGAGCACAATGTTGCGATGCATACAATAAAGCCGTCCGTGACGGTCTTTGAAACTGCCACAGACGGCCTTTGAGAGTGGATATTGATTCGATTTATTAATTCTTATTATTTATCCTGCTCCACTGAGTTTAATAATGGGGCCGCCTTAAGTCCTAAAGCGGCCCCTTGTTTCAAGGAGAAAAATAATCCGACACACACCCCTCTTCTTGTATGTCCGGCTCTCTTCCCCTTACTTTCTCCGCAGGGCTAATGCGCCCAGCCCCAATAGCACAAATGTTACCGGCTCAGGGATGCAGGCATCCTTGATGTATATGACCGGATCTACCTCGACATAAAAATGGAAGCTAACCCACATAGGATTACCCCACGCATGCTCTCCGGGGCCGACAGGAATGGTGCCATACTCTTCCCATTGAGGAAGCCACGTGCTGGCATAGAACCCCTTGTATTGCTGTTCTTCCCAAATCAGCGGGGTATAGGGAGCCAGAAGCACATCGAAATATTCAAGTTCCGCAATGTGCAGGGGATCGTTGCTATAGTCAACTCGCAGCACTGTCAAATCGGGTTCGAGGACAGGTACCCAAATGACTATTTTCCAATCCTTCCACCTTTCCGGCGCATAGACATTCTCCACATAAATATCGACAGCCGAATGTTCCGTTATCTCGACCGGCCCTATCTCTCTCTCGTACTCAAAAGGATCAGTCAAGGGGAACTCGACTATTGTGGCCTGAACCGCTGTACCAAGAATTGTGAGAAAACATAAAAGTGGAAATAAACGTTTTGTCATTCTCTAATCTCCTCCAAGATAAACAGTAAACTTCAAGACGTGAGGAATGATGCTGCGGGAAGTACAAGAGGGATACTCATTCTGACTATGAGTACAAAGCTAACGCTTTTCTTCCTGCTTCTCATAACTCTCACTCTTCTTCCTTGTCACTGGTGTCCCTCACATTTAAATGCGAGAGAACAGCCCTTTGTAACATTTTGAGTTTACCTTATGGGGCAATGAGGCCGATACTGCGGTTTACCGCAGGTTTTCAGGATTTCGGGTAGAAAATGCTCCTGCGGCCCAAAAATGGCCTTAAAATAAAAAAAATGCGGTTTTTACAGTGATTTTGCGGGATTCGTGCCTGACAGGCCAAAAAACGGGTTTGCCCTGTATTTTTCAACCTTTAGCCCTTATCTGGGGCATCGCTATTGCCTTTTGGTTAGTGCAGCTGCCCTATTTCGTGCCAATAAAGAAGCCGCCTCAGCCGGTCTTGAAACCAGCCACAGGCGGCTTTTGAGAGTGGGATATTCGCTTTAATTTTTTACCACGTATATTTTTGCCTTCTCTGGCTATGTTCAGCAATCGGGCCGCCTTACTACATAAGACGGCCCGATTGTCCGAGGAGGAAAATAATCAGACATACCTCTCTTCTAATATGTCCGAGTTTTCCTCTCCCTTATTTTCGTCGCCTTAAAGCCAGTGCGCCCAATCCAAGCAATCCAATCGTTGCCGGTTCAGGTATCGGAGCTATATAGTCCTGACCGTCAAACGTGCTGATTGCGACCAGATTATTTGCAAAATATGCTGAGTCGCCGGTCAACTCGCTAAGCCAGGTATTGGCTGTCGCGGCTTGTTCGATATTGGCTCCGACATAGAAACCTGCACCACTGAGAACATTCCAAACTGGATCGGTCTCGTAAACAATCTCCTGTATAGCGACGGAGAATGCCTCAGCCATTTGTCTATTTTGACCGGTTATCCAGGACGAGTCGAAGTTCCTGCCCCAAAGCTCACGAATCGCGTCGGCCTTAGTGATTCCCATTGGCGAGCCATACAAGGGGGGCAGAGGTGCTTCCTGAAGAGGAATAACATCCATCCAGCCAGTGTACGGTGATTGCGGAAGTTCTATACAAAATCCCCAATTCGGAACCTCTGTTCCCAGGCCGGTACCTCCTGCGTTGGTCCATGAATACACACCCGTATAGACAGTAATACCTCCGGGTAGATAACCATCGCCATAGAGTGTTCCCTGGTCGGAATAATTATTGTTGTGATTCTGAATGTTTACAGTGCCAAGAAGTGTCGCATTTGCCGTCGAAATCAGCGCAACACTAACCAAAATCATTGCTATAAATATTAATTTTTTCATTCACTTCTCCTCCAAAAAAACAAACTGTCTTTAGATTTCAAGATGTGAGGAATGATATTACTGGTGATAAAAGAGGGACGCTCATTCTGACTATCTATAAGCGCAACACTGAAACTCTCTTTTCTTCTTCTCATCACTCTCTTCATCCTTCTTCTTTTCCGGGCATCTTCTCCCGCCTATGCGAGAGAATATCCCCAAATTATTACCTTGAGTTTACCTTATCAGTACAGGCCTTCGACACTGCGGTTTACCGCAGGTTTTTGGGAATTTTGAAAAACCGGTTTTTAGGATTAAAAAGGATTGATAGACGCGGCAGACGTCGTTGGCTATCGATAAGTCCTTCGTTTACAATCACTTACATAATGCCCGCCGAACAACCTTAATTGCCGTTGCGGGAGGCAACCATCGCCATGGCTTTTTTGGTCAGGTCAACGGGGTTATCCACACCGAATTTGTGGTATATATTAGTGTGGTGAAATTCGATTGTCCGCAAGGCGCAACGCAGCTTTTGCGCGATTTCCTTATTGTTGCAGCCTTCCATAATGAGTTTGAGCACCTTTTTTTCGGTTTTGGTCAGTTTGAATCCCGCGGTCTGGCCGTCGTATTCATTGCGAGAAAGTGTCGCCTTTACCTTCTCTACAAACGCCGCCCTGGTGAAGGGCTTTTCTATAAAATCCGCCGCACCCATCTTTGTGGCGTAAACAGCCATCTGAATGTTACCGTATCCGGTCATAAGAATAACGGGAACCCACGGCACTATACGTCGCACCCTGCTCAAAAGCTCCAGCCCATCCATCCCGGGCATCTTCACGTCGGAAATCAGCAGATTGCACCCGGTGCGCTCGACCTCCGCAAGACAGTTCTTCGCGTTCTCGAAACACGTCACGTCGTAACCCTCTTTGACAAGGGTGGCGACTATCGTCATCCTCATTGTCGCCTCGTCATCGACAAAGAAAATTTTAGGATGCTTCATTTTCACAACCAAGTTCCCTTTTAAATTTTACGACAACGGCCAATGAACATAAAAGGTCGTGCCTTTACCGATATCGCTTTTAACCCTTATTTCGCCGCCCATGACCATCAATATTCGGCGGACAATCGGTAGCCCAAGGCCCAGGCATTTGCTCCCTTTGCGAACCTTTGTGCTGAAGAACGGATCGAATATCTTCTCAAGATTTTTTCTGGGAATACCGCCGCAGTCATCGCAAAACACCAGCTCAATATGATTGTCCGCCTTTATTACGCTTATTGCCAGTCGGTGCTGTTTTCCCCCGTCTGCCGCCTCAATCGCATTTTCTGCAATAACAAGCACTATTTGTTCAAGGGCGTCTTTATATCCTGATATCACCGACAGTGACTTCAAAGCTGTTACCTCTATTTTCACCTTCGCCTTCGAGGCCTTGAGCTCCAGCGTCGATATCACGTCCCTGATTACCTGTTCAGGATTAAACCGCTCAACCATGGATTTTATAAATCGGCTTGAGTTCTCACGCGTTTTTTGAATTCCCTCCACCGCTGACCTGGTTTCACGAAGACACTTTTCCAGAACGCCGATTGCTTTTTCCTTTTCGAATTTACCGCTCTTAATCTCGCTTAATGTGTCGTCCAACAGCACATTCATAATAGTCAGCGGCTGGCTAAGCTGATGCATTATTATAGAACTGAACAAATCCAGATATGTGCCTCGCCGCAATCTGAAAAGCTCTTCCCTGTAATGACTCAGCTCCTCTTCCGCCTTTTGACTTTGAGTAATGTCTTTCGCAAAGACCACCATTCCCGTGACTTTCCCGTCTAAATCCTTCAGCGGATAGAATGAAGTGTTAAAAATCCTCCCTCTTCCGCCATCGTCTAAAAATGTTATCGGCTTTCCTGTCGCCATAACCTGTTTGGCTTTTGCCAGTCTTGCTGCGGCTACTTTCGGCGGCATAAAGTCCCATGCGCATCGGCCGATAAGTTTTTCCCTGGACAGTCCCATCGAATCTGCCATTTGCTGGTTCGAATCAATAAAATTCATATCCCTGTCGAACATTCCTACTAATTCACCGGATGCGTTTAACATCGTTTCGAGTGTCTTTTTACTTTCCTCAAGCTCCGCTTGCGACTTTCTTTGTTCGGTAACATCTTTCGCGAATACCACCATTCCCGTGACTTTCCCGTCCGATGCCTTGAGCGGATAACCTGAAATGCTGTAATTCCTCCCTTTATCTTCATCGAAGTATGTTACCGGCTTTCCCGTCGCCAGAAGATGTTGGGCTTTCGGTCGTCTGAATGCGATTGCCTCCGGCGGCATAGATTCCCACACGCAATGGCCAATCAGTCCTTCCCTCGGTATTCCGAACGCCTGCACCATTCGTTCGTTCACCTCAACGAAATTGAGGTTCCTGTCGATCATCGCTATCGCTTCGCCGGACGCGTTCAGCATCACTTCGAGCGTCTTTTTACCTGCCTCAAGCTCCGCCTGCGACTTTATTTGTTCAGTAACATCTTTCGCGAATACCACAAGTCCGGCGACTCTCCCGTTCGGGCCTTTCACGGGATACACTGAATCGCTGTAAACTCTCCCTTTTTCGTCTTTGTCTAAAAAAGTCATCGGCTTTCCCGTCGCCAGAACCTGTTTTGCTTTGGGCCGCCTGTACGCGACTGCTTCCGGAGGCATACAGTCCCACGCGCATCGCCCGATTAGTTTTTCCCTCGGCAATCCAAATGGTTCTGCCATTCGTTCATTCAAATCAACAAATTTGATGTTCCTGTCCATCATCGCTATTAATTCGCCGGAGGTGTTTAACATCGTTTCGAGTGTCTTTTTGCTCTCCTCCCGTTGAGTAACGTCTCTCGCAAAAACCACTATTCCAGTGGCTTTCCCATCTGCATCAGTGACCGAGTAGCAGGAAGCGCTGAAAATCCTGCCATGGCTTTTATGCTCAAACGTTACGTGTTTGCCTGTTGCCATCACCTCTTTAGCCTTAGCTCGCCTTAGCGCAGCCACCCCCGGCTCCATAAGGGCCAAACTGTATTTGCCGATTAGTTTTTCCCTCGGCAGCCCCAGCCCCATTACCATGTTATCGTTCATGTCAACATACTTGAGATCCTTGTCCATCAATGCCACTAAATCGCCGGAGGCATTCAGCATGGCTTTGAGCGTGTTTTTACTCGCCTCAAGGCCCGAAATGTCCACCATCGTTGCGCATACTATTGCAGGATGACCGCTTTTATCCCTCACTAGCCAGTTGTTCGTCAGCGTCGGAAATACCGTGCCGTCGCAGCGTTTACGCCAAAGCTCTTCGTTTTGCAGACCTTTACCCGTTTTTTTCATCCGGTTGAAAACAGCCCTGACATGTTTCAGCTGCCTGGCGTCATGGAATATCTTCATATTCTTTCCAAGCAGCCAGCGGGCATCATAACCGTGCATCCTCGCGAAACTGTCATTTACATATAACAAGTTCCCTTTCAAATCCGTAATCACGAAGCCGTGATTCGCCAAATCGGCCATTTGCCTGTATATATCCAGCTCTTCGGCAATTTTGTTGAACTTGGCGATTTTAACGCTGAGAATGTCCGTACTTTCCCCGCGTACACGGACAGTGTTGTTTGTTTTCCTCCTTGATGCGATTCGCCTTTTTGGCAGAACGCGGACCATTGTTTCACTCCTTCGCATCCCACTCTATTATATCAGGTTTTATTTTATTACTTCTCGCTTTGCTCGTCAATAGCAAACAATATTAATAGTGACAAATATTGTGCAAGTATAATGTCTCGTCCCCGGCGGCAAATGCCTGCAAAATATCGTTCTGCCGCTTGCATTCCAGCCGCAAAACGCGACAATACGACAGCTGAGTTAAAGGAGTAAAACCTCCTCTGGCTCAATAAAAATTGAGTAAGCATGACGCATGAAAAATTATTTAACTGCAATTCTCTGGATATGTGCTATCGCGGCGCACCCCGTATTTTCCGGCGAGCAGCCGGCCGTGAAAACGGCTTCAAACACAATTGAAGGACAAAACTATACCTGTGAAAAATGGGCTGTTCTGGATATGGTCTTTACCGCCGGGGCAAATACGAACAATCCGCTTGAGGCAGAATTCGCAACGGAGCTGACGCATGAAAGCGGACAAACACTGAATATCCTTGGTTTTTATAACGACAGCAAAAGCTGGGTCATCCGTTTTTCGCCATCTATCGAAGGCATATGGAGATATAAGACATATTCCTCAGTATCCTCACTGGCAGGTCTTACAGGCGAGGTCAAGGTCGGGCCAAACACAAAAACCGGCCGGCATGGTCCAATCAAAATATCGGACAAGAACAAACAACGTTTTGAATATGAAGACGGCACCTCGTATTTTCCGCTTGCGTTCGAAATTGACTGGCTATTTGCGCTCGACACCGAAAATGAACAGGATATTCCCAAAACACGCACAATAGTAAGACATCTGGCAGATTATAAATTCAATAAGGTCATTATGAATGTCTTCGCATGCGACGCCGGATTTGGTGATAAGAAAAGCATAGACCCGAAATACAATTTCGCGAAACCCGCTGTTTTTCCTTTCGGAGGCACCAACGAAAAACCCGATCATAATACTCTGAACATCGACTTTTTCAAGCATTTCGACCGCGTGATGGCCTGCCTGGATAAAAATGAAATCGTTTCTCACCTGATGATTTATGTATGGAACAAAAAAGTTAACTGGCCGAAACCAGGCTCGAAACAGGATGACCTATACTTTGATTACGTAGTAAAAAGATATCAGGCCTATCCGAACCTGATATGGGACATTTCAAAGGAAGCACTTGCTTACGGTATGGACGACATGAATTATATTTCCGAAAGAATAGACCGGCTCAGAAAGCTCGACGGCCATAAACGCCTGGTTACGGTTCATGATTATCAGTATTGCAGAAGCTTTCCGGAAAAAATAGATTTTATCTCGGTTCAGGAGTGGAGGCCGAATCTTTATAACACCCTGCTGGATATAGCCGCAAAACATCCGGCAAAACCCGTTTACAATGTCGAGCACGGGGGGTACGAAAAAACAATGCACTCAATTTTTAACGGGGCATATACCGACCCTGTTGCCTGCCTTGACAGAAACTATCAGTGCATATTCGCGGGGGTGTATTCGACCTATTACTGGCAGAACGCAGCATGGTATGAACTCGTGTATGAGCCTTTCGCGCTGGAGCCGGAAAAACAGCCGCACTTCGGGTATTACAGGGTATTAATGGAATTCTTCAGCGGCTATGACTACAACACATTAATACCAATTCAACACAGTTCTTCGCCCTACGGTCTGACCAACAATAAAGATACATTTTTATACTACATCACCCGGGATACTATCGCCCTCGAAGGGATGGCGCCGCCCCAGACAAGAGGAAAAAAGATTGAAATTAAATGGTTTAACCCCTTAACCGGTGAGTATTCCCCAAAAGAGGTCAGAACCATAGGCAGCAGCCCCGGGGCATGGATCGGCATACGCAAACCGGCGGGTATCACCAGCCCCATTGCCATAGTCATTCTCAAAATTATCGAAAAATAATGATAACCGCTTAGCGGTTTATATGGGAAGTAATGTATGAAAAATGTAATGGTATTATGCGTATTGGCGCTGATTGCGGGCGGGTGTGCTTCCGCACATAAATCCTCGCCGGTCAAAATTATTTTTGATACCGACATCGGCAGTGACGCCGACGATCTGGGTGCGCTGGTGATGCTGCATAATTTTGCTGATAAAGGCGAATGCCAGTTGCTGGCGGTTATGAGCTGGGCCAATGATGAATACGCTGTGTCGGCCATTGACGCGGTAAACCGTTATTATCATCATCCGGATATACCGATTGGCGCCAGAAAGGACAATATTTACAACCTGGACAGATTGTACAATAAGCCCATAGCCGACCATTTTGAGCATAAGCTGACCTGGAAGGATGTCCCTGAAACTACCGCCCTGTACCGTAAAATACTTTCAAAGCAGAAGGACAAGGATGTGGTACTGGTTACAGTTGGGCCGTTATTGAATATCAAAAGATTGATAGAATCACAGCCGGATTCAATTTCGGATTCCAACGGCAGAGAGCTGATATCTCGAAAGGTAAGGGAAGTAGTCATCATGGGCGGCCATTTTCCTGCCGGCAAAGGCGAATGGAACTTCAGCGGGAATATGCCTGGCGTGACCAGGTTTGTTTTAGAAAATCTGGATGTGCCGGTCGTTTTCAGCGGATTCGAAATTGGGCAGACCATTCGCACGGGTGAGGTTTTTAACAATATCGATAAAAACACGCCTCTCTACGTGGGTTTCCTGTATTTCTGCCAGCATGCCCCCTGGATGCAGCCCTATCAGGGGCGGATTGTTGATAATTCAACATTTGACCAGACCGCGGTTTTGTACGCGGTGCGCGGCGGCGTGGGGACATACTGGGATAAAATTGGGGGCGGCTTCTGTGAAGTGCAGGATAATGGTGACAATTGCTGGGTCGAAGGAAAAAGGACAAACCATTCGTATCTTAAACTTAAAGCGGACCCGGAAACAATGGCACATTTAATCGAGTCCATTATGCTTGATAAGTTTTAAGCCGCTTCCTATCGCTTTTTTTTACTTTATCTCTGTGCCGCTCTGTGCTCTGTGGCTTAAAAATACGAAACCTCTGTGGCTTACGCCGGCGTTTTACGGTTTTCCTGGCAGAACTTGCCCATAAGCATCATCGCGTTGTTGGTCGCTTCCGCTGAGCCATCCATTTTCGCGAAGGCGTCGACCAGCTCCATCAGTTCAGGGTCAGGGGGTATTCGGCCATAATGATGAGCGACGTTTACTATGCCGGCGTCAAGGCCGTATTCCATCGCTTTGGCCACGTATGCCCTGCAGACGCCAATCCTCCTGCCGGGCAAATCGCGAACCGAATTGCTGATGCCCAGCGAACAATGCACGCCCTTCATTGCGGGGTCGCTCTTTATTTTCTTAATTGCCTCGAACGCCCTGTAAGTATATCCCTGGACACCCGGCTCCATCGGCATATCTATCGCCAGAGGGAAAACCGTCGAATCGAAGAAAATCTCACCCGGCTTGAAACCATACTGTCCTACCGCCTTATCGTAAATCTTTTTCGCAAGCGAATACAATTCTTCCATTGAATGCGACCCCCCCGGACCGGTCGGCTTATCCTCAGTCATCAAAAGGCCTATGAACGCGTAATCATATTCTCTCTTGAGCGGGAAAAATTTATCCATCGTGTAAATCTTGACGGAGTTAATCAGCGGCTGCCCCACCACCTCATTGGTGCTGTACCACTCCTTCAGCCCCGCAATAAGAACATCGTTGTTGCCGCTGTCGATGCAGATGGGGACACCGTTGCTCCACTTGCGAACCAGCTTGACGTATTCTCGCATCATATCGATAGCCGTCTGGGGGTCGTCCTCGCCAAACGCGTCAACGTTGACAGCGATATAATCCGCGCCGTCGTTAACCTGCGATTCCACGAGTGCCTTGATATAATTCAACGGGCCGCTGGGCTTCGTATAAGCATCCGGCCCAAGCAGTGCCAGCTGTTTCATTATCTGACCCGTTTTCGGTATCGAGGCGTGAATCGATTCGCCAATCGAAATCAGCGCTTTTTTCATAGTATGGTCCCTCCCGAACAGGTAATTCAAAATCGACGCGGTATTATCCATCGCTTTTATTCTCGGCTTATTGATTGTTCGTTTGAGTTTCGTAATTCCATACGTTTCCGATGCCGCCGCGTCGTAAATCAGTTCGCCTATGCATACCCGTTCGAGATTATTTCCGCATTTGCCCTCAGCGGTCGCGTCGCCGCAGGGCGCGTTGGCAAGCCCTTTTTCACATTCGCCCATCGTGCAAAGCCCGAAATTCTCAGGCAGGTAACAATCTCCGCACCCTTCGCAGTCAAAAACAAGATACTTAAACGCCCCCTCGGCCGTCTGGAACAATTTATACATCGCACCATCACCTTTTTCTGTCCCCAGCGCAGCCATTGTCCCCCTGAACATCTTAAACCCGCGATATTCGGGGTTCAAAAACGCCCTGTGCATAAAATTGAAGAATTTATGATGAAACGTCTTTCGCGGCTTCGACAAAACTCTTTCTCGGCCGTTATCGTCATAAAGATAAAACGCCTTCTTCGCAGGCCAGTATAAATTATCCTTGTATTGTCCCCAGCCATCGCCGATTTCCGCGGCCGTTTTCAAGATGTCCGTGAACGTCTCGAAACTGCTGACGCCGCCGATATCGACCCCGGCCGCGCCAATCGCCTTATACATCGCCACCTGCTGCGCCGCCCTTTCTATGTGCTCTGAGACATTCTCCGAATACAGTTTCGCCAGAAGCTCGTCGCTCACAAAGCACCCTGTAAGTTTGACATCGTGCATTAACCTTGGCGCAGCAGTAGCAGTGCTCAAGAAGTAAACGTTGCCCAGGACGGGAATGTTTAGTCTGTTTTGCTCAATGTATTTGAAAAGCTCCTGCGATTTTATCCAGTCCCAGCCGACCTGGGTAATCAGGAATTTCGCACCGCAGGCGACCTTCTTTTCCATTTTGTAATACTGCTGCATCTGCGACTGCTCGGTGTATTTGAAGGGCGACACCGCCGCGCCAGAGAAGAACTGGTGAACCTTGTCCAAATCCGCTGGCCTGGCCTTTATATACCCCTCGTTGTTCATATCCCTGATGACCTGCAGCAATCCAATCGAGTCGAGATCAAAAACGCCCGCCGCAGAAATCGGTTTGTCGCCCGTCAGAATCAGAACGCTCTCTATCCCGGAATCTCTAAGTCCCACAAGCGAACTGACAAGCGAATTGGCGTTCTGGTCCTTGCAGGAAATATGCGGGACACAATCCAAATCGCCCAGCAATCCCTCAGCGTTGAGCCTGTCAATCGCGTGGCCCGGGTCGATATTCGCCACGCCGCCCGGATTCTGGGGCAGCGTAATTCCCGCGAAGTCAAATCCCGCAGGTATCGACGCCGGACCCGCCTTTTTGTAAGCCGACAAAAATTTAGCTATCGGCCCAAAGTCGAAATTAGGCCCGCCCACGAGCTCCGCTACTACAACAAAACCGGATTTGTTTCCCAGCCGTTCGCTTATCTTTTTCTGCTGTGCCATTTATCGTTCCTGTAAATACCTCTAACATAATAGATACCGATTTAACCGGTGTTTTTACCATGAAGACCAGTATCCACAAAGAAAAATCTTGACGCCTTTGCGTCTTAAGGGCAAAAATTCCTATCCTGCCCGCAACACATAACATACGGGTATAAAATGACTTCGGTTCAGATATGCATCTTCCCTGCGGGTTTGCTCTGATGGTATGTGGCCGTTACGAAATGCGAGTAACCGTGGTTCAAGCGTATAAAATGAAAACGGGGCGCAGTGGGCCCCGTTTTGATGTGCTTATCGTCGAGCAATGCTCGATTACCAGTTCAAGTACCGTTATTCCCGAAAATTAGTTCCTGATTTTCAGGCAGTCAACTCTCCAGCAGCACTCTGTCCACTGGCAGGTGCCGTTGGTGGTGCCGTAACAGGTATTATTGTGCTCAGCGCTCTGAATGGCGCGAATCAACTCGGTCTTTTTCATAGTGCCGGGTGTAATGCCAAGATTCTTGGCCTTGTCCTTTATCTCACCCATTGTCATTGGTCTCTCGACTACTTTTACCGGACTCATGTGTTTCTCCTAATTTAACTGTGTGGTTGTTTGAATTTAATTTATACTTACGGGGCCCCTGTCCGGTCCCACTTTGCGTAAGTCACATTCGCATACATTCTTACTTCGGCTGTTTTGCCGCACCCGCATTATCAACTTTACAACAAATAGCAAATTGGCCCAAAAACCGCCGAAAAATGCCCCAGCGAGAAGAATTTCTCGGACTTTCCGTCCGCCTCAGGATGACCTCCACATCCTGCCTTCGCCGGCGACATAGGTTTCTTCGACCATTGGCTCTGACCGGGTAATTGTTCTTATTTTTGCCGAGTTAGAGCGGCTGAACCCCTTGATTACAAAAAGCAGTGTCAGGAACACGGCCCATGCCGCAAGATAGCAGCCGACGCTAATCGCGATTAAATTAACCGGCAGATAAACCGCTCTTGTGAACATCGGCAAACGCATCGGTCTGTCAAAGTGACTATTTATTATGTAGCCGTTGATGTAGGCGAGATACCCACCGACACCGGCCGCGACAAGTGACAGAATAAATGTCACCCGCACAAGCCCCTTGGTAATATTAATCGGTTTTCGCTCGCTTGCCGCAACCTTCGCATCCTGGACTCTTGTCTTGACCGCCTCAAATTCCTGCTCCAGCTTTGTTCTCGCCGACGCCTCGGATTCCGCCTGCGACTGATACTTCTTTTTCGCAAGCGCCTCGGCCTTGGCCTGGCTTTCCGCTTTTATCTTTAATTCTGTCTCCGCCTGCAGGCGCTGCTCTAACTGGCCCTTGGCCTCGGCTTCTTCAACCGCACGCGATTCCGCTTCCGTTCGTGCGTCTTCTGCTTCTTTAAGTTTCGCCTTGACCTCAGCAAGCTCCGGACCAAATGTTTCTAACTGCGCTTCCGCTTTTAATCTGGCTTCGGTCTCCGCTTTTAATTTTTCCTCTAAATGTTCCCTCGCCTGTTTTTCGGCAATAGCCGATTCTTCGGCCTTTGTTTTCGCGTCGGTTTCCGTCAGCAGCTTCGCCTCAATCGCGGCTCGTGCGCTGACTTCCTGTTTAAGCCGTTCTTCCGCTTCCTGTCTGGCCTGAGAGTCAATTTTTGCCTGAAACTCCGCCTTGGCTTTTGCGTCGAGAGAAGATTTGACTTGTTTTTCTAACTCGAATCTTACCTCGGTTTCGTTTTTGAGATGCTCTTCCGCTTCCGCCCTGGTCTCCGCCAAAACAGCCGCTGGTATTCCGTCGTCGGCAAGCGGACCCGGAACGCAACCTCTCCTGTCCGGCGCCCGAACTTCCTTTTTGCACTTCGAGCATTTGATGACTGAGCCGGCCATCTCCGAAGATATATAAAATCCGCTATTGCAATGGGGGCAGGTAGCTATCATTTTTTACACCTATAAATAAAATATACTAATTGAATTTCGTTCAACAAAGCCCGCGACTTAATCAAAAAGGCCATTCTCGCCCCTTTGGTCCGCAAAAAACGCGGTTTTCAGTAGAATGCCTTTCATCGCCATCCACAAACATTTGACCCTGCGGCAAATCTGTGATATGCTCATCTTTGCTGAATCTTTGACAATTATGTTAGCCAGGGGAGCCAGACCAAAATCAGGCGTATGGCTGAGATATCCCGACTTGTCGGGGTGACCCTATGAACCTGCTCAGGTTAAGACCTGCGAAGGGAGGCGAAGACGGTTTTTTGAAACGCTCCTTTCCGGGGAGCGTTTTTTTATTGGTGAGCGTTGAATATGGATGTATTAAAAATAAACGGCAAGGAACATAAATTTGCTGATGGCAAAATGCCTGCAACGATAGCAGAATTGCTTTCGTCTCTCGGCGTTGATTCTGCTACCGTCGTCGCTGAGCTTGAAGGTCAAATAATCGAACGCGCCAAATTCTCAACAATCGCACTGCATGCCGGGCATAGTATTGAACTCGTAAGATTTGTACCCGGTGGCTAAAAACAGAGAGCAGAAGACAGATGACAGAAGACAGAGGACTGGTTATCGCAGGTAAACATTTTAATTCCCGGCTGCTCATCGGCACGGGAAAATTCTCATCCAGCAAGGCGATGGCACAGGCAATTGATGCCGCAGGGGCCCAAATCGTTACCGTCGCCCTTCGCAGGGTCGATATCACAAATAAAGATGATGATATGCTCTCTGCAATCGATCGCGAAAAATTTCTGCTCCTGCCCAACACTTCCGGCGCACGCAATGCCGATGAGGCGATTCGCCTGTCGCGCCTCGCGCGGGCGGCAACCGGTATCAACTGGATCAAACTTGAAGTTACACCCGACCCGTATTATCTCTTACCTGACCCGATTGAAACATTAAAGGCCGCTGAGAGTCTCGTTAAGGATGGTTTTGTTGTTTTGCCATATATCAACGCAGACCCGATATTGAGCAAAAAACTTCAGGATGTGGGAACTGCCACCGTAATGCCTTTGGCCAGTCCCATCGGCTCAAACCAGGGATTAAAAACACGCTCGGCGATTGAAATCATAATCGAGCAGGCCAATGTCCCCGTCGTTGTCGATGCCGGCCTTGGTTTGCCCTCACATGCTGCCGAGGCAATGGAAATGGGTGCGGATGCGGTGCTGGTAAATACCGCTATAGCGACCGCAGTCGAGCCGGCGAAAATGGCAGAGGCATTCAAGCTCGCGGTCATTGCCGGACGGACCGCTTATCTTTCAGGCGCTGCAGCCGAATCCAAAAAAGCAAACGCCTCAAGCCCGCTCACCGGCTTTTTGCGTAATGATTAATATGACCACAACAGCGCAACATCTCGATATTAAGCAGATTCTCGCCGACAGGGGACTCGATGGTTCAGGCAGAGAGATTTGGACTAAGCGTCTCGGCGAGATTACGGAAGATGAAGTCAAATGGGCGCTATCTCGCAAGCCGGGATATTATGTCCTCGACCGTCTGCTTATGTTTATTTCGCCCGCCGCCGAAAATTACATCGAACAGATGGCGCAAATCGCCCATCAGCTCACGCTCCAGCGGTTCGGCAGGACCGTCCGGTTATATGCGCCGATGTATCTGTCAAATGTATGCGTTAATGACTGTGTTTACTGCGGCTTCAATAAAAGTCATAAATTCCCGCGAATACGTCTCACTATCGAACAGGCAGTCGCCGAGGCAGATATAATCGCCAAAGAGGGCTTCAAAGATTTACTCTTAGTCAGCAGTGAAGATAAAGATTTCATCACCGTTGATTACCTTGCTGAACTTGCGTCCAGACTTCGGCCCAAATTCAGCTCGCTGGCTGTTGAGATTTACCAGATGAGCACAGAGGAATACGCAAAACTTTTCGCCGCGGGCATCGAAGGCGTAACGCTGTATCAGGAAACCTACGACCGTGAAGTGTATCGCAAATATCACCCTGCAGGCCCAAAGGCCGACTACGATTATCGATTGAGCGCACCCGATAGTTTCGGCCAGGGGGGAATGAGAGAGATAGGTCTTGGCGCGTTGCTGGGGCTTTCTGACTGGCGGCTCGAAACCCTTGCTCTCGCCGAGCATGCACAATATCTGATGAAACGCTACTGGAAATCGCGTGTGTCGTTTTCCTTCCCGCGATTGCGGCCCGCTAAGGATGTTGACAGCGCACAGTTTAATCTTCTTTCTGATACAAATCTCGTCCTGATGATTCTCGCGCTTCGGCTGTGTTTCGCCGACGCGGGAATGACCATTTCAACGCGCGAGCCGGCTTATCTGCGCGACCAGCTTGTTAAATTGGGTATCACCCGTATGAGCGCAGGCAGCAAAACAAATCCCGGCGGCTACTCCATCCACGCTGATTCGGTAGGACAATTCGATATCGATGATTCCCGCTCCCCAGCACAGGTCGCCGCTATGCTGAAATCTCAGAGACTCGAACCTGTCTGGAAGGACTGGGACTCCACATTCACTGAAATCTAAATTTACTATCACGGTTTTTGGAAAAGAATAGATTCTGCGAAGCCGAGGAAGTGTTTGCGGGAGCGGATGTTTGTGAAACCCAGTTTTGTAATTAATTGCCTGAGAGCAATGCTGTCGGGATATTGTTTTAAACTTTCGGCAATATAGGTATAAAGCTGCGGGTTGCGATGCAGCAGGATTCCCCAGAAGCCGCCCCAGAATTTCAGGAGCATTCCTTTTGTTTTTTGAAGGAATCGATTAGGCGGTTTTGAAAAATCCAAAAACGCAGCAGTTGCCCCCGGCTTCATAACACGCCGGATTTCGATAAGGGCCTGTTCGAGATTTGGCGCGTTGCGAAGCGCATAGCCACCCGTAACGATATCGAAACTGGCATCAGGGAAATTCATTCGGCACATATCCTGAAGGGCAAAAGTGATACGTGACTCGTGACTCGTGTCTTGTGACTCGTAGTTAGAGCGGGCAAGATTAAGCATCTCCTCTGTTATATCTATACCTATGATTTGCCCATCGGGGTATTTAGCGGCAAGCAGAAATGTTATATCTCCTGTTCCGCACGCAATATCGAGACAACGCGGGATTTTGACGTCAGGCAGTTCTTCGACTAAACGATTTTTCCAGACGGCGTCCCTGCCGAAAGAAAGAACACGATTGGCAAAATCGTATCTGGGGGCGATTGTGCTGAACAACTGTTTATTAAAAAACAGTTTCCCTTCTGCCTGATGAATATAATCGTGCATGTTCAGATTGAAGCGGTTTTTCATTAAGCCGCCTTTTGCAGTTCTCGTTGTTTCCACATCGCATATAAAGGCGGGTAAACCAGCAGTTCGAGTATGAAGCTGGTGAGAATGCCTCCAATCATCGGCGCTGCTATGCGTCTCATCATATCCGCGCCTGTCCCCATCGACCACATAATCGGCATAAGGCCCATAAACATCGCCATTACCGTCATCATCTTTGGCCGAATCCTTTTGACCGCGCCGTGAATAATCGCCTCTTTCAAATCCGCAAAGGTCTTCATCCTGCCCTGCGCCGCCATATCGTTGTATGACAAATCCAGAAACAGCAGCATAAAGACACCCGTCTCCGCGTCAAGCCCCATCAACGCTATCATTCCCACCCATACTGCTATGGAAATGTTATAGCCGAGAATATAAAGGAACCATATCGCGCCAATGAGCGAAAAAGGCACCGCAAGCATTACAATGCCGGTCTTGACGATGCTTTTTGTGTTCATATAAAGCAGAATGAATATTATTAGAAGCGCAAGCGGCACCACGATTTTGAGCCGTTCGCGAACCCGCAGCATATTCTCAAACTGCCCGCTCCATTGCAGGGCGTAACCTGCCGGTAATTCCAATTGCGCGGCGACCGCTTTTTTTGCCTGCTTGACGTAACCTCCGATGTCTATGTCCGCCATATCCACGAAAACATAGCCGGCTAGCATCCCGTTCTCCTCACGTATCATTGCCGGACCCAAAGTTACGCTGATTTCGGCGAGTTCGCCAAGCGGTATTTGCGCACCAGACATTGTTGGCACAAGTACCCGCTGCAGCTTTTCCAAATCGTCGCGGTAGTCGCGGGCATATCTCACGTTGACACTGTATCGTTCGGTCCCTTCAATCGCAGTCGTGACGTTCTCCCCGCCAACGGCGGCCATTATAATCTCCTCGGCATCTTGTATGCTCAATCCATATCGCGCCAACTGCTCGCGCTTCAGATTGAAATCCACGAAATACCCGCCTGATACACGTTCGGCATACACGCTGCGCGTGCCTTTCAGCGGCTTGATGATTTGCTCTAATTGTGTCCCTATTTTTTCGATTTCGCTGAGGTCCGCGCCGAGTATTTTAATGCCAATCGGCGTTCGTATACCGGTCGAGAGCATATCGATTCTTGCTTTTATCGGCATCGTCCAGGCGTTGGTGACGCCCGGAATCTGCATCCTGGTGTTCATTTCGTCTATGAGCTTCTTCCACGTCATCCCCTTTCGCCAATAGCGTTTGTCCTTGAGGACGACGGTAGTTTCCATCATTGAAAATGGCGCAGGGTCCGTTGAAGTATTGGCGCGACCGGCCTTGCCGAAGACCCGCTCGACTTCGGGAAACGTCATAAAAATCTTGTCCTGTACCTGCAAAAGATTTGCCGCCTCCGTCACCGATATCCCCGGCAGTGTTGTGGGCATATAAAGAATCGTCCCCTCATTCAAAGGCGGCATAAACTCAGAGCCAAGCTGGAAATAAACAGGAACCGTTATCGCCATCAGCACAACAGCGCCGATGATAACCAGTTTGCGATGCTCAAGGGCAAAATTGCACACCGGCTCATATACGGCGAATAATATTTTGCTGACCGGGTGACGCTCTTCAGGATAGTATTTGCCTACGGTAATCATGTTATATAACTTCGAGAGCGACGCCGGCTTAAAATGTTTGTAGTCCATCCGCGTAAACAGCATCCGAACCGCCGGGTCGAGCGTTATCGCCAGAATCGCGGCAATGGCCATCGCAAGGTTTTGGCTATATGCCATCGGCTTGAAGAGCCTGCCTTCCTGGTCAACCAAGGTGAAAATCGGCAAAAACGCTACGGCTATTACCAACAGCGAAAAGAACACCGACGGCCCGACTTCTTTCAATGCGTTCAATCTGATGATATGAAAATCGCCTTTGCGTCCGCCCGCCTCCCATAATTGCAGTTTCTTATACGCGTTTTCCACTTCCACAATCGCGCCGTCAACAAGCACTCCTATCGAAATAGCGATACCAGACAGTGACATAATGTTGGAAGTCAGCTTCATACCATACATCGGTATAAACGACAGCAAAACAGCTATGGGTATGGTAACTATCGGGACAATCGCCGATGGGAAATGCCACAGGAATATCAGTATCACCAGGCTGACGATAATCATTTCCTCAACGAGCTGGTGTTTCAGCGTATCGATTGAACGTTTTATCAGGTCAGAGCGGTCGTAGGTAGTGACTATTTCGACGCCCTTGGGAAGCGACGGCTTAATCTCCTCGATTTTTGCCTTGACGCGGTTTATCACGTTGAGGGCGTTTTCCCCCTGGCGCATAATTATTATTCCGCCGACGGTGTCGCCCTGGCCGTCGAGGTCGGCGATACCACGCCTTATATCCGGGCCGAGAACGACGTCCGCGACGTTCTTTATCAGCACCGGCGTCCCCTTGTCGTCGGTTCCTATTACAGTGTTTTCCAAATCCTTCGGCGATTTGATATATCCCCTGGCACGAATCATGTACTCTGTGCCCGCCATCTCCACGAGCCGCGCGCCAATCTCGTTGTTGCTCTGTCTGACGGCCTCAACGACCTTCGTCAAAGGAATATTGTAGCTAAGCAGAGCATTGGGATTGACGTTGACCTGATATTGCCTTTGAAAGCCGCCGACGGCGGCGACTTCGGCGACGCCGGGCACGCTTTGCAGCCAGTATCGCAGATACCAGTCCTGAAAACTTCGCAAATCAGAAAGGTCATTTTGGCCCGACTTGTCCACCAGTGCGTATTGATAAACCCAGCCGACGCTTGTGGCGTCCGGGCCTATTTCCGTCTGGACGCCTTGCGGGAGCTTAGCCGTGATTTTGCTCATATATTCGACTACCCGGCTGCGGGCCCAGTAAATATCGGTGCCGTCCTCGAAAATTATATAAACGTATGAGTACCCGAAATCCGAAAAGCCCCGAATCGCCTTGACTTTCGGCGCGCCTAACATGGCCGTTACTATCGGGTACGTAACCTGCTGGTCCACAATGTCAGGACTTCTATCCCACTGAGAATAGATTATTACCTGCGTGTCGGACAAATCCGGAATGGCGTCCAACGGTATATTTTTAATGCAATACACGGCACCGGCTATCGCCACAAGCGCAAAAAATATGACGACAAATTTATTCTTGCCGCAAAATTCTATTATTTTGGGTATCATCGCCGCACCGATGCCTTCACTTGTTTGGTTCCGCTGCCTTGTTCAAAACCGCATTTAGTTTGCTCTCCGAATCTATCAGGAAATTGCCCGATGTAACGACTTCTTCATTTTCCGACAATCCTCTCAATACCTCGTAATAACCCTGCGCCTTTTCCCCGAGCGTAACAACCCTTGGCTCAAAATAGCCTTCTGACTTTACGACAAAAACTATATTTCGTGTCCCCGCGTGCATAACCGCTTCTTCAGGCACGGCAAGCTTGTCGCCGAGGTCATACTTTATCACCACGTTGACAAACATCTCAAGCTTGAGCTTGTTTTCGGGATTATCGACCAAGGCCCTGACCTTGAGCGTCCGCGTTGCGGTTTCGATTATGGGAGTAACGGCGATGACCTTGCCCTCAAACACTTGTCCCGGATAAGCCATCGCCAGGACCTCGACGGGCGTTCCTATCTTTACCAGCCCTGCCTCGTATTCGTAAATGGTTACATATACCCAGACGTTTTTGTCCTCGCTGGTGGGCAGATACAGATTCTGCTGCGGCTTACCACGCTTTTCCAGCCCGGTTATTTCCTCCTCACTCATTCCCATAGCAAGCAGCTTTTGTTTCATCGATTTGATAAGGGCCCCCGACTGCTCTTCAATATAACCCTCTTCCTTGCGTATTGTCTTGCTGCTTTTAACAGCCTGCAGGTATTCCTGCTGCGCTGTAAACAGCGACGGGTCATAAGCAACCCTTCCGACCGTCAGGATTTCGCCTGTCAGCTGCCTCTTTCCGACCTTGCCTTTTTTTACGCCGATTAACTGTTGCTTTTCAGGGCTTATGTAAACACCGGATGTCTGTGCCTGGGCCGTTTCTTCTTCATATACCGGCACATAATCCATCCCCATCTGGTCTTTCATAGGAACAGGCGAAGTAACCGCCGGGTTCATCGGGTTGCGATAATACAGTATTTTTCTTTCTCCGGCCTGCTTTAAGGATTCCCGATGATTGACTTCCCTTTTCACTAATGACATACCGCAGATTGCACAGTCGCCGGGTTTGTCGGAGGTGAAATTAGGATGCATCGGACAATAATACAAATCCTTTGCCGCCTGCGAAACAGTCCCCGTATGCTGTTTATTGTACCGGCCCGGTATAAAAACCCCGATAATCGCCGCGACAATAATCACGGCGATGATAATCGCCCGCCTTTTCATTATTCAATTCCTTACTTAAGGTAAATTCTTATTTTTGGAACTGAGGCAGCTTCGCCAGGTATTTCTCCGGCTCTTTCTCAAAAGCCGCCTTGCATTGGGCGCAGCAGAAATAGACCTTCTTGCCCTTGTACTCGACAAAGACGTTTTTGTCGATTTTGTTGCCATCCATTACGGGGCACATCGTCTGCTCGACTGAGACCGCTGCTGCCGTCGCGGTTGCCGCCTTCTTTGTATCTTCCGCGGTTTTAGCCGACTGCTTTTGCATATCTTCCATTGACATTTCTTTGGCTGGCGTAACCGGCTGCTCTTTCTTCTTGCAGCCCACAAAACCAATGGCGAGCAATACTGCGATGGTTGATAAAATTATTGTTGAAGTTTTCATTTTTGTTCCCTTTCAAAAATATGTCTGCGTTTACTGCACTTTCATTATTAATTCGAGTTCAATTCGGTTCCCGTTAACATTTCTAATTCAGCTAATTTCTGCTGATTGTCCGCAATCACCCGCTGTAAAGACAAATGATAATTCAGAAGCGTTCGCTGTGCGTCAATCAAGCTTAAAAAATCTATTGTTCCTTCCCTATATGCCGCCTCCGAGGCCTGCAGCAGTTCTCTTCCCTTGGGTATCAGTGTATTACGATACAATCGTATCTTTCGGATGCTGTCCCTGTATTCGTAATATGCCTGTGACGCCTTTGTCAAAAGCACGTTTTCCGTTTCAATCTTTTGCTGCTCGATGCTCGCCTTTTGTGCCTGGGCCTGTCTTTTACCTGCGGCGTAGCTGTCCCGCCACAAAGGTAAATTCATCTGGAACACAAGGGCCACAGAATCCTGGCCGCTGTTGCCCCCGCTTCTTTCGAATTGTGTCCACTCGACCCCCACGCCGATATCAGGATAAAAATTCTTCTCCGCAAGCTCAATTTTGCTCTTCGCCGCCATTGCCTCCAAAGTAAGCCCAGCCAATTCCGGGTTCTTCTGTCTTAATATATTCGCCAATCGCTCATAATCTATTTCGACCACGTTAAATCCTTCGGTCTTTGGCCAAGGCAGGTTTGTTTCCGCCGGCAGGGTCAGTGCTGTTCTGAGCCGGCTCATTGTCGGTTCACGCAACTGGTTCAATCCTCGCAAAACATCCTCCATTTTCGCAATCTCAACCTGTGCACGAATCACGTCAGGATGCCCGGTCGCCGTTGTCATGTGCTTTGTCCGCGCAACCTCCTCAAAATGTTTGAACAATTCCAGGTTCTCCATTGCCGTATCAGTTGCCCTGGCAAGATAGGCGAACTCGTAAAAATCCTCCTTCACCTCTTTGAATAATGCCAACTTAGCCGCCTGATATTTTTGTTGCGCCGCTGCCGCCTCTTTCGCAGCCGCTTCTGTCCTCGCGTCAATCTTGCCAAACCATGGAAACTCCTGCATCACGCCGGCCATCTGGCGCATCTGCATATCCGACTGCCGTGCGTAGTAGCCGTAATTTATCTGCGGGTCCGGAAGCGTTTTTGCCTGTGGGACTTGTTCAATTGCCGCCTGCCACTGCTGGTAACTGCTTTTCAGTCCGGCGTTGTGTGACTCGGCATACTCCAGGTAATCTCCCAGGGTCATGAACTCATTTGTCTCGTTAGGTTCGCCAAAAGTGCACGCATACGGTGATAAGATAACGAAGACAGCCGCCAGAGACATTGTTAATATGCCTGTTCTCATTGCATATCCCCTCGAATACAATTTCTCGCTCATTTTATTCATACGGGAACATTATCTTATACAGGTTTAAACCTGCCGCACAAGAAGTTTTCACTTCCTGAATTTATCCAGTAATTCGATAACCTCATCTATTTTTTTCTGCTTTTCCGCCTCGGATTTACCCTTCAGCGCACCGGCCACACAGCCGTCAAGATGTTTTCTGAATACTTCCCCTTCGACCCTGTGCAGCGCACCTATACAGGAGCGTATCTGGGTCAGGATATCGACGCAGTATCTCTTGTCTTTAATCATTCGCTGAATTCCGGCGACCTGGCCCTCGATTTTTTTCAAAAACTGCAGTTGTCCTTCGTGTGTAGTCGGCTGTTCCATATTTATACCCTTCTTTCTGTGTGTATTATACTATACCCCCCCACCCTATGTTCGGGCTTTTTTTAAAGATTATGATGGTTTTTGTAAGGTTTGGCTTAAAAATTTTGTGTTCCGCCCGCTGCGGCTGAAAAACTTTACTGCTGCTTGTACAGACCTGTTCCCGCCGGCATCTCAAGCTCGGCCAATTACCTCCCGTTTGCATCCGCCGGGCCAACGGGGCCTGTCAGCCGTTCGACAAGGAAATCCTCATATGCTCCGAGATTTTTCCAGCTTGTTGCGCAATTGACTTTTTTTGCCTTGCCGTCAATCGCCGTGTACCCGTCATCAGTAACACGAATGCCGAGTTTTTCCATTTCTACAAAGTCACGTTTCATCGCGAGGTAAATCGCAACGGTATCGAACAGGGTCGTGCTCCGGGTGCCCACTTGTGCCCCGTATGTATTACCGCTTTTTGCCCACACACGGTAGTTTTCTATTATCGCTCTCGTTATGGGGCTGTTGCAGTCCCGCACTTTCCTGTATTTGTCTCCATGAAGCAGAACCTTGCCGCATGTGTCTAAAGGCGTGATCGTCATATCCCAGTCCGCCGTGAAAACCGCCTGCGAGGCCTTGATAAATGAGACAACGTTATATTCTTTCTGCGGCTTCGACTTATCATTGAAACTCCAGCGTATACTCCCGTGCATCCCAACGAACCGGGCCTTCTTCGCTATATTCGGCTCATGCTCCAGCGCAGCCGCGACGTTCGGCAGAGGACCTATCGCGATCAGCGTTATCGGCTCCGGGGAATTCATTATCGTATCTATCATCGCCTGCACGCCGTCAGGGTAAATCTTCCCGGGATACTTAGATAAATCAAAATCCTTCACCCAGGCGTCCTGCCTGTGTCCGGTTTTCATATCCCCTATAGCCACTCCTGTCCCGATGGGTATATCCGTTCTGCCTGCCGTCTGAAGAATCTTCGCCACAACCTTTGTTCTGGCCGTCGTGTCGCCAACCGCCGTGGTAATCAGCTTTATATCGAATTCAGGCGACTGGAGCAGCATTGCCAGCGCCCATGTGTCGTCGATATCGTCGCATATGTCGGTATCGAGAATAACCGCTATTTTGCCGTTCTTGCCGATAGGACTGGACGCTGTATTGCCGCCTAATTGCTTTTCGCACCCGCCAAATATAACTAACGCCGCCGCCAGAACCGCGACCGGCAAATATCCTGTCTTAATGTTCATTCTAATATCCTTTCAATCGTTTTTTCATTGCTAATATAATAATCACTCGCCGGCCTGTCCGCTAATATAAATTGCCTGCCCGGCACTTGACTTTGCGCCGGATTTTTATATTGTTGCGTAAGTTCTGTGCAAGGAGGCCAAAATTGACAGAAAAACAGGCAGCAGGAGCATTTGTTTTCGAGCCGGTGCCGGGTTCGCCGGTTGGAAGTGTTCTATACAACGAACATTTAAAACTCACTGATAAAGCTCATATCGCCGAGTTCGCCGGCTATCTTATGCCGCTGTGGTATTCTTCGATTGCCGAAGAACATTCCGCTGTCCGTCAGCGTGCGGGTGTATTTGACTGCACCCATATGGGCGCGTTAGAGGTCGCAGGCCCAAATGCTGAGAGTTTCCTCGACGCGACCACGACCAATAACGTCCGCGCTCTGCAGGTTGGCTCGGCACAATACAGCTACCTTCTTGATGCTGCCGGCAATGTTCTCGACGACATAATCATTTACCGGCGCGAAAAAGAGAAATTTATGGTCGTCGTTAACGCCTCCAATGAGCCGAAAGCCAAGGCGTATCTCGCCGCCTTGAACGCAGGTAAAACAATCGTCGATTCAGCAAAACCCGACAGGAAAATTAAGACCGCCCCGTTTCGCGATATGCGCGATACGAAAACCGGCTCCGATTGCAGGGTCGATATCGCTGTTCAGGGGCCTGCCTCGCCGGATGTCCTCTGCAAACTCGCCGATACCTCGGTCGCTCAGCAGCTAAAAAATCTCAAAAGCTTTACACTTTGCCAGGGCAAACTCTCCGGCATCGACTGCATCATTACCCGCACCGGCTACACCGGCGCAAAAGTATGTTTCGAGCTTTTTGTGCATCCAAAAGATGTTGCGAAGTTGTGGCAAAAAGTAATTGAGGCAGGGGCTTTACCTTGCGGGCTGGGTGCAAGAGACAGTTTGCGTGTCGAGGCAGGTCTGCCCCTTTATGGCCACGAACTTGATGGGCCGTATAATATTTCACCGTTCGAGGCGGGCTATGGCTGGGCGGTAAAGCTCGACAAGGAGTTCTTCATCGGCAAAGCAGCAATGGAGAAAATCTCAAAAACCTATAAAATGAAAGTCGCACGTATTGAATTATCAGGCGAAAAGGGCATAAGGCCTGTTCGCCAGAACGATGCGGTAATATGCGGTGGTATTTGTGCCGGCTGGGTTCTCAGCAGCGCAACTGCCGGCTCAAGGCAGATTGCGATTATATATATGGATAAGGATAAAGCGAATGAAGGAAATTCGGTTGGTATTTATTACCTGGCACGCAGCGAAAGCCAGGTAAGCAAGGGCAGAAAACAGGCCGTAAAGAAAAGCGAGCGGATAAACGGCGACATCACCGGAAAAATACTGAGCCGATTTGAAAAATTTTAGAACCGGAGAAAAATTATGATTCCAAAATGGCTGCTTTACACAAAGGACCACGAGTGGGCAAAAATAGAAGGTGACATCGCGATTATCGGCATAACCGACCACGCCCAGAACCAACTGGGCGAACTTACTTTCATCGAACTGCCCGACGTCGGCAAAGAAATCAAACAGAAAGGCGAGCTTGCCGTAGTAGAAAGCTCAAAGGCCGCCAGCGACGTGTATTCTCCCATAACAGGCAAAGTTACCGAGGTCAATACAGCGCTGCAATCCAAGCCGGAAACAGTAAACGACGATTGTTACGGCGCCGGCTGGATATGCAAAATCAAAATAACCGACAAAGGTTCCGTCCAGAACCTCATCGACGCCGCACAGTACGAAATATACGTCAAAGACCTTTAATGAAATCTGATGTCCGCTTTTTACAGGATTGAAATATATGCCATTTATAGCTAATACAGCCCACCAGCAAAAGCAGATGCTCTCTGAGATCGGGCTTACGATGGATAAGCTCTTTTCGGATATTCCTAAAAATCTTTTATGCGGGCAATTGAATCTGCCCGATGGCCTGCCAGAGCAGGAAGTCCGCAATGTGCTTGCCGACCTCGCGGGCAAAAACTCGATAGACCTTACGCTTTTCCTGGGCGGCGGCTTTTATGATCACTTCATACCGTCTGCTGTTTATTCGATAATATCGCGCAGCGAATTTTACACCGCCTACACGCCCTATCAGCCCGAGGTCTCGCAGGGGACATTACAGGCCGTTTACGAATACCAGTCGACGATTTGCCGATTGACCGATATGGAAGTCGCCAACGCCTCAATATACGACGGCGGCACCGCGATGTACGAGGCAATGATGATGTCCCTTCGTATCACGGGCAGAAACAAGGTAATCATCGATGACAGCGTCAACCCTATTTACCGCGTCATGATTGAATCATATACGAAGAACCTCAAAATAGAGCACGTCCAGACGCACTGTGAAACTGGCCTTGTCGACAGAGAACAGATATTAGCCAAACTCGATAACGATACCGCCGCTGTGATTTTGCAGAACCCCAATTTTTTCGGCTGCGTTGATGACTTCAGTGACATCGCCGAGGCCGCACACAAAAAAGGAGCGCTGCTGGTTGTGTCCTGCTATCCTATATCGCTCGGAATTCTCAAAACCCCCGGCTCGATGGGCGCAGATATCGTAACAGGCGAAGGGCAATCCTTGGGTATGCCGATGTCATTCGGCGGGCCGTATCTCGGGTTTATGGCGACGCGAATGCAGCACGTCCGCAAAATGCCGGGCCGCATCATTGGCCGAACCAAGGACCGCAACGGCAACGACTGCTTCGTTATGACCCTCCAGGCAAGAGAACAGCACATCCGCAGGGAAAAAGCCACGTCAAATATATGCTCCAACGAGGCCCTGTGCGCGATGACCGCGCTGGTGTATCTGTCATTATTAGGCAAAGAGGGCCTGCGCGAAACCGCCCAGCTTTGCGCAGACAAGGCCAGCTATGCCTATAACCGCCTCACTGCAATACCGGGGGTAAAATCACATTTCCCAACCAAATGGTTTTTCAACGAATTTGTGCTCGACTTGTCAAAAGACGCCGCGGATGTGATAGGTAAACTTATAGAAAAAGGTTTCGCCGCGGGTTTCCCATTGAGCAGATATTATCCCGATATGAAAAACTGCATCCTTGTATGCGTAACCGAAAAGCGAACCAAACAGCAGATAGGCATGTTTGCTGAAGCGCTGGAGAGCGTTTTGTAACACGGTCATCTTGGTCGTGTCTTTAAGTTTTTGTAGGGTGGGGTTTACCCCGCCGGAGACTGATAAATGAAACTGATATTCGACAAAAGCGTGCCAAACAGGCGAGGCGTTACAACAACCAGAAGCGACGTCTCCACCACCGTAAATATTAAAAAAGAATTCCTGCGTAATAAACCCGCCCTGCTCCCCGAGCTTACTGAGCTTGACGTGGTAAGGCATTTTACGGAATTATCTCGCCGCAACTTCGGCGTCGATACCAATTTTTATCCGCTCGGCTCCTGCACGATGAAATATAACCCGAAGGTCACCGAACGCATCGCCGCCTATCCGGGCTTTGCGCATCTCCACCCGCTTTTGCCGCAATTGCGCGGAGGCGGTATGCTTACACAGGGTGCACTCGCTGTCCTTTACGAAATGGATATGCTCCTGCGCGAAATAACCGGTATGGCGGGCTTCACAATGCAGCCGATGGCTGGCGCTCACGGCGAACTGACAGGCATAATGATTATGGCCGCCTATCATCGCGACAAAGGCAACAAAAAAACCACCGTCCTCATCCCTGATAGCGCTCACGGCACAAACCCCGCAAGCGCAGCAATCGCCGGCTACAAAGTTATCTCCGTCCCCAGCACCGACAAAGGCGTGATGGATGTCAACGCGCTGAAAAAACTCATCAACGATGAAGTCGCGGGCCTGATGCTGACTAATCCGAACACCCTTGGGCTTTTCGACCCCAACATCAAACAAATCTGCGACCTCATTCACAGCGTTGACGGCATTACGTACTACGACGGCGCAAACCTCAACGCCATCGTCGGCAAGGCCCGCCCCGGCGACTTTGGCTTCGACATAGTCCACATCAATCTCCACAAAACATTCGCCACGCCTCACGGCGGCGGCGGCCCAGGCGCAGGCCCCGTAGGCGTCACTAAAAAACTCGTCGATTACCTCCCCGTCTCAATAGTAACCAAACGTGACGACGGCACCTACGCCCTCGAATACAACAGGCCCAAATCCATCGGCTACGTCGCGCCTTTCTACGGCAACTTCGCTGTAATCCTCAAGGCATACGTTTATATCCTTATGCTCGGTAAAGCCGGCCTCGTCCGCGTCGCCGAAAACGCCGTCCTCAATGCCAATTACGTCAGGGTTAAATTGCAAAAGCATTTTGAACAGGCCGCCTGCCCTGAGCCAAGTCGAAGGGTAAAAGCAATCTGTATGCACGAATGTGTTCTTACCCCATCGAAGAGTATGCTCGATTCAGGCGTCCACGCATTGGATGTCGCCAAGGCATTAATAGACCGCGGCTTTCATCCGCCCACCGTCTATTTCCCCACGACCGTCCACGATGCGATTATGATTGAACCGACCGAAACCGAGAGTAAAGAAACACTCGACTCCTTCATCGAGGCGATGGTTGATATCGCCGAGGTCGCCAAAACCGACCCCGAAAAAATCAAGGCCTCGCCTTCGACAACCCCTGTTTGCAGACCCGACGACACCGCCGCCGCCAAAAACCTCAATTTGGCCTGTCTGTAAGGGTACTTTCTGCCCGGTTTTTACTAAAGGCCGGGAGGGTATTTTCCGTTAATAATAGCAGGAAGAATCACTATTCTTTGTTCAGTTTACTTGTGGTGAGCTTGTCGAACTATAGGAGCGCTATAAAAATGAAAACTATAGAACAGTTCAAAGATTACTGCGTGCGGGAAATGGCCTCTGATTTGGCTATCCTTGAGAAAATCCGAAGCGGTGTTCACGGCAAACTTCTGGCCGCGGCCGCTTTGCTGGCCTGTGGCGGTATGGGCGGGCTATTCTGGATGCAGCAGGCGGAATATATCGCCGGCATCAAAGCCACTCTCATCGCCGCCGGCTGTATTCTCTTTGTCGCGCTGGTCATTCTCGGCCTGCTCCCCAAAGTCCTTATGCGCGAATACAACTCCGCCTTCAAAATGTCTGTAATGGATAAGTTCGTTAAATTTCTCGACGCCAATCTTCAATACGACCTGTTCGGCTTCGTATCAGGCGGCGCTTATTCTATGTCCAATCTCTTCCGTCAGCAGGCCGAGCGTTATTCGGGCAGCGACCTCGTCAAAGGCCGCCTCGGTAATATACCTGTGGAATTTTCACGGGTTCATTCGGAGTATTACACCAAGAGAGGTAAACACCATAGCTGGGTTACGATTTTCAAAGGATTGTTTTTCGTCGCCGATTGCAATAAAAACTTCTCCGGCCAGACAATCCTCCTGCCCGACGTCGCGCAAAATCTGCTCGGCAAACTCGGCCAGGCGCTGCAATCCATGTTGCCGCCCGTGGGACAGCTGATTAAATTCGACGATGCCGAATTCGAAAAATATTACGTTGTTTATTCCGAAAACGAAGCCCAGGCAAGATATATCCTTTCGCCTGCTCTTATGAGCCGCATCATCGAGTTTAGAAAAAAGTATCGCTCCGCCTGGGTACGGATTTCATTTACCGGCTCGCACGTTTTTGTGGCATTGTCTCACGAGCAGAACTTTTGTGACCCAGGATTGTTCGGCCCGATTATCAACTTTGCAAAAGTCGAGCAGCTGCTCGAATACATCTCCTTCGCCATCGGCGTTGCTGAAGAAGTGAATCGCGACAACAGGACCGCCGCCCCGAGGGAAATCCCCATCGGCCTCGGCGCAACCGCCTTACTTTAACTCGACAGACCAGTAGGCGCTGTCTAAGAATTGTTTCCAGCTGCTGTAACGCTGGTGGCCGAGGTGGAGATGAATCAGCGGATTGTGTTTTGGTTTGGCGGGCTTTTGAATCAGCGTCAATCCCGCCTGCTGAGGCGTCCTGCCGCCCTTCTTCACGTTGCAGTTGGTGCAGGCGCAGACGATATTTGTCCAGGTGGCCTTGCCTCCCGCGCTTCTCGGAACGACGTGGTCGAGTGAAAGTTCGCTGGTGGGTTGCTTTCTGCCGCAATACTGGCAGCGGTTTTTGTCGCGGGCGAAGATGTTCCTGCGGTTGAATTTTACCTCGCTTCTGGGCAGGCGGTCGTAAAACAGCAGGCGGATTATCCGAGGAACCGCAACGTATATATTGACCGTCGATACCCAGTCGTAGTTATCCGGCTCGAAATTGCGCTTCAGCTCGCTGACCTCGCACCAGCTCTGAAAATCGTAATTGGCGTAAGTACCCTCCTCGCAGGAAACGACTTCCGCCAGTTGACGGCAAAGCATGGAGAATGCCCGTCTGGCGCCGATGATGCGAATCGCCATATAGTGCTTGTTCAAAACAAGCACGTTACAGTCAAGACCGGATTCAACTCCTGCGGCTAACATAGTCAAAAACGCCTTTAGTGCTTTGTCTTTTCAATCACCGTCTATTTATGACATAGCAGATATTATAGGAACTTGCAAGTAAAAAAAACCGCCCGCCGGTGAGGAAATACTGAATTTGGATTTACTGTTTCCGGATTTGTTTTTTGGATTTGCCTTGGCTGCCTTACTTTTCGTCTCCGGCTTTTCCGGGCTTTCCCTTTGTCTTCGGTGATAGAGGAACAACATTCTCCGCTCTTGGGCCTTTTTCGCCCTGGACGATATCGAATGTGACCGGGTCGCCCTCTTCCAGTGTCTTGTACCCCTCGCTCGCTATGCTTGAGTAATGCACGAAAACATCTTTGCCGTCCGCTGCAGCGATAAAGCCGTAACCCTTCCTTGAGTTGAACCACTTCACCGTGCCCTCTGACATATTCCGCCCCACATCAACTACTATAATGCAAATTCACTTCTTATTATTGCTGCTGTCCGTCCGATTCCTGCTAATCGAGCTTCAAGCATCAAGTATCGAGCATCTAAAATTATTTTGTCGCCGACTCGCGAACGCCGGAGCCCATCTTGTCTTTCATCAGCCGGCCCATCTTGAATTTCACCGTCCTCTTCGCGGGAACATTCACTCGCTGCAGCGTCTTGGGATTCTGCGCGACGCGCGACGCACGGGTCCTGGTCTCGAACACGCCGAAGTCGCGAAACTCAAGGCGGTTACCCTTCATAAGCTCCGCGGTCATCGTGTCGAGAAATGTCTGTATGATGCGCTTGACTGTCACCCGCTTTGCCTGTGTGTCTTTTGCGATACGATCGATAAGTTCTTTTTTTGTAACCGTTGTCATATGTTACCTCGCTTCAACGAACAGCATGTGGCAAATTAAATCCCTTGTCACCGAAAAACCACCGCCTGACCCTAACCCGCCTTGTTGACCACTCAGGTCCCA
>JBFZBL010000070.1:0-12374 GCA_041308485.1 Phycisphaerae bacterium | reverse complement strand
AGGCGACCTACCAGGCGAGCGAGGCGATACTCAGCGATGCGCGTATAACCGGCTATAGTCGCCTGCACATCCTGTCTTTTGACCGGCTGGTTTATCTTGTTCTTGGCAAAAATATCGCAAGACCTGTGATTTCGCGATTGGGCAGGTCAATGGTTATTCAAAGAATTCTCCGCGAATGCGCGGGCAAATTGAGCGTGTTCGCCGATTCCGCCGGAGCTCCCGGTCTCGGGCAGCGTTTGGCTGATACGATTACCCAGCTGCAGCAATACGCAAATACGCCGGACGACATAAAAAATCTTGTGCAAAATCTGCGAAAACAGCATGGCGATACCCTGGCGGCGGCAAAGTTCGCAGATTTAGGAATTGTTTTCGAGGAATATATTAAGTTTATCGAAGGCAAGTTTCTTGACCCGGATATTCAACTGACCTCGGCCTGCAAGGCCGTCGCTAATGCGGATTTGGTGCGCGGTGCAAAACTGTGGGTTGATGGTTTCGCGGGTTTCACCACCAGCGAGCTTGCCCTGCTTACTGAACTACTCAAGGTCGTCGAAGATGCCCAGATTGCCCTTTGCCTTGACCCGGCGACGACCGATATAACTAACCCGGACAAAAACAAAATCGACCCGACGGATTTATTCGGCCACACCGCCGAGACATACGCCGAGCTTGTCGAACGGATAAAAAAGTGCAAACTTAAACTTTCCCCACCGTTAATTTTGAATAAACCGATGCGGTTTTCGGATTGCGAGCCGCTCGCTCATGTCGAGCAGAATATTTTTAATGAGGATTCAGCAAGGGTGTCGGCCAGCCGCAATATCCGCGTCGTATCAGTGCAGAATACCCGCGCCGAGGTGCAGTTTGTCGCCCGGCAGATAACAAACCTGGTAAGATGCAACGGTCTGCGATACCGTGACATTGCCGTCATCGCATCCGACCTCGATTCTTATGAAAACTATATCAAGGCCTGTTTCGAGGATTACAGCATCCCTGTTTTTATAGATAAAAGGAGACCTCTCAATCAGCATCCCGTAATCGAGATGATTTGCTCTGCGATGAACGCGGTAACAAATGATTTTCCCGCGGGTGAAATCTTCGCGTATCTCAAGACCGACCTGCTGAATATCGAGCGAGATGAGATTGACCTGCTTGAAAATTATTGTCTGTCCTTCGGTGTCACCACCGGCGACTGGAAAAGCGAAAAGCCGTGGAAATACGCCGCAGACAGGGCGGAACAGTTCGGCGAAAAGCGAGTAAACCGAATCCGCGAAAAAGCAATTGCTCCTCTGCTGGAATTGAAAAACAAACTCAGCGATGCCGCCGGCGATAATAAGACGCTTATCCCGGAGCAATTTACGAAAATAATTTTCGATTTCTTCGAGGCGGCGGAAGTGCGTAAACATTTGTCGGGCTGGATTGAGCAGGCGATACAGAAGGGCGATTATGCGGGCGCTGACGAGCATCGCCAGTTTTATGACCGGCTAATCGACATATTCGACGAAATGGTCGCGGCGTTCGATGGCGTGCCGCTTCACTGTGAGGATTATCTCGCGATTCTTCGAAGTGCATTTTCGCAGATAACGCTGGCGTTTATTCCTCCGAATCTTGACCAGGTGCTTGTAGGTTCGATTGAGCGCAGCCGACATCCTGAGTTGAAAGCGGTTTTTTTAATCGGCACGACTGAAAGACAATTTCCCTCGCCTGTCGTTTTCGACAGCATCTTAGGTGAAGAAGACCGTCTGGCCGCACAATCCTGCGGTATTGACCTTGCGCCCGGCATTCGGCAGGAGCTTGCAAACAGGCCGTATCTTGCCTATATCGCGTTCACAAGGCCTTCGGAGTTTCTCTGTGTTACGTATCCTGCCGCTGACCAGAAATCAAATGCGGTCGTCCGTTCGCCTTTCGTCGATAACCTCTGCGGCTTGTTTGACGACCTCAAAGAGGAATCGGCTGACTACTCGCCGGCCGGTATTGAAGATGTTCGCACCAAATATGAGCTTGAAGATATTCTTTGCTGCTCACCGCAACCAAAAGCGCTGTTGGATAAAATTGCCCGCGATGACCAGCTTTCAGCGATTGGTTCGAGGGCGACCAACGCGCTCGACTATAAAAACGAGGCGATGCTGGAAAACGGTATTGTCGGGGAGCTTTTTGATAAGCATTTGTCCAGTTCGGCATCCCGGCTAAGCACCTTCGCCGAATGTCCCTACAAGCACTTCGCAAGATATACGCTTGGGCTGAGTGAACGCGAGGAGTTCGAACTTGGACCGCTAGATATCGGCGATTTTTATCACCGCGTCCTCGACCGGTTCACTAAAAGGGTCGTCGAAGATAAAGTCGATTTCGAGAAAATAACTGATAATGCTCTGATTAAAATTCTTGATGAGCAAATCGAACGGCTTTGCGATGAGGATTCGTTTATCTCGAAATTCGCCGCACACAGCCCGCACAATGCCTTTATGATTAGCTCCGCACGGGAATATCTGCGGGATTGCGTCATAGCTATATCGCAGATGATTCGCGCGGGCGCTTTCAGGCCTGCGATGTCCGAGATTTCATTCGGCAAGCCGAAAACCGATGGCGGCTCAATCGGCGAATTTGCGCTGACGCTTCCTGATGGCAGACGGCTCACTCTCAATGGCCGAATAGACCGGCTGGATATCGCCAGGATTGACGGGCGAAAGGTTGCGGTCGTCTTCGATTACAAAAAACGTTCCAAGGACTCATTTAACTGGGCGGAATTTTACTACGGCCTCGATATCCAGCTTGCTGTTTATATGCTCGCAGTGAAAAATGCCAGCGGTAAATTAGCCGACGATATAGCCGGTGCGTTTTATATTCCGATTGAAATCGGCCCGGAAAATGTCGAGCTTGGCAAATCCATCGATAACACCTCAAAGTTCGCCCACAAGGCAAGAGGGATATTTAACGGAGATTATTTCAAGGGGCTTGATTCGACAGCCAATGGCGGCTGGAGCAATTATTACAGTTTCTTCGTAAGCACGAAAGGCGACCAGTACGGCAATTACAACAGCAACAGTGCAATAAGGCCGGCGGATTTCGAGAGGTTTTTGAATTTCAGCTCGCGCAAAATAGTTGACCTCGCAGGCCAGATCACATCGGGCACAATTACCGCCTTTCCATACGGCCTCGGCAATAAGTCGCCGTGCAAACAATGTGAATATAAACCCGTCTGCCGGTTCGACTGGCAGATAAATAATTACAACCTGCTTGTGTCCCTCGGCAAAGAGCAGGTCCTTGAGCGGATTACAAAAGATGAGTCAAAGTAAGGTAAAATGGACGACGCAGCAGAACCGGGCAATTACCGAGCACGGCAGGAACGTCTTTGTCTCCGCATCTGCGGGGACAGGCAAGACCGCCGTGCTTTCGGGCAGCTGTGTAAACGTCGTAACCAATACGTCTGCCTGTCCGGATGTCTGGAGTGTTCTCGTTGTTACTTTTACCGAAATGGCCGCAGAAGAAATGCGATCCCGCATCGCAAAGCAGTTACGCTTGGAGATGGAAACGACCGCGGATGCTGCCCTTCGCAGGCATCTGCGTCATCAGTTGATTCTGCTCGGCGCCGCAGATATAAGCACCATTCATTCATTCTGTAAACGCATCATCACCGAGCATTTTTACGAAATCGGACTTGACCCGACGTTCGGCATAATTGACGCCGACGAGGCAAAGCTGCTCAAGACCGAAATACTCGAAAAGACAATCGACTGGGCCTGGAAGCAGAATAATATAGCCGATGCGCTGAGGCTTCTTATGACTCGCAGGGACCTGCGAATGATGGAGGGTTTCCCCGCGACCATAATCGAGATAAGCTATTTTCTTGACGGTGTCGTATCGCGCGACAACTGGCTTGAGCGGGCAAAAGTCTTGGCTGAAACGGTTGACCCGTTCGCCACCGATATCGCGCAGGTTCAAAAGCGAGTCGTAACGGATAAACTTCAGGAAGCGATTAGCCGGCTCGAATTCGCACTAAACATTTATAACAAATTAAATCTGTCAGGGGAATGGGCCGCGAAATGCAGGAAAAATTATATAGAACCTGTCCGGCAGTGCCTTGAGAGTTTCAAAAAAGGCCGGTGGGAATTTGAAAGACCGAGAGTTTCCAAACCGAACGATGTTGCGCAGGCGGATTTTATCGGTAAAATTGTTGGAGACGCGCTTGATTCGGTCAAAGAGCTTAAAAACCTGGCGGTTTTAAATCCCGAATACCTTAACAAATTTACGGGAGCAATCGGCACGCAAACAAAGGTCCTCATTGAATTAGTCAGGCATTTCGACGAGTCGTATCGCCAGGCAAAGCAAGCAATCAACTGTCTCGATTTTGCCGACCTCGAACATTACGCGTTGCGTTTGCTGACCGATGAAAAATCCAAACCGTCGCAAACCGCGCTGAAGCTGCGTAAAAAATATAAATACGTTTTTGTTGATGAATACCAGGACATAAACGACGTTCAGCAGGCGATTATTGATATGGTCGGTTCGCCCGGCAATGTTTTCGCGGTTGGCGACCCGAAACAAAGCATTTACCGCTGGCGCGGCGCGAGACCGGAGATTTTCATCGATAACCTTAAACTCGCCTCAACAAAACCTTCAGGCAAGCTTGGTTTGCGAGTTGACCTTCAGGACAATTTTCGTTCTGTTAAACAAATCCTTGATTTTGCCAATAAAGTATTCAGCAGGATAATGACCGCACCGTTTGCGGGAATAGATTACGATGAATCGGCGCATCTTAAACCGTATTCACAGGATACTGCCCAAATCGAAAGGTCTCCGTCTGTAGAATTGCACATACTTGATGAGGCAAAAAATAATCCTGATGCGGCGCCGCTTGGCGACAGGCGATTGCAGGCGGCTATGATTGCACAGCGAATAAAACAACTCGTCGATGCCGATTCTAATGAGCGAATCATCGACAAAGAGACAAAAAAACCGCGGCCCGTCGAATACCGTGACATTGTTGTCCTGATGCGCGCACTCGCTGGTAAAAGCGATTTTGTAGAGGCCCTGCGTATGGAAGGTATTCCCGTGAGCTGCGATGCCGCCGCCGGCTACTTCGAGGCGACCGAAATTGCCGATATGCTGTGCCTGCTGAAGGTCCTCGATAACCCGCGGCGCGATATCGAGTTGGCCGCTGCGCTGAGAAGCCCGTTTTTCTCATTTACTGACACTGAACTTGCCGGGATTCGCCTGAACAGCAAAAAAAATAATCGCGATGTCAGCTTCTATGATTGCGCGATATCACTTTGTAAATCAGGCGATGAGCTTGCGAATAAACTTACGAAGGCGATTGCGATACTTGACGATTGGCGGACTGTCGCGCGTCGGGGCCGGCTCGCGGAATTAATCTGGCACATCTACCGCCAAGCCGGCTACCTGTCGTTCGTCTGCGCTTTGCCTGATGGTCCCGCTCGCCGAGCCAATCTGCTCAAACTGCACGACAGGGCCATCCAGTTCGAGGGATTCGCGGGTAATTCAGGCGTTCCATCGCTTACTCGTTTCATCGTTTTTTTAGAGAAGCTTATTGCCGCCGGCGAGGACTGGTCAAAACCGCAGCCGGAGGCGGGCACAGGCAATACGGTCCGCATTATGAGCATCCACAAAAGCAAGGGTCTCGAATTTCCCGTCGTATTCGTCGCCGACCTCGACAGCAAATTCAATAAAAAGGATTCCAGCAGAGAGTGTGTTCTGGATGAAAACCTTACTCTAGGCCTGAAAATCATCGATGCCGAAAACAATTCCCGTCTCGATTCGCTCGCCTACCAGGTAATAGAGGAGCAAAACCGCCGAAAGTCGCTGGCAGAGGAAATGCGAATCCTATACGTCGCTATGACAAGAGCGATGAATCGCCTGATACTAATTGGTTGCAAAGACCGGGATAGCTGTAAAAATGCTATAATTGTTGCTCATTCATTCGCAGGTCAATCAATCCCGTCCTGGCATCTCGATACCTACCAGAATCATCTCGACTGGATTTTGTCATCGCTTGGCAACGAGCAAATGCTGCATCAGGTATTTCAAACCGGACTGACGACCCAAACTACGCAGGATAATTTATTCAGCGTTCAGTTTTATGGCCGGCCTGAACTGGAAAAACTGTCTGTTCTGTTACAAAGCTCAAAACAGGGAAAAATCATAAATAATAAATCATCAAACATAAATCTAAAGAACATTGCCAAATTGAAGGAAACACTCAACTGGCAATATCCGTTCGGCGACGCGCCATCGCTGCCCGCCAAGAGGACCGTTACACAGTGGACTCATCGCAACGACGAATTTACAAAAATTGATTATTCGCTCGCCTTCGACCGCAAGCCGAAAGCCGTTTTGGCGACTAAGCAAATCGACGGCAGGGCAATCGGAACAGCTACGCACCTTGTTATATCGAAGCTTGACCTTACGAAACCTGTAACGACGGAAGCTGTAACTCGACTTATTGAAGAACTCGTAGAGAATGGCGCTATTGTTAAGGAAATGGCGTCACAAG
Source organism: Phycisphaerae bacterium (assembly GCA_041308485.1). Classification (GTDB taxonomy): domain Bacteria; phylum Planctomycetota; class Phycisphaerae; order Sedimentisphaerales; family Anaerobacaceae; genus Fen-1362. Next base: position 5,872 of record JBFZBL010000070.1, on the reverse strand, counting down.
TAAATACCGACTCGATTGCAAAATTCTTCAAAAGCGAACTCGGCCAAACAGTTCTCAGTAAAAGTAATACCGTCTTGCGAGAATGGCCTTTTACCTTTGCTGTCCCCGCCTCACAGTGGACAGAACCCCAGATGCAGAACGCGGTACGCGGTACGCAGGACTTTATAATCGTTCAGGGCATAATCGATTTGCTTGTCAAAACACCAGAAGGTCAGGTAGTCATAGATTTCAAAACCGACGACGTTTCCGCCGATGGAGCGACAAAGCGAGCAGCAATTTATCGCGGACAATTAGACCTTTACGCACAGGCTGCCACTGTTATTACGGGCGACAATATCTTGTCCAAATGGCTGTATTTCCTCCGCCCCGCTATCCCTGTTAAGATTTAAGCCCACTGTTTTTACTCATTATCGTGAGGTCATATTGATCCTTAAAGTTTCCCTGAAATCCCGCACCTGCGGGCGACGGCGTCGTAGATATACAAGATTTGGCTGTCCTGTGTGATAACTGGCTGGCTGGCAAATAACAGTCATAGCAAAAAGCCGGTTTTTAGCCCGGTATCCAGGGTGCCGGGAGAAAGGAATCTTTGTTTCGGCTTGCCGCAAAGGCCTCGAAAACCGCTTGTGGATGAGCCGAATTTGTGATATAATATAAGTTTTAAGCAAATTAAACCGACGGGGTTTGGTCTTGCGATTAATATTGTATTGGGAGATACAAAAATGAAGGTCGGAAGGACGAATGTGCTTACTGGAATCATAAGTTCTGTATTGGTTTTGCAGTGCTGGTTCGCCGGCCAGGCGGCTGGTGCAGCAAAACCTGCCACGGCGGCTGAACCCAACGGGCCGCCCCCGAAAATCGTTTTCGAGCAGGTCATTCACGATTTCGGTCCTGTTGCGCCAGGCTCCACTAATCCCTGCAAGTTCAAGTTCAAAAACGAAGGCGCCAGCATCCTAAAAATAAATGAAATTACGAAGACCTGCGGTTGTACCCCCTTTGAGCTCACAAAGAAGGAATATGCTCCCGGTGAAGAAGGAACGATTGATGTCGCATATAACGCCGACAAGAGCAGCGGCTCAAAGATCAGACACCTCTATGTGCTCTCAAACGATAAGGATAACCCGAGAATCGAGTTGACCATCAAGGCCTCTGTCGCCCAGAAGGTTGTTTACGAACCGGAAAAGCTGGATTATACGCTCAAGGGCGAAAACGCGGGTGTCGTCATGCTAAACCTGCACAGCGTCGATGACCAGAGTTTTGCGATTACGGCGTTCAATTCCACCGGCGACGCCGTTTCCACGGACTTTGACCCGAACCAGAAGGCCGCGAAATTTGCCCTTAAGACCAAAATGAACACGCAAAAAACAGGCGTTAACAACAGCGGCCGCATTGAAATTACAACCACTCATCCGGAGTGTCCTACGATTACCATACCATTCAGTGTTCTTGCAAGATTTAAGGTTGACCCGCCCTCCATAAATGTACTCAACGCCGAAGTCAACAAATCCGTCGAGCGTGAATTGTGGCTGCTCAATAATTACAATGAAGATTTTGAAATTGCCTCAGCAACCTCAAAGGGAGGTATCGTAAGGGTTGCCGGTCAGGAAAAAGTCGGTAATCGCTGCAAGTTTAATCTTGTGATAGTTCCGCCTGCGACTAATAATCCGACGAGGATGTTTACGGATACGTTTACGATTACTACCAAAGACGGTGAAAAAATAGATGTTGCCTGCCGCGGGTTCTATCAGCGGCAATAAAGGCGGCGCAAACTGAATCTTGCCGGCAATGACGGTAAAAACAGCTTTTATCTTTCTGCTGACCGCGACAGCGGTGTTCGCAGTTCCTGGTACGCCCGGACAGGCACCGGAGCTTGTTACTATTTTCTTCACAGGTAACGAGTTAGGCTCAATGCAGCCGTGCGGCTGCTCGGGCGGGCAGCTTGGCGGCCTTGACAGGCGTTATACCGTCTTCAACACCATTAAACCTCAAAATCGACTCATTATTGATACCGGTTCGCTGGTCCCCGAATCGACCGAGCAAAACCTCATTAAATTCAACATTATCGTACAGGCGTTTGCCCAGCTTGGCTATGATGTAATCAACCTCACCGAGCAGGATATTCTTATCGCCCGTCAGGCGGGACTTCTTGATGGCCTCAGTTTGCTTTTCAACTGCATAACCGCCGGCAGCCCAGATGACGTAAAACTGCCCGCAAAATACACGAAGAAATTTACGCTGAATGGGATTGTTTTAGAAGCAGTCGTTGCTGCCGCCGAAACCGAAGACCATATTTCCCGGCTGCCTGACTTGTTTTCATTGCCCACAGAGTCGCCTTCGGCGGTAAAAATTCTGATTCTTAACCGTAGCGACGTAAAAACAGTCGCTGCCGTTTCGGAAATGCATCTCTTTGATTTGCTGATTATTCCTCCGCAGTCCGAGGATGAGCCGATACTTGTTAGCGATGCCAATGCCAGTCCTCTGGTAATTTCGTCGGGCCGGCTGGGGAAGTATGTCGGCAGAATCCAGGCGATATTTGATGGCGCGGGACAAAAACCCCGGCTGGAGTTTATTTCTGTGCCGGTTGCCGAGGATATGCCTCAGTATCAGCCGCTTGTCGAACTTTATAAGGACTACCAGCGGCTGGTCAAAGACGCCAACATAATCGAAAAACAGCCGCGTTTCATTTTGCCGGGCAACCTTGAATACGTCGGCTCAAAATACTGCAAACTCTGCCACGACTATGAATACGATAAGTGGGTAACAAGCAAGCAGGTTTTCATACCGGGCCTGGCTAAGCAGGCCTCGCCGGACAGCCGCCATGCCGATGCCTTCGCTACACTCGAAAAAGTCGGCTCCGATTATGACCCCGAATGCGTCGGCTGTCACGTTGTCGGCATGCAATACCAAACCGGTTATATTTCTCCGGCAAAGACCCCCGAATTGAAGGACGTCGGCTGCGAAAATTGCCACGGGCCGGGTTCCGAGCATCTCAGGTCGCTCGGAGCAATCGAGACATCAGGCCCTATGTCAACCTGCAGTGATTGCCATAACGCCGAACATAGCGCGGAATACGCAGCCAATGAGAAGCAGTACTTTGAAAAAATCATCCACTGGAAGGAGCCGGTTTCCATAGTAAGAGTCAAAGAACCTAACCACTCATCGAAGTAAAAGCGAAAAAAGGGTGGTTTACCCTGCCTGCCCCGAGCGTACATGGGTCGAACTTGTCGAACCTGTCGAGGGGAGCCATGCCGAGGCGCAATCTATTCATTTTTCACCTTCGTTTGATAAAAACCATTGTTTTATAGGACTATTGGCCATACAGCTTCCTCTGCCGATGAAGGCCTTTAAAGAACTTAAAAACGAGGTCGCCAGGCTCGCCCCGGACGGAACTTTTTGAGTGCTTCTTTGTCTAATTTAATGTGGTGATTCCGTGCCTGTCCAGAATTGCCGAGACACCGTGTGCTCAGGGCGAATCAGGGCTGGTTTTTAGAGACGAGTGATGAGAGATGTGGAGTGTACTATGGCAATAAAGCTGAGACCCGCCTGCCGAATGGTCACGTTTGCTTCCTTTGCACTTTTAATATTTGGCAGTTTTATCCCCCGTCAACCGGTACTGGCTGCCGACATTGTATCGTCTAACGAAATAGCAAAGTCCACCCCTGACAGGTACAGGGCTTTTTTGCTTAAATACATCTCACCGCAGAAGGCCAAACAGTTTCTGGCCGACGTGAACATCACGAACACCTCTCAGCTCAATGATTCCAATACGCTGCTGGTTACAGCCGGGCCGGATACTCTTGTCAAGACTGCGGCCCTGCTGGCCTTGGCTGATTCGCGTGAAGAATATGCCGTAAAGGTCCTGTTGCCCGCTTCTGAGGCAAACCGGATGCCGTCCGCGGACGCAATGGCTGCCGAAATCGGCAGGATATCCATAGGAACTTTTTTTAATATTCCCGGCGGCACCGGCTACAAGGCGATTGTGGATACTCACGAAGGTAAGCTAATAGCCGTTGCGCCGGTCGCCGTTATGGATAAATTTGTTGAATATGCTAACATAGTAAAGCGAGCCTCTCCTTTACCCAATCCGGAGGACGGACTTGTATCACGGAACGTTGCGGAATCAAAACCGGACGATCCGGATAAGGCATTCGGTGAGCTTCTCGATTCAATATCCAAAGCCGAAAGTAATCTTAAATCGACCGATACCGCAAAACAGCAAGCCAAACAGCCCAAAACCGAGGGTGTCGCGACCAAACCCAAAAAACAAGCGGCTAAAGACAAAATAACCGGCAAAGAGAGGAAGGCCGCCGAGCCGAACCTCGAAGCGGAATCGACAGAGCCGAATAAAGAGGAAAAGGTCCGCAATCCTTATGAGCCGATATATACCGTCGATGCCAACGAAACACTCGAGCTGGCGCTGCCCGAAAAACTTGATGTTATCAGTTTGCTCGACCTGGTCGGCAAATATCTGAACCTAAACTATGTTTACGATCCTAAATTAGTGCAGGGCAAAGAGGTTTATCTTAAGATTCAGGGACCAATCAAAGTAAGAGAGCTTTATCCGATGGCGGAATCGGTTCTGAAATTCACCGGGCTTGTTATGACCCGCAAAGGCAACCTGGTGACAATAGTGCCCCTGGATAGCGCTCTGGAAATAGACCCTGCTTTAATAGGAACCGACAGCGGCCAAGTTAGAGCGGGCGATGTAATTGTAACTCGCATTTTTCAGCTTAACTATATCGACACCGCCAGCGCCAGGGCACTGCTGGATGGTATGAAAGTCGGGGCTGTAACAGAAATAGCCGCGAGGGGGACACTGATTGTTACCGGCTACGCTTACAGGATGAACAGGGTGGAACAGCTCCTTGAGGTAATCGACAAGCCGGGCAATCCCAAGCAATTCAAGTTCCGTCAGTTAAAATACACAATGGCTACTACTCTTGCCCCCAAAGTCAAGGCGCTTGTCGAGCAGCTGGGCGATATGTCTATTGCGATTTCCGTTACTCCTCAAGCCGCGACACCGCAGCAGCCAAGGCGTCCTCCGATTCGCACACCGACACCGGTCCAGCCGACTCCTGCGGCAGCGCCCGGCTCTTCAAAGCCGTCGATATATCTTGACGCTGATGAAAGGACCAACCGTATTTTGATGATAGGGCAGGAAGCAGAACTGACCGTTGTGGAAAATCTTATTGACGCCCTTGATATCGCGCAGCAGGACATCCGCTCGCTTCGGGTGTATGAAATACAGCACGTTGACGCCGAAGAAGTAAGGAAGAAACTTGAAGAGCTTGGCATAGTTGGCGCCAGCCGGGCGACAACAGCGACATCAGGCAGAATTACAGCCAGGACCGCTGCTCCCGGCGCACCGGGTCAGCCGGCGGCGCCGCCCACCCCGGCACCAACTGTAGCCGGGACAGAAGGCGAGCTGCCGACAGAGGAGATGCAGGTGGTTGTTTTGGAATCAACTAATTCCCTTATGGTCAACGCTTCGCCTGAACAGCACGCCCTGATTGCGACCATCATCTCCTATGTCGATAGCGAGAGCGAACAGAAAGCGATACCTTACAAGGTTTATCCGCTTCAGAATCAGTCGCCTGACCATATTGCTGAGGTCCTCAAGAAGTTAATCGAGGACGTCGTCAAAGATAAAGAAGGCAAAATAGAAAAGGTCATAAAGAAGACTGAAGAAAACATCATTGTGGTTCCTGACGCCAATACCTTCTCGTTGATAGTTTACGCCAACAAGAAAAATCAGGACTGGATAGCGGAATTGATAAAAACTTTGGACAGACGCAGGCCTCAGGTTCTTATAGATGTAGCGCTCGTCGAAGTAACCCGGACCGACTCGTTTAACCTCGACCTGCAGAGATCGGAA